>NZ_RYDM01000010.1:0-103047 GCF_003984825.1 Flavobacterium sp. RSP46
TAGGGTGGTCAGTTTACTCCGGAACTGGTGGTCAATTTGCACTGGAATTGGGTGGTCAATTTGACCGGTTTTTCCAGTCAGTGTTGTTTTTCCATTTTTGGTAATTAGCGAAAAATTTTTCAAATGCATGTCTTCATTTCCGGTCAGATAGCAAAAAAGAATTCTTTTAAAAAAATCAGCTTTTTCAATTGCGGGAAATGAACAATATTCATCAAGTACAGGAATCAATTTTTCCATCGTAAAACGATACTTTGTGTCTCTTGTATTCCCAGTCAATTGAGCAAAATCTTCTGTTGCGAACTTATTTCCTTTACCGTAGCGGTCAAAACGTTTAATGAAATAAGACAAACTACCATCTTTGCCATATAGCATCCCGTGAAATGGCACTTCTAAACCAAACACTTTCGCCATTCGCATAGTTACATCTTCATTTTCCGGTAATTGTGGAAATAAATCATTTTGTGGCTTAATAATGTACGTTCCAAATTGGTCCACAATTTTAAATTCTTGATCCACTATTGAAATAGCCGCACTAAGCTTTGGTTGCACTCCCTGAATGGATAGCTTTTTAGCTCTATTTGCGGCTTCCTGACGAAGTTCAACAGCCGTATAAGGTAAATCATTTAAATAAGCCAGCTTAGGAGCTATCATGCGTAATCCTTTTTCACTGTACTTATCTGTACCACACAAGTCATACGTAATAGGACATCTATTCATCTTCCATCAATTTAACCGTTACTGCTCCCACTAAATCATTTCCCGTTGCTATCAGTTGAGAGAAGTAATCTTTTTTGTCAATTTTGACAATACGTAGTAATCCCTCTAACATTACACCTTCAGGTAATAGCCCTTCAAAAAACGGTGGAAAAAATGTATAGCTATATTTTTTCTGAGTTGTAGGCATAGTCAATGAAACCGCTTCGCCATCATAATTTTCATCGTACTCAAAATGATAGTCGTTAGCAGCAATTTCCGTTAAAATTCCAGCTCTTTTTCCGTGTGCAAATACAATTGCTCTTCTCATAATTATTTATTTAAAGGACTTTTGAATTCTACTTTAATATTTAGCACTCGGAGTACTGCAAAAAGATTATTCAAACGAACTGTCTCTTTATTTTTTTCAATATCAAAAACAGTGGTCTTGCCTACTCCAGCTAAGTCGGCTAGTTCAAGCTGTGTAAGTCCTGCTTTTTTTCGATGGTCTTTAATTAAAGCACCTAAATCAAAATCATTCATTATATACTGTTTTAGCGGTAAAAATATACAATTTAATAACACGCACGGCTTAAATCATTAAAAAATTTATCATTTTACTGTTATAGCAGTAAAATCATTATTAGGACGTGACATAGCATCTAATTAAAGAAACAAAAGGACGAATTACTGTTAAGGCGGTAAAATTAACTAAAATATAAATGATAAATTTGTATCAGTGTTAGACTTGAATGAAAAGCAACTTAGCTTTGTATATAACAAAATTGAAGAAAAGTTGTCAAAAGCTAAGCGATTCATTTCAATATTTTTTCCATCACAGAAAGAACGTTTTTTATCATAAAAACAAAGTATAGAACTCAGCAGTTTTTGAATGAATAAAAAATACAAATTGTTTTTACTAACACTAAAGATAGTTACTTGATCAAAATCAGTACTTCTTTTGTACACCTCTACCCTTCTAACCCCTTATAAATATAGATAAAATATCTACCATTGAATACATTAGTATGTACATAGCTATAAATGACACCACTATCATAATCGTCAATTTTTTGTACATAGTTAAACTTGATTCTTGTGTATGCTCTTCTGTTGTGTGTTTCATTTTCATAATTTTTGATTTAAAATTAATTTATTTGTTCAATAGTAACTCCATCTCTAAAATTTGTTTTTTGAGTGATTCTACACTTTTCATTTTTTTAAATTCTGCTATAGATAAAGCTTTTTTACCTGCTTCAATTGCACTTGGATAGTCTTTTAATTCCGTTGCTATTTTTTGTCTCAAATTAGGATAATAAAAATTATCTGGATCCAATTTCGCGGCTTCTAAAAGCCAAGCCACTGCTTGTTTGTAATCTCTGTTTGTACTGTAATAATAGTTTGCTGCTTGAAATAATAAATTAGCATCAAGGGTTTTTTCTTTAATGATGTTTTTATCTATTACTGTTAAAATAGTTTCATCTGCTTTACTTTTTAATGGAATTTTAATCATCGAATTTTCCCATATTATTTTTAGAAACCCCTCTCCTTTGCTGTTAATATCATTTATTTCGATTGTAAATGTTTCATAGAAATTAGATATGCTTTCTACAGGAACTGTTAAACGAAAAACATCTTTTTTGGCATCATATCCAGTTTCGCCGTGTAATGTTGTATCTGCATTTACAATTATTGTCCACTCCTTTTTAGAAGGCATTGTGAATATTGAGTAGCTACCCATTTTTAAAGTAGTATTTCCAAATACAATATCTTCGTTAGTAGTTATTAAAGTGCAATCACTAGCGCCAGTTCGCCAAAGTTTTTCAAAAGGCACTAATTCACCAAATATTTTTCTGCCTCTTGCTAGTGGTCTGCTGTAAGAAACTTTAATCATTGTGCTACCCAATTCTTGTTCAAATGATGCAGATGGACTTGCCGAAGTTAGTTTTATTTGAACTTTTTCTTGTGCCGAAATTACTAATGCTTGTAAAATAAAGAAATGTATTAGAATTATTTTTCTCATAGTTTTTGATTTTAAATTGATTTTATGGTTTGTTTTATTATGTTAAATTATTTTTTTATTTTCCTCCAGATTATTCTAACGGTAGGCGAAGAGATATACCAAAGTAAAAAACCACTTAAAACAGTTATTAACCCTAACAATGAAAATAGTCGCAAAACAATATTATTCATATTATCTCGACCTTCATAATCCATGGTATGGGTCATCCATAAAAAGTCAAACCATCGCCAATTTCTATGTCTAATCGTCTGAAAACCTCCGTCATTGACTGAAATATAAACTTTTAAATTATCCGGTTCTTGGTATGAAATAACGTAGGCAGGTAGTAAATGCTCTCTATATTCATGGTGTTTCCCTACTTCTTTAATGAGTTGTATTTCTTTTACTTTTAAACCCGATATAATGTATTTATCTGCAATTGACAATGCTTCTTTTTTAGAGATCCCATTTTTTAATTTTCCAGTTTTCGCATTATAAAGCATCTTCTCATTCACCCAATAAAAAGGTTGATTATTTATTTTCCTTAATTCGATAGATTGAATTGCTATCGAAGGATGAAGAAGTGAAGGACTAATTAAACCTGAAAACGACTCAGCAACAATTCCTTTTTTATGAAATTGCATTCCATGAATGTCATCAATGTTTGACCAACTAAAATATAGTCCACTAATAGTCCACATTAAGAATTGAAGACCCAAAAATATCCCTAAATATCGGTGAGACTTCCTAATCCATTTTGCTTTTTTTCCTTTAATCATTTATCTTGTTATTTATTTTTTTTTGAAATTGTTAAATAAACTGAACCAACCTTGAAAATCGCATTAAACTTGCAATTATATAAAACAACATATATTTGAATATTTAGTGCTTAATTTTCTATTCCATTACACCAGTTTCGGACCAATAATTTATTGTAAGTAAGTCGAAAGTTTAAAAGTCGTAAAGTCAAAAGAATTAACTTTAAGTAAAACAGCTTTAAATCAGATTGTTACATAATTTTATCCTGATTTTAAAATACAACATTATACCATGGTTATTACTTATACGGTAAACTATAAAAAAAACAATGATTCTGTAAAATTAAATGCAAAAAATATCACTTTTTTATGCAACCTTGTTTTACGGAATTTTGATTCGACTGTAGATCCGCTTTTAGATCGGATACTTTTGCTTTAAATGCAATCAAAAAAACCAAAAATTGTATATGAAAACTCTTTTAGTTGCAACTTATTCTTTAAATGATCTGCGAGATTACGATTAAAACAATCGCTATTAAAGCCAGAAAAAGTCCAGCAAAATTCATTTTAGTTAGTTTTTCCTTAAAAATAAAAATCCCAACAAGACTTCCCATTACTATTACACCCATGTTCATACCGGCAAAAACCGTTGAAGGATTTTCAGCGAAAGCCTTATGCGCTTTTAGATAGAAGAGTATGTTTCCAAAGTTGAAAACACCTACCATACCACCAAAAATAATATTTTTGAAGTTTAATGAGACTTTAGTTATCATCACGTTATAAATAACAGCGCCAATCATAATAAACAACGCAATTCCAAAAACTACAAATAATGACGTTGTATATGGCAAAGTGGTGTGAAGGGCAATTTGCTTGAAAAGGATGTCTATAATTCCAAATCCTAATAGCACTACTGCAGGATAGATCCATTTATTTTTTGTGTTTTCAGAAGGTTTATCAAGGATTAGCAACAGCGCTGGAAATGCTGCCAAAAGCGCCGCTATTTTTAGGATAGTAAAATCCTCTTTGAAGACCAGCCAAGCAGCTAAAATAGGAATAAACAAAGATAGCCTTTGAGCAGCATCCGTTTTTACAATCCCTACTTGTTTGATTGAAGCCGCCAAAAAAAGGAAGATTGCTGGCAACAAAACCCCAAGAGAAACATAAATTCCCCAAGGTGCTAAAGTGCCAATATTGGTAAGATTTGGACTGAAGAAAAAATAACAAAGAATAAGCGCAAATACATAATTCCAAGCAACAATTTGAATAGGACTGACTTCATATCCGCGAACCATTTTAAACAACACTCCCACAGTGACACTGCAAATAATACTTAAAACAAGAAATAGCATAGCGAATTTTTAGAGGGTAAAACTACCATTTATTGTCTTTCCTTTTGCTCTTTTATGAAAGTATTGAAAGTAATATTTCCAGAACAAGAATAGTACGCATCCGGTTTCAGTAGTACAAAAGGAGAATTTAGCCATCAAATTATGGCAATCTTAAATCCTTCCTTGTTCTTTGAGTTTCCAATACCGCAATAAACCATTTACAGACATCCAGCTTGGATTAGCAAACTCATAGGTTTGAATTTCTTCCGCATCGAGTCCTTTGTCCAAAAACTGCTTTCTGGTGTATTCCATAAATTGAGGAACTATACTTTCTGGCGGAGTTTGATTGTCATAAAAAGGTTTGATAAAACTAGCCCAATCATCCAGAACTATTTCTAATCCTGATAGTAATTCATCCGGATTTTTTTGAAAATCAAAATGTGTTAAATACAAGGCTCTAGGCTTTAAATCTTTTAATTTTCTAAGGGATTGTTTCCATAATTCAATATTAATATCCGGGGGAGGACAAGGAGGTACAACGGGACCATCTCCTATTTTTACTCCGGCCACATCCCCAGTAAATATCACATCCTCAATTTGATACGCATTATGATGCACAGCATGACCCGGTGTATACCATACTTTTATTTGAATATCTCCCAAGTCTACAACATCACCGTCCGTAACCCCAATCAATTGTTGCTCAGGTATAGATTCCATTTTCCCCCAAAGAAGCTCCATCTTATCGGTATAGATCATTTTGGCTGAATTCCATAATTTCTCCGGATTAGCTAAATGTGGAATTCCAATGGGGTGTACGTATATTTTAGCGCCATTTTGTGCCAATTTCCATGCTGCTCCGGCATGGTCAAAATGAATGTGCGTCAGGAATACATGCTGAATATCTTTGATCTCATACCCTATCTTCTGGATTCCTTTTTCAAGATACTCCCAAGTAGATTCCGGTCCGGTTTCGATAAGTATCGGACCTTTTTCGGTTTCAATTAAAAAAGCACCAATAGAATGTTTTTCGGATTGAAAGTGTAAATCAATAGTATGAATTTTATACATAGCTTGGTTTATTTATTATGGGACAAGATAGCACATATTTATTTTAAAATCTCTACTGATCAGTATAGTTTTATTTTAAGATATTTTTTCAAGTACAATAAAAAAAAGTGTAATTCACACCAAAAATTTACTACTGGTCATCAAGATATCTATTGATTTCAGCTACTTTTACAGAATGGATTCTTTTACTCAAGTTGCTTTAGGAATTGCCATTGCCGAAGTATGCGCAGGCAAAAAGCTCAAAAATAAAACAATTTTATATGGTTCAATTCTGGGCACAATTCCCGATTTAGATATTGTAGTGGGATTGTTTTTAAATCCTGTAGATGCCATCCTGATTCACCGTGGCATCAGTCATTCTCTTTTTCTTTTTCTATTTTTATCGCCTGTTTTGGGTTGGATTATTTCAAAAATAGAAAGAGATAAAATCAACTTTTTTCAGGCAACTCGTATGGCGTTTTGGTGTTTGTTTACCCATGTGTTATTGGACATGTTCACTTCTTGGGGTACACAAATTTTATGGCCTTTAGACTATAGATTTGCGTTAAAAACCATTTTTGTAATTGACCCGTTGTACACCATTCCACTAATTATTACATTGATTGTGACTTGGAAAACAAAAAACGCAGTACTTCGCAAAAAATATATAATTAGAGGATTATCCATCAGTAGTGCGTATCTCCTTTTGTCCTGTTTTATAAAAGTATATGCCTTGAACCAATTTGAAAAAGCATTAACAAAACAAAAAATTCAGTATTCTGAAATCATCGTAAAACCCACCGCTTTCAACCTCATTTTGTGGAATGCTAACGTAGCCACAGCAAACAATTACGCATTAGGCGACTACTCTCTTTTTGACACGCAACCCATTTTATTTACTGCTTATAGCAAAAATAAATTTCTAGAATCGCAGCTAAAAGGAAATTCAGATTTTGAAAAACTAAAAAAAGCGAGCGAAGGCTGGTATATTATTTCTAATAAAAATAAATCTTTATATTTCAATGATTTGCGCTTTGGACTGTTAAATGACGATTCAAAAAACCCTCAATTTGCTTTCAGCTATCAATTTATTGCAAGCAAAACAGAACTAAAAGCGGTTGAAGTTCCTAAAAACAAAAGGGACGGAAAGCGATTATTTCAAAAAATAGTTACGCGGATAAAGGGAAACTGAGTATTTTTTTTTAGAAATATTAATCACTCTTCAACCATCCCGTAATACTCATTCTGGTATTTTGGGTGACCAAAACTTCATGAACTAATTCGTCACTCTTAAAGAAAACTGTTTTACCTTGAGTTGGGGCTATTTTTTGATTGTTATTAGCTTGATGAATCAGCAACTCACCACCGTCACTTTCTTGCCAATTGCTGTTCAGATAACTGATCATAGAGTATTTTCGGCTGGGATTATTCTTGAATTGATCCAAATGTTTGAGATAAAAATCGCCCGATTCATACAACGAATAATGAAATTCATATCCCGTTATTCCAGCATAACAACTTTCATTCAAATAAATAATAAAAGCTTCTATTTGAGCAAAAAACTCATTTTCGAATGCGTTGTTGTGTTTTTTATCCAACCAATAAATGGAATCGCTTCGTATTGCACCATCATAAGAAACCTTTTCTGCGTTACCAATTCCTGCTTCCGTCAACAGACTATTTTGGTTTAAAACAATCAAATTTTGTTTTAGATTATTAGCTAAATCGGTGCTCAAAAAATGTTCGGATATGCCTACCTTATTTTCAATATAAGTAGCAATCAAGGCTTCAAAGCTATTTTCCATGTCTTTCTTTTTGACTGCTTAGACGGTCAATGAGGCAAGGTAGACTAATAAAAATCAGTAACGCCGATAAAGAAATAAATAAATGGGACGCTTATTTTATTCTCTAGAAAAAAAAACGACAAAAATAGATCAATTTTTAAACAAAAAAGTCATTTAAGGAACTACACAATAGTGATTCCTTAAATGACTTATAGTGTAAAAAACGTATGTTATTTACAATTTACTAATAAAGCTTCCGTAAATATCCTTGAACTGATATCCTTTAGAAAAACGGTCTTTGCTTAGTTTTTTATATTCAACCAATCCCCAAAGAATAAATTCCTTCATGAAAAATTTATCTTCTTTTTCCAGTTGCGGTTGGTGTTTTTTGATTAAAATTTCAAGAGGAACAATACTTCCTAATATTCTTTCGTATTCTTCATCAGAACAATCGTCTGATAATTCGAAACCACTTTCGGCAAAAAACCATTCGATGATATCCGTGTAGGCATTTTTGACACCTTCTTTCTCTAATTTTTCGATTTTTGGAAAATATGCAGGGAAAAAAGTATGGATCGCATCGCCCAATAAATGTTGTGCTACGGCGGCAGCTCCCTCCTGCTCTCCTTCGTAAACCAATTCGACTTTTCCGGTAATAGCAGGAATAATTCCCATAAAATCAGACAATCGCAACGTTGTTTTATCTACTCCGGATTTCAAAGCCCTTCTTTCTGCAGTACTTAATAAGTTCTCAAAAGCGGTAATACTCAATCTGGCACTCACCCCACTTTTGTTATCAATATATTCGCTTTCTCTTGCTTCAAAACTGATTTGTTCTAATAAATCTCTCGCTAACGAAGGCACGTAAACCATATTATTTTGTGTGGCGTCCAGTTTTGCTTCCTGCTCTGTAATGGTTCTGGCAATTTTAATGGTTTCCGGGTAATGTGTCAGGATTTGAGAACCTATCCTGTCTTTTAATGGGGTTACAATACTCCCACGATTCGTGTAATCTTCTGGATTTGCTGTAAATACAAATTGCAGATCAAGGGGCATTCTCAATTTGAATCCACGAATCTGGATATCGCCTTCCTGCAAAATATTAAATAGTGCTACTTGGATTCTCGCCTGTAAATCCGGTAATTCGTTGATAACGAATATACAACGATTCGCTCTTGGAATCATCCCAAAATGGATCACACGATCATCCGCATAGGACAGTTTTAAATTTGCTGCTTTAATTGGATCGACATCTCCAATCAAATCTGCAACGGTTACATCCGGCGTAGCTAATTTTTCGAAAAAACGGTCGCTTCGGTGTAGCCAGGAAATGGGAGTTGCATCTCCTTTGGTTTCAATAATATCTTTGGCAAAACGAGAAATGGGCTGCAACGGATCGTCATTAATCTCGGAACCTGTCACAAACGGAATGTATTCGTCCAACAATTCGATCATTTTGCGCGCCAATCGGGTTTTGGCTTGACCACGAAGCCCTAATAAATTGATGTTGTGACGCGACAAAATAGCACGTTCTAGTTCCGGAATTACGGTATCTTCAAAACCGTGAACACCTTCAAAAGTTGGTTGTCCTGATTTAATTTTATTTCTTAAGTTCGTACGCAACTCATCTTTGATGTTTATACTTTTGTAACCTGATTTTTTTAATTCTCCGAGAGTTTTTATATTTTCTATTTTCATATTGCTTTTAAAATTGTTATTATTGTTAACTGTCAATTTGTTCTTGACTGCGCTCGAACTGACAACTGAGACTGTGACTAATTACTATTTTATTCTCTTTTTACGATTGGTTTCATAATCCTCAAAAATCATTTCACCCAGTCCTTTTAATCCGGTATAAAATGCTTTTCCTTGATTTGATTCGGTGAATTTATTGACGAATTTTTGCAAATACGGATCATTCGCAATCATAAATGTGGTGATTGGAATGTGTAGTTTTCGGGCTTGCTGCGCCTGATTGTAGCATTTATCCACAATATATTCGTCGAGTCCGTTACTGTTCATATAATAGGAACCGTCTTTTTCGCGGACACAACTTGGCTTCCCATCGGTAATCATGAAAATTTGCTTGTTGGTGTTTCGTTTCCTGCGCAGGATATCCATGGCTAGTTGTAAACCGGCAACTGTATTGGTGTGGTAAGGACCCACTTTTAAATACGGTAGATCCCGAATTGCAATGGTCCAAGCGTCGTTTCCAAAAACCAGAATATCTAAAGTATCTTTTGGATAACGTGTCGTAATCAATTCAGCAAGAGCCATTGCTACTTTCTTGGCGGGAGTAATTCTATCTTCACCGTACAAAATCATACTGTGGCTGATGTCGATCATCAAAACAGTACTCATCTGTGATTTATATTGCGTTTCTTCGACAACTAAATCATTTTCGGTCAACATAAAATCTGCTACTCCGTTATTGATTTGGGCATTGCGTAAACTTTCGGTCAAGGAAATTCGTTCGAGTCCGTCACCAAAATGAAATTCCCGAAATTCCCCGGTATGTTCGTCACCGTTTCCGGAATGTTTAGTCTTGTGATTGCCGCTTCCGGAGCGTTTCAGATTACCAAAAATATTGTCCAAGGCTTGTTGCCGAATGGCACGCTCCGTCTTGGCAGTAATACCAATTCCAGCAGTTCCATCCTCTTTAAGTTCATCGCGGATGTATCCTTTTTTCTTTAAATCTTCAATAAAATCATCAATACTGTAGTGTTCATCAGTGAGTTTATATTCTTTGTCCAATTCCCGTAACCAGTCGATTGCTTCATCAAAATCTCCTGAAGTATGTGTAATTAATTCTTTGAAAATACCAAAGAGCTTATCAAACGGAGACTGAAAGGGGGCTTCGTATTGCTTGAAATAAAAACCTTTTTTAGTGTCATTTTTCATAGCCAATAAAATTACACCAATAAAAAATGTATGCTATACAAACATTTATTAATTTTTAGTTAAAAACGATAAAATCCAAAAAAAGCTACCTAAAAAAATTGTCCGTCCACATAAAACCAACATCCATTTTCAAGTTTGAAAGTAGAAAATTCATGATGAATTTGTTTATGAAGTTTGGTGTCTAAAAAATGAGCTTTGAATTCTACCGTGTTCTCTGTGGATTCTATAATTTCCAATTGCTGCCATTTATTTGAGGTGGCCCAATTTAGAATTTCAGATTTTGAATGCTGCTTTCTCACCGTAATATGGGTCGTGGCTAACAAATAATCTACTTGATGCGTTGCATAAGCTGAATATCTGGAACGCATTAAAGACTCCGCAGTAGTCGCTTTTTTTACTCCATTAATAATGGGTTCACAACAATCCTGGAAATTTTTATCAAAACCGCAATAACATTTATTTTTGATCATTCTTTGATAAAATTCGTCTAAATGGATTCGGTTGCCTGTCCATTTAACCCTACTATTTTTTGATGCAACTGGTTCAACAAGACTTGATAGCGGCTTATCTCCATTAGGTCTTCATCCTCTTCGGCAAAATCCAGGAGTTCATCTAATTGCTCGCTAACTTCTGCTAATTTAGTATTGGCTTCCCGGGCATTTTTTTTAGCAATAAAATCTATTATTTGCTGAACGCCACTTTTTACTTCGCTAAATTTATTTTTTTCCATGATGTAGTTACATTATTTTTCTGAAGCCTTATCTTCATTAAATTTTTTAGTGATTTGCTTTAGTTTTTCCTTGCGCAGCATTTCAGCTTGTTTTAATTTATCCTGCGCTTTGTGCAACTTATCGTTGTGTTTTTTAATATTTCTTTCGTTATTTCTACTCATGCTCTTGCGCTCTAAATTATCAAATGTTGAATCAATTTTTCGATTCAAAAACTACTGCAAAGTTCGGTTTAATTATTGAAATTAAAATTGTTTTTAGTTTGATAGTGCTTCTTTTAATTGTCAACAGGCTACTTTACGCTTTAAATTTTCAAATGGGCTTTGAAATATCTTCTCCGTAGTGTACTTTTTTTTTGCGAAAATCATTTTTTTTTGATATCAAAGATTATGAGGCAAATACTGTAAATACACTAAAAAATATATAAAACACAAAAATTGATACTGCAACTAAATCAAAAAAAAAAATATACTTTAATCTTTATTTTTTATATATTTATTTTTTTAATGATATTGCCTCAAAAACCTACTAAAAATACTACATAATGTCTAAAAAAAAACATAATAAATTCATCCGATGGTTTATAGACAAGCCCAGGACAATGGGCTTCATGACATTTCTCATTTTAAGTTGTCTCACTGGTTTCATCGTTTGGCAGCAATACCAACTAATAAAAGAAGATGAACAACGCGAAATGAATACTATTCTTCATTTTGTTCGTCAAAACATTCATCAATCGCTTAAAAACTGTTACACTTCAACGTTAACATTAGCACTGACCATCAATGACAAAGGTGTTCCTGAAAATTTTGATTCCGTAAGTAAAAAACTGATTGAAACAAATACCGACATCAGTGCAATTCTGCTGATTCCTAATGGAATAATTAAGTACATCTATCCTTTAAAAGGCAATGAAGCATCCTTAGAATTAAATGTTTTAACAGCACCACATCAAAAAAAGGAATCTTTAAAATCTATAAAAACCCGAAAAATGTATTTTGACGGGCCTTTGAAATTAAAACAAGGCGGAATGGGAATTATAGGACGGTTTCCAGTATTTGAAAACAATAAATTTTGGGGATTTTCAGCCATTATCATTACATTAGAAACTTTTTTAGAAACTTCAGGGATAACAGATATTGATGATTCTAAATATTACTTCCAGTTTTCAAAATTTGATAATGAAAAAGAAATTTTCTATTTGCCCATTAGAACTGAATTTTCAAAAAATTATACTATTTCAACTTCTATTCCGGATGGCAACTGGAAATTATATCTGATATCAAAACACGAGAATTACCTCTATCCTCAAATTTTAATTCCTGGAATTATTGGTGTATTTTTTGCTGCGCTTTTTGGTGTTTTACTATTTATAGTACTGAAAATACCAAAAGAATTGCAGTCTCTTGTAAATACTCAGGCCACAAAATTATTGAATTCTGAAATAAAATTTGAAGCCATATTTGATCAGGCACCTGTAGGAATAGCGCACATAAATTCCTTAACCGGTAATTTTATTGAAATCAATAACCAATATTGCCAATTATTAGGATATTCTGAAAAGGAAATGAAACACTTAAATTTCCAATCAGTAACGCACCCCGATGATTTAGAACAAGATTTAATAAAACTTGAAAAACTCCGGAATGGTGAAATTACTGAGTATTCAGTGGAAAAACGGTATTTTACAAAAACTGGTACTATTCTTTGGGTCAATCTTACGGTATCAGCACTCTATAAAAAAGCATCCACTAATATCGCTATTATAGAGGATATTTCAATAAAAAAAGAAGCGGAGCAATTAATCAAAAAAAGTGAAGACCGGTTCAAAAGCCTTTTTCTGGACTCTCCATTACCTCTTAGAGAAGAGGATTTTTTAGATGTTAAAAAATATCTGGAGGAATTAAATTTGTTTGGGGAAAACAAAGAAAAGGTAACAGAATATTTCAACAATAATCCCGCAGTTGTTGACAAATGTCATTCTTTAATTAAAATTATCAATGTTAACAAAGCTAACTTGTTGCTTTATAAGGTTTCCTCATTAGAGGAATTAATAAGTATTAAAGGAGAATTGTTTAATATGAAGTCCAGAGAAGATTTCATAAAAAATTTGGTCTCAATTACTCAATATAACAAACAATTTATTATTGAAACCGTAATAAAAGATTCAGAAGGCAAATTACGGGACATTAACTTAAGATGGAATGTTATTCGTGGTTATGAAAAAACATTTGAACGAATCATTGTTTCCACATTAGACATTACTGATCGAAAATACTCTGAAAAAATAATTATAGATTCACAACAAAGAATTGAATCCTTGATAAATACCGTTGATGGAATTGTATGGGAGTGTAATGCTACTGATTTTTCTTTTAATTTCATTAGTCAGAAAGTTGAAAACATATTAGGTTATACCCCTGAGGAATGGCTTAAAAGCCCTACTTTTTGGAGTGACCATCTCTATTCAGAAGATAGTGAATGGGTTCAGAATTATTGCACTATACTAACAAATGACAAGGCAGACCATGATTTTGAGTATCGGATGGTAGCCAAAAATGGGGATGTAGTTTGGCTGCGTGACATCGCAAATGTTGTCATTGAAAATGGTAAAGCAGCAAGATTACGAGGCATTATGATTGATATTACTAAAACAAAAGAAGCTGAAAAAGAGTTAAAATCATCCTTTACTCTTGTTACGGAACAAAATAAAAAATTGCTGAATTTTTCCTATATCGTTTCTCATAACTTAAGATCACATACTAGCAATATTACTTCAATTATAGGATTAATCACCTCCTCAGAATCCGAAGAAGAAAGAGCGGAAATGATGGAACTTTTAAAAACAGTCTCTAGTTCGCTGAACGAAACCATGTTACACCTGAATGAAGTCGTAAACATAAGCACAAATATTGGTTTAGTATCCGAACCTTTGAACCTAAAACAGTACATTCAGATAACACAAAATGTACTTTCGGAACAAATTATGGCCCATGAAGTCACTATTATTTCAGCCATTTCAGATCAAATAATGATAAATTATAATCCGGCTTATCTGGAAAGCATACTTTATAATATTATTTCAAATTCTATTCGTTACAGACATCCCTTGCGAAAACCCATCATAAAAATTACTTTGATTATAGAAAACGAGATGAAAGTCCTTCAAATTTCGGATAACGGCATTGGGATTGATTTGGTTAAAAATGCCGATAAAATTTTTGGAATGTACAAGACCTTTACCCCTAATTCTGATTCAAAAGGAATTGGATTGTTTATTACTAAAAATAAAATTGATGCTATGGGAGGAAA
This sequence comes from Flavobacterium sp. RSP46, assembly GCF_003984825.1. NCBI lineage: Bacteria > Pseudomonadati > Bacteroidota > Flavobacteriia > Flavobacteriales > Flavobacteriaceae > Flavobacterium > Flavobacterium sp. RSP46. The sequence continues at coordinate 14,560 of NZ_RYDM01000010.1, forward strand.
TATCACCGTGGAAAGTGAACCCGATATTGGAACAACATTTAAAATCTATATTCAATGACAAAAAAAGCAATCTGGATAGTCGATGATGATGCCATTTACCAAATTATCGTAAATAAAATAATTCAAAGGTCCGAAATATTTTCGAGGGTTTCATCATTCAAAAATGGAAAAGAAGCAATTGACCATCTTCATATTGCTGTAGAAAATAACGCTGCCCTTCCGGATATCATTTTATTGGATATTAATATGCCAATAATGGACGGCTGGGAATTTATGGAAGAAATGGGACTTATAAAATCTTTATTTGATAAACAAATCATTGTGTATATCGTGAGTTCCTCCATTGCAGTTGAAGATAAAAACAAATCTAAATCATATAAAAATATTCTGGGATACCTGTCTAAACCTATCACTACTAATGATTTATTATTGATTTCTTTATGTGATTAAAAACACGAAGCAGTCTATTAAGTAAGTCGAAAGTTTAAAAGTCGTAAAGTCAAAAGAATTAACTTTAAGTAAAACGAGTTTAAATCAGATTGTTACATAATTTTATCCTGATTTTAAAACACGACATTATACCATGGTTATTACTTAAAAGGCGAAAAATCAATATTTTTCAGATGATTCCGTGGCTGGCATCAAATGAATTCTTTTTTTATTTCCTCTAACGTTTTAGTGGTAAAAATTAATTGATTGATAATTTTCTCTCTCAAAAGATCAATATCGTCGCAATCAAAATAGTTAGCCCACGAAGTCAGATTGAATAAATTTCGGATCTGCTTGATGCGTTTAGTGGTTTCAAAACTGGTTCTCAAGATCGCTTTTTTATCATACTTTGGATTATTTCTGTGTTGGTAATTGACTGTTTTCTTTAGATAATTTGCTTCTAAATAATAGAGTTCTTCTATAGCATTATCTGGATAAAAACGATCCCAAGAAGCATAACCCAATTTAATTTTAGAAATTGTTTCTGGTTCTAAAGGTTCTAATCGCCATTTGCTATTAGCTAATCGTCCCCAATGATTGGACAACCGATACATTCCCGTTTTAGTATAATAATATTTACTGCCCGATTTGCTGTCATACTGAATTTTCAATCCATTTATAGCATCAATAGAAATTTCATCAAATACGCAGAAAGTATTTTTGAAAGAATTAGGGTTGGGACGAAAAATTTTATCCATGATGCAAAGGTAATCAGAAAATCAGGGCAAACACAACTGTTATTTGATTCCTATTCCAGGTGCTTAAATGACAGGTCAAACGCATTAAAATCATAATTCTGCATTCTTTTATAGATGCTCCAATAAAAAACAATACATTAGTGAAATTAAATTTTATCAAAAATTGTTGTTAAAAACACCTCAAACCGATCTCTTTATGAAAAAAACAGTACTATCGTTGCTCTTAGTTGGATTTTTTACGACAATGCATGCCCAACCATCAAAAACACCAGCAGCTACTCCTGCTCCAAAAGAAGAATATTCAGCTGCAAATCTTATTTTCAATCCGGATTCGCAGGTCATAACAGAACACAGCACAACTATCAAAGGTCAAAAAGTGCCTTACAAAGCCACCACTGGGACGATGCCGGTTTGGGATGAGGATGGAAAAGCAATTGCCGGATTATTTTACACGTATTATGAGCGTTCTGATGTAAAAGATCGTGCTGCCCGCCCTTTAGTCATCTCCTTTAATGGCGGTCCAGGTTCCGCTTCGGTTTGGATGCAGATTGCCTATACGGGTCCCACTTTAATTAATATTGATGATGAAGGCTATCCGTTACAGCCTTATGGAATCAAGGAAAATCCATATTCAATATTGGATGTTGCCGATATTGTTTTTGTAAATCCTGTTAATACCGCCTATTCAAGAGCGACAAGTAAAGAAATACCAACCACTAAATTCTTTGGTGTAAATGCCGACATTAAATACCTTGCTGATTGGATTAATGGATTTGTATCCCGAACCAATCGTTGGGCTTCACCCAAATATCTCATTGGTGAAAGTTATGGTACTACGCGTGTTTCCGGATTGGCACTAGAATTACAAAATAGTGAATGGATGTATTTGAACGGCGTTATTTTAGTATCGCCAACTGAATTGGGAATCACTCGTGGAGTCGCTTCTGAAGCTGCGCTGAAACTGCCTTATTTTGCTGCTACGGCTTGGTTCCACAAAAAATTACCTGCTGATTTACAGAACAAAGATTTAACGGATATGCTGCCTGAAGTAGAAGAATTTACCATAAATGAACTGCTTCCCGCAATGAGCAAAGGAGGCGCATTGGACGATCAAAAAAGAAAAGAAATCGCGTCCAAAATTGCGCGCTATTCCGGACTTTCGGAAAAAGTGGTTTTACAAAATAATTTAGATGTTCCCTATGATTATTTCTGGAAAGAATTGTTGCGCGATCAAGGATTTACCGTAGGAAGATTAGATTCTCGTTACAAAGGAATTGACCGTAAAACCGCTGGTGACAGTCCTGATTTTAATGCCGAACTTACTTCTTGGCTCCACTCCTTTACTCCTGCCATCAATATGTACTTGCGCAATAATTTGAATTACAAAACCGATTTCAAATACAATATGTTTGGTTCTGTGCGGCCTTGGGATGATTCCAATGATAAAACTGGAGAAAACCTGAGACAAGCCATGGCTCAAAATCCGTATTTGCATGTAATGGTTCAGTCCGGCTATTATGACGGGGCTTGTGATTATTTCAATTCAAAATACAACATGTGGCAAATGGATCCAAGCGGAAGACTAAATGACAGAATGTCCTGGAAAGGTTACAGAAGCGGTCACATGATGTATTTGAGAAAAGTAGATTTAGAAACTGCCAACGAGGATATCAGACAATTTATAAAACAATCCTTGCCGAAAGCCGGAGAGTCGGCAAAATATTAGTGGATAAAAAATTTCTAAAAAGGCTGTTCAAAATTATTTTGAACAGCCTTTTTTATTTTTTACATATACATTGGCTAATATAAAAATACGTAACGGCATTTACGGGAAAAACAAAACCTATTTTTGTGACGTGAAAAAATCAGTTTCAATTATTGGAGGAGGACCCGCAGCACTTATACTGGCTGCATTATTGGATTGTGAGAAATTCAAGGTTACAGTCTACGAAAAAAACAAAACACTGGGAAGGAAATTTTTGGTGGCCGGAAAAGGGGGATTTAACCTCACCCATTCGGAACCCATTGCTGAATTGATTGCACGCTATACACCACCTCATTTTTTGGAAAAAGCATTGCTTAATTTTGATAATGAAGACTTTAGACAGTGGATAGATACCATCGGTATCCCAACCTATATTGGCAGTAGCAAACGAGTATATCCTGAAAGTGGCATCAAACCCATAACAGTACTCAACGCAATTCTGGATGTTTTGACTAAGCAAGGTGTCGCTATTCAATACCAACACACCTGGACGGGCTGGAGGAACAAAGATGACATCGTTTTCAATACAGATACAGCAATAAAATCCGACTATACCATTTTTGCCCTGGGCGGTGGTAGCTGGAAGATCACCGGTTCTGATGGTACCTGGCTAGATTTATTTGAAAGAGAAAATATTCCTATCGTTGCTTTTCAATCTTCGAATTGTGCGTATCGGGTGAACTGGCCGGAAGATTTCATCTTGGAACATGAAGGCAGTCCGCTTAAAAATATTGCGATTAGCTGTTTGAATAAAAGACAAAAAGGCGAAGCGGTTATCACACGTTTCGGTTTAGAAGGAAATGCTATTTATGCACTTAGTCCACACATTCGAGAAGAATTGGAAAGCCAACAAAAAGCTACAATTTTCCTAGATCTCAAACCAACCTTATGTTATGAAGATTTGCTTGACAAAATTAGAAAATCAACTTTTAAAAAGACGAGCGAAACATTACAGAAAGAAGTAAAATTGAGTCCCGCGCAAATTGGACTTTTGAAAAAATACCTTTCGAAAGAAATCTACTTGAATCCAGAATTATTGGCTCAAAATATTAAAAAATTAAGCCTCGAAATTACCGGTGCTGCGTTATTGAACGATGCGATATCAACAACAGGCGGTATCCAACTGAATGCTGTGGACGAAAATTTTCAACTAAAAGATAAAAAAAGTAATTATTGCATTGGTGAAATGCTCGACTGGGATGCACCTACCGGAGGCTATCTCTTGCAAGCTTGTTTTAGTATGGGGATGCATCTTGCGCGTCATCTGAACAGTCTTTCTTGAATTTTTTACAATATTTTCCTTAACTATTACCTAGTAAATCACGCATCAACGTTTTTAAAAAATCAGCCACAGATTCACAGATTAAAAATAGATTTTTAGTAAAAAAATATTTATAACAAAATATATAAATCTGTGAATCTGTGGCAAAAAAACCTTGGTATGTTTTTCGGACAATTGTAACTTTAAATATTACTATTGTAAATTGGCTAAAAGTATTTTTGATTGCAAAATGACTTTACACAATAGTTTTAAAATTCATTTACAATATCATTTCTTCAAATAAACGCTGGGTTGTTTGTTCCAAATCATCACACAATCCTGGATGTGGTCTTGAGGTTTGAATGGCGGAACTGCGAAGTGCTGTCAACCAACGGAAACGCGACGGAATATCAAATTGTCCTATTGGTCCTCCTGATTTTTCGCCATGCGCTACTTTGGCAAATGCCTGTATATTTAAATGCAATTGTTCTATATCCAAATCATCCGAAAAAACTTGGAGTTTGGATTCATTTACTGCATACAAAACCTTGATGAATTTTGCTTTTTTACAAAACAGAATAATACCCACATTGAGGAATTCTTCGCGTTCTACCCTAGGCACAACTCGGATTACGGCATACTCATATAAGTGCTTTTCTTGCATTTTGTGCTTCGTTTATAAAAATTTCGGAATGGTTCAAACGTGTTATTAAAAACTGAAAATAGACTTCCCGAATTGCATCCGGAGTTTCATCGGTATCTTCCCAATGGAGCCATACTTCCGGAATCAGATTCACGATATTTTGCAATACATCGTCTGTCATTATTTTTTTGAATGCTAAATCCGTTTCTATTAATAAAGAAGCCTGAGGCAACAAAACATGGTCTTTAATCAGTGCAAAAGGACTTTGTGCTTGCTTTTCCCAATTGGTCCACGAATGATGAAAATAAAGACTTGCGCCGTGATCAATAAGCCATAATTCTTTATGCCAGATCAACATATTGGTGTTTCTAAAGGTTCTGTCCACATTGGTGATAAAAGCATCTAACCAAACAATTTGGGAAGCTAGTTTTGGGTTAACCAACGTGACAACAGGATCAAAATTTATGGCTCCCGATAAATAATGCAAAGCTAAATTCAGACCCTGACTCCCTTGAAGCAAGTCCTGAATTTCTTCGTCGGCTTCACTGCGGCCAAAAGCTTCGCCGAGATTTGCAAAAACGAGTTCCGGCATTTTCAAGTTTAATACACGAGCAATTTCTCCACCGATTAATTCGGCAATTAAGGCTTTTACGCCATGTCCGGCACCTTTGAATTTCAGTACATATTTAAAATCGTCATCGGCTTCAGCGAGCGCAGGCAAAGAGCCGCCTTCCCGCAAAGGAGCGATGTATCGTGTAACATTTACGGTTCTAAGATGGGGTGTTTTTTCCATAATCAAATTGGATAAAGCAATTTTGCTTGGATACAAACTTACAAATAAGTGAGAAGAATTTCGTGTCTATTTTGTAAAATGATTGCTAACAATCTGTCCGTCTGACGAAAAATTAACCTTATCAAGAATATTTTTTATTGCTAACTTGTATCAATAATAAGTTGAATAAATTAGCTATTCATAAAAAAATTACCGGAAACTACAATGATATTCCTCCCTCGTCGGAATGACAAAAGGAAAAGAAATAAAATGAAATGGTAAAAGACAAAATACTACTCCAAGTTTTCTATACTCAAAAAAGCTTTTCCAATATTCGCAATTACATCTGAAGCGATAAAAGATTGATAGCCCGTTTCTGGCAAGGCAATATCCGCGGTTAATCCGTGAAGATACACGCCAAGAATTGCGGCACTAATGGGTTCATAGGCTTGTGCCAAGAGACTTGTAATCATTCCCGTCAAAACATCACCCGTTCCAGCGGTTGCAAGCGCAGCATTTCCGGTGGTATTTTCGTAGAAAGTTTTACCATCAATGATTCGGGTGGGTGCGCCTTTCATAACGATTATAATTTCGTGTTGTTTGGAGAAAGAGATTGCTTTATTCATTTTTTCTTCTTCGAAATGCCATTTTCCAATTAATCGTTCCAGTTCTTTGGGATGTGGCGTTAAGATTGTTTTGGGCGGTACTAAAGAAAACCATTCTTTGTTTTGGGATAAAATATTCAGTGCATCGGCATCGATCACTAAAGGCGTTTTATTTGTTTTTAAAAACTGATGCAGCGCATTTTGGGTTTCTACGGCCTGACCCAATCCAGGACCAATTCCGATGGCTTGTGGTGTAATGTCGAAAGTAATATTGGAAATTGATTTCTCCTGATTGTCAGTTAAAACCATGACTTCTGGGATTGAAATTTGTAAAATATCATACCCACATTTTGGAATGAAAACGGTAACTAATCCGCAGCCGGTTTTCAAAGCCGCTTTAGAGGATAAGCTCACTGCTCCTATTTTGCCGTAACTTCCGCCAATGATTAAAGCGTGTCCTTGAATACCTTTGTGGGTATGTTTATCTGGTTGTTTGAGGCGTTTTAGAATTTCTTTTTGGTCAATATAAATAGGATTCGTCATGGAAATTTATTTGTTTAAAATTACGAATTTAATAGGAAACAAATTCGTCAATTTAATCGAAATTACCTAGCCCTGATTATAACGGAAATCCTTATTATACGCCTTTTTTGGCGAATAATAAGATTGCAGTGAAAAGCAGGAAATAGCTCCTAAAAAAACTTATGATAAATGATATGGTACGTGTTGTTCCGAAAACGTTTGAAACTTTAAACTTTGCTTCGCTCTGCCTTTGTCACCCGAAATAAAATCAATAAATTAGCAAAATTAAATTTTATAGAAAAACACAATGAAAAATACTGCGCTTACGCACATACACGAGAGTTTGGGAGCAAAAATGCTACCGTTTGCCGGATACAATATGCCCATTTTATATGAAGGAGTGAATGCGGAACATGAAACGGTGCGCAATGCCGTGGGTGTTTTTGACGTTTCTCACATGGGTGAATTCCTGCTTACGGGTCCAAATGCATTGGCTTTGATTCAGAAAGTGACTACAAATGACGCTTCGACTTTGACTATCGGAAAAGCGCAATATTCTTGTTTACCAAATAATGATGGTGGAATTGTAGATGATTTGCTTGTTTATAAAATGAAAGATGAGCAGTATTTATTAGTAGTAAATGCGTCGAATATTGAGAAAGATTGGGATTGGATTTCGGCTCAAAATGATTTGGGTGTGGAGATGAAAAACCTTTCGGATGATTATTCATTATTGGCAATTCAAGGGCCAAAAGCGGTTGAAGCAATGCAATCGTTGACTTCAAAAGATTTATCTGCGATTCCGTATTACCATTTTGAAGTGGGTGAATTTGCGGGTATCAAAGATGTAATTATTTCGGCTACAGGATATACTGGTTCTGGAGGTTTTGAAATTTATTGCAAAAATTCAGAAGTAGAACAAATTTGGACTAAAGTTTTTGAAGCAGGTGCAGCTTTTGGCATCAAGCCAATTGGTCTTGCAGCTCGTGACACGTTGCGATTGGAAATGGGTTTCTGTTTGTACGGAAATGACATTAATGACACGACTTCGCCACTTGAAGCTGGTTTGGGATGGATTACAAAGTTCACAAAAGAATTCACGAATTCAGAAAATCTGAAAAAACAAAAAGAAGCGGGTGTTTCTAAAAAACTGGTTGCTTTTGAAATGCAGGAACGTGCGGTGCCAAGACACGATTACGAAATTGTAGATGCAACAGGAAATGTAATCGGAATTGTAACTTCGGGAACGATGTCACCTTCAATGAATAAAGGAATAGGAATGGGGTATGTAACTTCAGAAAACAGTGCTTTGGAAAGCGATATCTTTATCCGAATCCGTAAAAATGACGTCCCTGCCAAAGTGGTAAAATTACCTTTTTACAAGAAATAAAATCATTGGATAAAGTTTAGAATAACTGTATTTTTGCAGTTCAAAATAAGAAATAGAAATGGGAAGAGCGTTTGAGTTTAGAAAAGGAAGAAAAATGAAACGTTGGTCAGCAATGGCCAAAGCATTTACCAGAATAGGAAAAGATATTGTAATGGCCGTAAAAGAAGGCGGACCAAATCCTGATGCCAATTCCAGATTACGAGCAGTGATCCAGAACTCTAAGGCAGTGAATATGCCAAAAGAAAATGTGGAACGCGCCATTAAAAAAGCAACCGATAAAGACACGGCCAATTATAAAGAAGTTTTATTTGAAGGATATGCACCCCATGGTATTGCCATTCTGGTTGAAACTGCTACTGATAATAATAACAGAACGGTGGCTAATGTTAGGAGTTATTTTAACAAATGCAATGGCACATTGGGAACACAAGGTTCAGTTGAATTTATGTTTGATCACACCTGTAATTTTAGAATCCCGGCAAACGGAATTGATCCTGAAGAACTAGAGTTAGAGTTAATCGATTTTGGTGCTGAAGAAGTTTTTGAAGACGAAGATGGTATTTTAATATATGCGCCCTTTGGAAGTTTTGGAACCATTCAAAAAGAATTAGAAAACAGAGGACTGGAAATTCTTTCTTCCGGATTTGAAAGAATCCCCCAAATTACTAAAAAACTATCGGAAGCTGAAATGGCCGATGTAGAAAAATTAATTGAAAAAATGGAAGAAGACGATGATGTCATGAACGTGTATCATACTATGGAAGAAGCATAAACTTAATTTCTACAATAACTAAAACTCTAGCTTCGGCTGGAGTTTTTTTGCCTGAAAATGTATGACTTTAAAATTAAGCCTCGGTCATTTATTGTTTTAAATATTCTCTGGAGTGTCCCATATCCTTTTTTATCAGGTGCTCAAATAATAAATCAAAAATAAAAAAATACAATATTTAATTAAAAAATACAAGTTCCATTATTTAGTGAATATAAGTTTAATTCACGGTCTACAATTAACACGAAGAGATTTAGCAAACGAGTATTTTTAATATTTTTTTTCCTGATATCAAGTTTCTTATATTTGCCTACTTTTTGATAAATGCGACGCCCAAAAAACAAGCGAAACAGCCAGCAAGTGAGAGCATAATTATTTAAAAATAGAGCACCATCATTGAATATTAAGAATAAAAGGGAAAATTATTTTTTGTGACAATTTTCAGCAGAATGTAGTCCCTGATTGAATGCGTGTAGTGAATTAACTAAATATTCCTAATACAGAATATCGTTCTAAGGAACGTTTTAAATTATAACATATATGACAAACAACATTCTAATTGAAAATCAATATAAAAGAACCAGTTTATTTGAAAAAGAAAATGTAAACTATTTAGTGCGTATTTTAAAAAGGTTTAATACTGTACCAAAGATAAATAACATCAATATAATCACCTCAACTAGTGAGCCTACTATTTTCAAAATTATACCCAATAAATCGATTATAATTGGCTCGTCCTTTTTGAACAAACCTATTTTAGCTCTAGTTTATTTAAGATATGGTATTGAATGGCAGTTATGGTACAAAGCGTTGAATAACGAAAAAAAAGAGGCTGTTTTATGCGATATCGCTGCACTTGAAGTGATTCGAATATTTTATAATTTACTACCTAAAGATGATAAAGAAAAATTAGAAGATCTTGATTATGTTTTAATTAATTTAATCAAAAATGATACCTACTTAAATACAGAATCTTCATTAATAAACGAAGAGCTACAATCTTTCCATGGTTTAAAAAATTTAAATACTGAACTCAAAGAATCTTGGAAACCTATTGTTGAAAATCTAGCAAAACCCACCGAATACTTATTAATGTCTGGAGGAGATCTTAGATTGAATATCGACGAAATTCATTTGCTAAACAAATACGGATGTCGCCCATTCCCAAGACCTGATGCATTTACTTTTGCCTCATCTACGGCGTCCAGCGTTTCAAATTTTGCTTTTGATAAAACCGATAAAGTGAGAAGTATATTAATTAGAAACAGCTTGAAAAACAGTTTTAAAAATACTACTACCGAGTTTTCTGAATTACTAAAAAATAACCTTAGAAAAATATTTAAATTAAATGAGGAATGTGAAATAATTTTTTCTCCATCAGGTACCGATTCGTCGCTGCAAATAGCAGCTATAACACAAATTATTTCCGACAAAGAAATTACACACATTTTGGTGGCCTCTGATGAAACTGGTAGTGGCGTTGCTGCCGCCTTAAAGGGATGCCACTTTGAAAACACTACTGCACTAAATTATCCAATTAAAAAAGATACTAAAATTGAAGGCTTTAGAGAGGTTGATTTAATTAAAATCCCTTTTCGAGATGAAAATGGCGCATCAAAATCTTCTGCTCAATTAGATAAGGAAGTATTTGATGCCGTTATCAAGACCAAAAATCAAGGCAGGCACATAGTGTTACATACTATGGACCAATCAAAATTAGGGTATCAATCTCCCAGTGACGAATTTATAAAAAAACTAAATACACTTGAAAATTTATCAATTCAGATTATTGTAGACGGCTCACAGCTTAGATTAGATCCAAAAGACATACAAAATTATTTAAACAAAGGGTATATTGTTACTATAACAGGAAGTAAATTTTTCACGGGCCCTCCATACTGCGGTGCATTAATTTTACCTAAAAGTGTCAACAAATTAATACATTCTGTAAAAAACACATTACCCAAAGGTTTAACCCAATATTACAATCATTCTGATTGGCCGGCTTCTTGGTTTTGTTCCAATGAATTATCCGATGGGTATAACTATGGTTCCTATATGCGCTGGAATGCGGCCGTAGTTGAAATGGACAGATACTACAAAACACCTGTTTTATATCGAAATATGGGTATTGAGATGTTTTGCAATTTTGTTGATGATTCCATAAAAGAAGCCACTTTTTTACAGCCTATTTATGGTGATGAAACAAAAACGAAGAGTTACAGCAGTAAAGAATTTGGAATACGAAATATCCGTACCATTTTTCCTTTCTTTATTTTTAAAGATAATGAAGTTTTATCTGTTGATAACGTAAAAAAATTATATACGTTATTAAATACTGATTTATCGGATCAGTTTGAAGGTTCTTCATTAGAAATCATTCGGCTTGCTGCCCAAAAATGCCATATTGGTCAAGCAGTTAATGTAAAATATACTACTGAAATTGAAAGTGCTATTTTAAGAATTAGTTTAGGAGCAAGAGTTATTTCTGAAAGTTGGGTCAACAGAGATATTAGTCTCTTTTTTAGAAACATAGAATTACAAATGAGCCAGATCACGATCACTATTAAAAAAATCGAATTAATACTTAGTACTCCTGAATTATTGGATTAACCAAAAAAGTATTCTTCCTTATATGATCAATAAAAAAGTCCCATTTGCAAAAGCTAATGGGACTTTTTATTTATAATTTCAACTTATTTTATCATTTCTATTTTTTGAACTTCTTCTTGGTTTATACTGTCAAAGAAACCTTGTTCATGCATCCAATCATCACTAAATACTTTACTCATATAACGAGAACCGTGATCTGGAAATATGGCAATAACAACACTGTTAACATCAAACTCGCCTTCATCAGCATATTGCTTGATGGCTTGCAAAACAGCTCCTGAAGTATATCCTACAAATAAACCTTCTTTCCTTGTGATTTCTCGAGCCGCATGAGCACTTTCTTCGTCAGTTACTTTCATGAATTTATCAATAATATCAAAATCCGTTGCTGATGGAATTAAGTTCTTCCCTAAACCTTCTATTCGGTACGGATAAATTTCATCATTATCGAATTCTCCAGTTTCATGGTACTTTTTTAATACGGATCCAAAAGCATCGACTCCAAGAATTCTAATGTTTGGATTTTGTTCTTTTAAGTATTTTGCAGTACCGGAAATAGTTCCTCCTGTTCCACTACAAGCAATTAAGTGTGTGATTGCTCCATTTGTTTGCTTCCAAATTTCCGGACCGGTAGACTTATAATGCGCATCAACATTCAACTGATTGAAATATTGGTTGATATACACCGAGCCTTTTGTTTCTTCATGCAAACGTTTGGCAACATTGTAATACGAACGTTTATCATCAGCAGAAACATGCGCCGGACAAACATACACTTTAGCGCCTAAGCTGCGAAGCATGTCTATTTTGTCTTTAGATGATTTAGAACTAACAGCCAGAATACAGCTATATCCTTTTATAATACTCACCATTGCTAAACTAAAACCCGTATTGCCGGATGTTGTTTCAATTATAGTATCACCAGGAGATAAAACGCCTCTCTTTTCAGCTTCTTCAATTATGTGCAATGCTATTCTGTCTTTGGAGGAATGTCCCGGATTAAAAGCTTCTACTTTTGCATAAAAAGCACCTTCTAACTCTTCAGTGACTTTATTTAACTTAATAAGAGGAGTATTACCTATAAGTTCTAAGACATTATTGTAAGCGTTTACTTTTTTTTTCATAAAAAAATAGTTAGTTGCAGCAATTTCTAATTACACCTCGAAAGTTACAAATTTAACAAAAAAAAGCTATCTAGTTTTTAATTTTTTCTAAATCTAATAAAAAACTATATTCCTTTGCTAATTCCTTTAAGGCTTCAAACCGACCTGAAGCACCGCCGTGACCCGCATCCATATTCGTATTAAGATATAAAACGGTATCATTTGTTTTTTGAGTACGGAGCTTTGCAACCCACTTGGCAGGCTCCCAATATTGTACTTGTGAATCATGAAGTCCGGTAGAAACGAACATATTAGGATAGTTTTGAGCTTTTACGTTGTCATAAGGAGAGTAGGATGCCATATAATCATAATATTTTTTCTCGTTTGGATTGCCCCATTCATCATATTCTCCTGTTGTCAGCGGAATCGTGTCATCAAGCATCGTGGTGATAACATCTACAAAAGGAACCTGCGCAATTACTCCGTTGTACAATTCCGGCGCCATATTGACAACTGCTCCCATTAATAATCCACCTGCTGAACCGCCCTCGGCATATAAATGTTTTGGTGAAGTATATTTTTCCTGAATCAAAAACTTAGAACAATCAATAAAATCAGTGAAGGTGTTTTTCTTTTTCAATAATTTTCCGTCTTCATACCATTGTCTTCCTAAATCTTCACCACCGCGAATGTGTGCTATGGCAAATACAAATCCTCGATCCAAAATTGACAAACGCGTAGATGAAAAATAAGCATCCATGGTAACGCCGTATGAACCGTAGGCATAAAGCAATACCGGATTATTCCCATCTTTTTTCAACCCCTTTTTGTACACCATAGAAATGGGTACTTTGGTACCATCTGTTGCTGTGGCCCAAACACGCTCTTCGATATAATTATTTTTATCAAATTTGCCCCCAAGAACCTGTTGCTCTTTCTTGATTTCTTTCTCTTTGGTTTTCATATTAAAGTCAATAACTGAAGATGGCGTTGCCAATGATTGGTAACTGTAACGCAAAATATCAGTATCAAAATCCACATTTGTTGTCGTATATGCGCTATACGTTTCGCTTCCAAAAGGCAAATAATATTCTCCTTCTCCACTCCAAGGCATAATACGAATGTGGTTCAAACCATTGGAACGTTCTTCTACAACTAAATAGTTTCTAAAAATTTCGATATCTTCCAGTAAAACGTCTTTTCGATGCGCAATGACATCTTTCCAATTTTCTTTTGCAGTAGCGTTTTCAGGGGTTTTCATCAACTTGAAGTTAGTTGCTTTGTCCTTATTGGTCATGATATAAAAAGAATCTCCAAAATGAGAAATACTGTATTCTAAGCCGCGAACCCTTGGTTGAAAAACCACAAACTCTCCATCTGGAGTATCTGAATTTAAAATTCTGTACTCGGTTGTTAAGGTACTTCCGGAGCCTATTACAATATATTTTTTTGATTTTTCTTTGCCTACAGAAACATTGAACGTATCGTCTTTTTCATTAAAAACTAATATATCAGTAGCTGAATCTGTGGCTAATTTATGTTTAAAAACTTTATCAGACCGCAAGGTAACTTTATCTTGTCTGGTGTAAAATATCGTTTTATTATCATTGGCCCAAACAGAACTTCCAGTAGCATTTTCAATCTTATCCGAAAGAATTTCTTCCGTCTCTAAGTTTTTGATTTGTATCGTATAAATACGTCTTCCAACGGTATCAATACCAAAACTCGCAAATTTATTGTCCGGACTCACGCTCAAACCACCCAATTGAAAGTAAGAATGGTCTTTGGCTAAGTCATTACAGTTGAATAAAATTTCCTCAGTAGCGGTAAGACTTCCTTTTTTTCTGGAATAAATGGGATAATCCTTTCCGGTTTCAAAACGCGTGATATAATAGTAACCATTGTATAAGTAAGGAACCGATTGATCGTCTTCCTTGATGCGGGCTTTCATTTCTTCGTATAATTCTTTCTGAAACCCTTTTGTATCCACAGTCATGGCTTCATAATACGTATTTTCTTGATTCAAATAATCAATCACTTCCAGGTTCTCTCTCTCGTTTAACCAGAAATAATTATCTACCCGTTTTTGGTTGTGTTTTTCTAAAGTTTTTGGAATTATTTTAGCTACGGGAGAAGGAATATTTTTTGACATTTGTTGCGCTTTTATATTAGTAATTGATGGTGCAAAAATAACACAAAGACAACTTAAGACGAGTTTATTTTTCATGAATATTTTATTGATTATAACTATGCAATATAGTAATTTTGTAAATCAAATTAATTTAAAAAATTAAAACATGGATTTAATGGGAATGATGGGCAAACTTAAAGAGACCCAACAAAAGATAGAAGACACAAAAAAACGTTTAGATACTGTTCTTATAGACGAACAAAGCACTGATGGTTTATTGAAAGTTACTTTGACTGCCAACAGAACCCTAAAATCAATTATTATTGACGACACTCTATTAGCAGATAAAGAGCAACTGGAAGATTATTTGATTTTAGTATTGAATAAAGCAATCGAAAAAGCGACAAATGTCAATCAGAGCGAACTGGATGTCGTTACTAAAATGGATATGCCAATGATTCCCGGAATGGAAGATTTGTTTAAATAAAAAAGTTTAAAGTTTAAGGTTTAACGTTTTTTGATCACGATAAAAACTTTAAACCTTAAACTTTAAACAAATTCTCCAAGAAGAACTATACTAACTTCTGCAAGGTTTCCAATACATAGGTATGCATAACTTCCTTATAATCAAGATGCGTGACTATTCGCAGTTTTCCATGCCCCATGGAACTGATTAAAATATTTTTTTGCTTTAACAATTCAATTAAATTCTTTTCGATACAATTTGGAACCAACGAGAAAATCAAAATATTAGTTTCAACCGGCTCTACTGATGCAACCCAGCTTACCTTTTTCAAAACTTCGGCAATTTCTTTCGCTCGCCTATGATCTTCAGCAAGGCGTTCTATATTATTGTCCAAGGCATAAATTCCGGCTGCTGCCAAATAGCCTACCTGACGCATTCCGCCACCTAATATTTTTCGAATTCGCAATGCTCTGTGAATCGTGGCTTTGTCCGCTAACAACACCGAACCAATTGGTGCTCCCAAACCTTTAGACAAACAAACCGAAATGGTATCAAATAATTCCCCAAATGCTTTTGGATCTTGATTTTTGGCTACCAAAGCATTCCAGATTCGGGCGCCATCCAGGTGAAATTTCAAATTATTAGCATCACAAACCTTTTTTATTTTTTGCAAATCTTCCAGTTCATAGCAAGCGCCGCCACCTTTATTAGTGGTGTTTTCTACACAAACTAAACTTGTTAAAGGACTGTGGTAAAACTCCGGATCATTGATGGCTCCAGCCACTTGCTCTGCAGTTATCATTCCGCGGTTTCCGTCTAATAAGCAACAAGAAACGCCACTATTGAAGGAAACACCGCCGCCTTCATAATGGTATACATGTGCATATTTGTCAGCAATTAATTGTTCTCCGGGTTGGGTATGCAATTTTATCGCTGTTTGATTGGCCATCGTTCCTGAGGGAAAAAAAAGACCCGCTTCCATACCAAACATCTCAGCAACTCTGGCTTCTAGGGCTATAACTGTAGGATCTTGTTTGTAAACATCATCGCCTACTTCAGCATTTAACATATGAACCAGCATTTCACGTGAAGGTTTCGTGATTGTGTCGCTAACTAAATTTATTTCCATATTTATTTTTATTTTCAGTACGGACAATTCGCGAATTGTCCCTTCGTAAAATTTTTCTATTTTTGTGCCACAAATTTACACAATACCGTTTATTAATTCCAACTAGTTCCGTTAAAACTACACTAATTGTAGTACACGGCAGCAATTTTGATAAATTATTGAAAACAGACCAACCAAATTAATATAATTTTATGACAACTACCGAACAAATTAAAGGTATTGTAGAGCGCCTTGGTGCGTTGAGGAGGTATCTTTGACGTTGATGCCAAGCTAATTGAGATCTCAAACGAAGAAGAAAAAACCTTTGCCCCTGATTTTTGGAACAATCCAAAAGAAGCTGAGATCATTGTAAAAAATCTCCGAAATAAGAAAAAGTGGATTGAAGATTACAATAAAGCAGTCGAAATGACGGATGAATTGCAACTTGCCTATGATTTTTACAAAGAAGGTGAACTTACCGGAGAAGAATTAGACGAACATTACTACGCCACTCAAGCGCATATTGAAGCCATTGAATTCAAGAACATGCTCTCGGACGAAGGGGATACTTTGAGTGCTGTGGTACAAATTACTGCTGGTGCCGGTGGAACCGAAAGTTGTGATTGGGCCGAAATGCTCATGCGCATGTACATGATGTGGGGCGAAAAATACGGTTACAAAATCAAAGAACTGAATTTCCAGAAAGGAGAAGCTGCCGGTATCAAGACCGTAACACTCGAATTTGAAGGCGATTATTCTTTTGGATATTTAAAAGGCGAAAACGGCGTGCATCGACTGGTACGAATTTCTCCTTTTGACAGCAATGCCAAACGTCATACCTCATTTGCATCCGTTTACGTGTATCCACTGGTAGATGATAGCATCGAAATTGACATCAATCCTGCTGACATTGAGATCACGACTTCGCGATCCAGCGGAGCTGGTGGACAAAATGTAAATAAGGTGGAAACTAAAGTACAATTGTTTCATAAACCTACCGGAATTCAAATACAATGTTCCGAAACGCGATCGCAGCAAGACAACAGACAGCGTGCCATGCAGATGTTACGCTCTCAATTGTACGAAATTGAGTTAAAAAAGAAACAGGCACAACGCGCTGATATTGAAGCTGGTAAAATGAAAATAGAATGGGGTTCCCAAATCAGAAATTATGTCATGCAACCTTATAAGTTAGTCAAAGATGTTCGCACCGGTTATGAAACCAGCAACGTTGACGGCGTTATGAATGGAGAAATTGATGAGTTCCTGAAAGCTTATCTAATGATGATGGGACAAAAGGAAGAGGAATAAAATACCATTTAGTTAAAATAAAACAGATCCTACCGGCTTTAAAGTCGGTGGGATTTTTTTTATAGATAAACCCCTTTTTTAACGGCAACATTTTATCATGTTACTTAAGGCATCATACTACTCTTTACCTTTTTTTCTAAAGCCATTAGAAAACGGTATTATTTTCTGCTTAGTAATTATTCACGACCCACAATTGCATCCCATTTTCAATGCTAATTTTTTTCTGTTTTGAAAGTAACACTATTATGAAGAAAAATTAATTTAAAAAATATCCTATTGTATTAATCTAAACCGCTATAGTTACTGTTTCTTGTCTTGTTTTAATTAAAAAAAGTAAAAATTAGCACCATCCATCCAAATGTAAAAAAAGGAAGACGAAAAGAAACAACATCTAAAAAGAAGGCTTTTAGATGTGTTTACTTTACGCATAAAAAAAAGTTAATGTGGGAATTATGTAAGTCTTATTCCTCATAATATTTTTATCTTTGTTATTCAATAATTGTTATTACAAACTAGAACAATTTTATTTTTTTCAAAAAAACCAATCTACTTCGTAAAAATTTCCTAACCAATTATTGAATTATACATGCTAAAACCATCTGTTTTACATTATAAATTATTTTTGGCAGAAGCCAAAAATTAATCTTCTTTAAATATTAGAATTATGGCCATACAAACAACGAATCCCGCAACAAACAAAGTTTTGAAATCATTTGATGAAATGACCGACAAGCAAGTAGATGATGCCATTGTACAAGCTGCCAATACCTTCCAAGATTGGAAAAAAACATCATATTCTGAAAGAGCGGCTGTTTTAAACAAAGTAGCTTCTTTAATGAGAAAGAAGAAAACAGCTTTGGCTACTTTGATTACACTCGAAATGGGAAAAATATTTTCACAGGCAGAAGGTGAAATTGAATTAAGTGCTAATATATTAGATTATTATGCTCAAAATGGCGAAGCCTTTTTAGTCGATAAAAAATTAGAGCCTGAACTTGGCGAAGCCATTATCAGATCAAGCCCAATAGGCGTTTTACTGGGTGTTCAACCGTGGAATTTCCCTTTTTATCAGGTAGCTCGTTTCATTGCGCCAAACATCATGGTAGGAAATACTATCTTAGTAAAACACGCTTCTATGGTTCCTCAATGTGCAATTGCAATTCAAGATTTATTTAAAGAAGCGCAAGCTCCAATTGGATTATACACTAATTTGTTAATCTCAGGAAAAAGAGCTTCAGCCATTGTTTCTGACAAAAGAATCAAAGGTGTTTCACTTACCGGTAGTGAAGCCGCTGGTGCAAGTTTAGCTGCAGAAGCTGGTAAAAACCTTAAGAAATCAGTTTTAGAATTAGGAGGTAATGATGCCTTAATCGTTTTAGAAGATGCCGATATTGATAAAACTGTAGAATGGGCCGTAGTAGGTAGAATGAACAATAATGGACAAAGTTGTATTGCTTCCAAAAGAATTATTGCTATAGAAGCTATTGCTGATGAATTTATCGAAAAGTACACAGCTAAACTAGCTAAATTAAAAGTAGGAGATCCAATGGATTCAAATACAGAATTAGGTCCATTGAGTAGTGAAGAAGCTTTATTACACTTAGTAGATCAAGTGGAAAGATCAGTTGCTGCCGGAGCTACCGTTTTACTTGGAGGAAAAAGAGTTGATGGTCCGGGAGCCTTTATGGAACCTACCATTCTAACGGATCTAAATCCTGAAATTCCAGCATATCACGAAGAATTATTCGGACCAGTTTCCTCTTTTTACAGAGTAAAAGACGAAGCTGCTGCAATTGCCTTGGCGAATGATTCTGATTTTGGTTTAGGAGGATCCATATTTACTAAAGATATTGAACGTGGAAAACGACTTGCTGATCAGATTGATTCTGGAATGGTATTTATCAATCACCCAACTTGGACACAAGCCGATTTACCTTTTGGAGGAACCAAAGGTTCTGGTTACGGTAGAGAACTCTCTGAAATTGGAATTCATGAATTTGTAAATAAAAAATTAATCCGTGTGAGTGGATTATCCGATCCTTTCTAGAATAAGACAATATCTCGATTTTTACATTTAAGAAAAGCATCTAAAAGTACAAAATATGTCAAAATTAAACGTTAGTCAAAAATTAATCCAATCGCATCTTTTACATGGTGAAATGATTGCGGGTCAAGAAATTGGAATCCGGATAGATCAGGCATTATTACAAGATGCAACTGGAACATTAGTCCAATTAGAATTAGAAGCCATGGGTCTAAAAAAAGCCAAAACAGAAGTTGCGGTTCAATATGTGGATCACAATCTTTTACAAACGGATTCTAAAAATGCCGATGACCATTTATTTTTACTTTCGGCGTCACAAAGATTTGGTCTTTGGTACAGTCGTCCCGGAAATGGCGTAAGTCATCCGGTGCACATGGAACGTTTTGGCAAACCCGGAAAAACACTCGTTGGGTCCGATAGTCATTCTTGTGCTGCAGGGTCTTTGGGCATGCTGGCCATTGGAACCGGTGGTTTAGATGTTGCAGCTGCAATTGCAGGTCAACCTTATTTTGTCAAAATGCCAAAAGTAATGGGTGTAGAACTCAGCGGTAAACTACCCGATTGGGTTAGTGCCAAAGATGTCATTCTAGAAATGCTAAGACGCTATGATGTAAAAGGCGGAGTGGGAAAAATTATAGAATATTATGGTGAAGGATTGAAAAATCTGAGCGTGATGGACCGCCATGTAATTGCCAATATGGGTGCTGAATTAGGTGCTACAACAACTGTATTCCCCAGTGATGATGAAACCAAACGGTTTTTAATTTCCCAAAATCGGGAATCTGACTGGACGGAATTAATTGCCGATTCAGGAGCAACTTATGATGAATATGCAGCAATCAATTTGGGCGATTTAGTTCCTTTGATTGCCCTGCCTACAAGTCCTGGAAATGTAGTTCCTGTGAGCGAAGTTGCCGGAAAAGAAATTGGTCAAGTCGTAATAGGCTCTTCTGCAAATCCTGGATTACGAGATTTTTGGATTGCCGGAGTGATCGTAAAAGACAAAACAATCAACAGTGCAGTTTCATTTGATGTCAATCCTACTTCGAGACAAACAATTCAAAACATGCTAAAGAATTTTACTTTTGCAAATTTGATTACTGCTGGTGCTCGTTTTCATCAATCAGGTTGTATGGGTTGTATAGGAATGGGGCAAGCTCCCGCTACCGGAACAATCAGTTTAAGAACCATGCCTCGAAATTTCCCAAGTCGTTCTGGAACAGAAGATGATCAGGTTTATTTGTGTAGTCCCGAAACGGCTGCTTCATCTGCCCTGACAGGAAAAATCACAGATCCTAGAGATATGGAAAAAATCTATGGCATGAAATATCCTAAATTTGAGAATCCTGAAGTAGAAATTATCAATACTGATATGCTCGTGGCTCCCCTAAAAGATGGATCAGGAGTTGAATTACATAAAGGTCCAAATATCAAATCGATTCCTGAAATTGAAGCTTTACAACAAGACTATCGAATTCCTATTTTATTAAAAATGGGCGATAATGTATCTACAGATGAAATTTTGAAAGCTGGAGCCGATGTACTTCCCTTAAGAAGTAATATTCCTGAAATCAGTAAATATGCTTTTAGTGTGATCGATCCTAGTTTTTATGACCGAGCCATGAAATCTAAAAAAGAATTTGGTGGACATATCGTTATTGCAAAAGAAAATTATGCCCAAGGTTCCAGTCGGGAACATGCCGCTCTTGCTCCTAAATATTTGGGACAAGTGGCTGTTATTGCCCAAAGTTATGCCCGTATTGCTTGGCAAAATTTAGTCAATTTTGGAATTGTGCCTTTAGAATTTATAAACGTTTCTGATTATGACAAAATGGAACAGGGAGATTTGATCCGTTTTAAAAACCTCCGTGAAGATGTTGTCAATAGAAATAATATAAAAGTAGTGATCGAAAAAGGGGACGGAAGCACTTTAGAATTTGAAACCAAACACAGTTTAAGTGATCGTCAAATTAACGTACTTGCAAAAGGGGGAATCATAAATGATTTCAGAACCAAACTATAAATTAGTTTTAAAAAAGAAAACAGGAAACAAAACTTCATTAGCTAATGGCTAATAGAGTTTTTATTAAACAAAAAAAAATGAAAACGAAACAAATCGTATTAGCATCAAGACCTAATGGAATTCCAACATTGAATGATTTTAGATCTGAAAATATAGAATTAAACGATCTAAAAAAAGGAGAAGTCCTTTTAAAAGGATTGTATTATTCCGTAGATCCCTATATGCGCGGTCGAATGAATGAAGGAAAATCGTATGTACCTCAATTTGAATTAGACCAACCTATAGAGGGCGGAGTTTTGGCTACTGTAGTAGAATCAAAATCCGATCTTTTCAAAACAGGAGATACTGTTCTGGGCGCTTTGCCTTGGAGCGAACAAATGATTGCCTCTGAAAAAGGCCTGCAAAAAATTGAATCAACAGTAGAATCCCTAACATATTATTTAGGAATACTGGGAATGACAGGACTTACCGCTTATTTTGGTCTAATGCAAATTGGAAAACCAAAAGCGGGAGAAACCGTTGTGGTATCAGGAGCCGCAGGAGCCGTTGGGATAGTAGTAGGCCAACTTGCAAAAATCCAAGGTGCTCGTGTAATAGGAATTGCCGGTTCTGATGAAAAAGTAAAAATGCTAAAAGAAGAATTTGGCTATGACGAAGTCGTCAATTACAAAACAAATACCAATATGAAATCCACAATTGCTAAATTATGTCCAAACGGTGTGGATGTTTATTTTGACAATGTAGGTGGCAGTATTTCTGATGCGGTTATCGAAAACCTGAATTTTCATTCCAGAATTGCTTTGTGTGGACAAATTTCCCTATACAACAGCACCGAAATACCAATGGGACCCCGAATCCAACCCATGTTATTAACCCGAAGTGTATTAATGCAGGGTTTTATTATCAATAATTTTCAAAAAGACTTTCCAGAAGGAATTGCACACTTATCAAAATGGGTCAATGAAGGAAAATTGAAGTTTACAGAAACTATAGTAGAAGGTTTTGATCAATTACCTACAGCGCTACTTGGTTTATTTAAAGGAGAAAACAATGGAAAAATGATTGTGAAAAGATAATTTATCCGAGTCAAATAAATAGAAAATAGCCGGTACTTATAATTAAGTACCGGCTATTTGTTTTATAATTAACCCCAACCATTGAATCAACAAAGTCTCTACCGCTAACTGTTGTTTGCTATTTATTGTAATCAATCAGCATTTCCTCATGTCCAAAGGATAAGGAACAATTACAATATTGTATTCACAATTTATATAACCACTCCATTTATTCCTGTTAAAGAAATTAGTAAGATTAGGAATTTCAACGCTAAATTCTTTTATTTGAAAAATATTAAACAACCAAATCCAATCTACACGGAATGAAATCTTATACAATCCAAGAAATTAATGCGATTCTTAATGGCGTAATTATAGGGAATACTACCCAAAACATTACTGCTCCTGAACAATTAGAAATGGCTACCGCTTCCGAAATTTCATTCATTGGAAACAAAAAATACGAAAAATTATGGTTTACTTCCAATGCTTGTGCGGCAGTTGTCAATGAAGATATTGCTATAGAACCCGGAGAAAATAGAGCTTTCATAAAAGTTAAAAATGCTGATTTAGCGATGTCTCAGGTACTAGAACTATTTGCTCCACCAACACCAGTATTTACTATTGACATTCATCCCAGTGCTGTGATTGATCCAACTGCCTCTATTTGCACTGGTGCCCGAATTGGTGCTGGCTGTTATATAGGACCTAATGTCATAATTGGAGACAACTCCACTGTATATCCTAATGTGACCATTCTAGATGAATGTACGATTGGTAAAAACACAGTAATCTGGTCAGGAACGGTTATCAGAGAACGATGTCACATTGGCAATGATTGTATTTTGCATCCTAATGCGACTATAGGTGCGGATGGTTTTGGTTTTCGGCCTGACCCACAAAGAGGTTTGGTCAAAATTCCGCAAATTGGAAATGTAATTATTGGTAATAGTGTCGAAATTGGCGCTAATACCTGTGTGGACAGAGGCAAATTCAGTTCAACCATTTTAGGTGACGGCTGTAAAATTGATAATCTAGTCCAAATTGGGCATAACAGCAAACTAGGTAAGTTTTGTATTATGGCTGGAAACAGTGGATTAGCAGGCTCTGTAACATTAGGAAATGGCGTAATCATTGGCGGAAGCGCTTCTATAAAGGATCACACCACCATAGGCGATGGTGCGATTGTAGGTGCCGGTTCCGGTGTAACAGGAGATATTCCTGCAGGAAAAACCATGCTAGGGTATCCGGCCGTTGAAGCTCGTGATGCACTCAAACAATGGGCAATTTTAAAAAGACTTGTAAATGAATCCAAACATAAATAACCTTTTTTTTATTAAATTCATAAAAAAGCAGGAGGTAACTTCTGTTTTTTTGTTTTTAAATCAAAAAAATATTCCGTTTTCTTTCTAAACCAATAAAATTTATTTAGTTGAATTTTGTATTTTAGCCCAAAATTATTTTTAACATTCTTTCATCATGGATTTAAACTTCAACAAAAACGAAGACCACAATAAACTTTTACTTTCCGCATTGCGACAAAAATTAAGCATAGTTAAATTAGGCGGCGGTGAAAAACGCATTCAAAAATTACATGGTGAAGGCAAAATGACCGCTCGTGAACGTATTGATTATTTATTGGATCCAAAAGCGAAATGCATTGAAATTGGAGCATTTGTTGGTGAAGGAATGTATGCAGAACACGGTGGATGCCCATCAGGTGGTGTCGTGGTAAAAATAGGGTACATCAGAGGCAAACAATGTATTGTTGTAGCCAATGATGCTACCGTAAAAGCGGGAGCCTGGTTTCCTATAACGGCCAAGAAAAACTTACGGGCACAGGAAATTGCTATGGAAAACCGACTGCCAATTATTTATTTAGTAGATAGCGCCGGAGTATATTTGCCTTTGCAAGATGAAATTTTCCCGGACAAAGAACATTTTGGACGTATTTTTAGAAATAATGCCCAAATGAGCAGCATGGGAATTACCCAAATTGCTGCTGTAATGGGAAGTTGCGTCGCCGGTGGAGCTTATTTACCCATCATGAGTGACGAAGCTTTGATTGTCGAAAAAACAGGAAGTATTTTCTTGGCAGGAAGTTATCTTGTCAAAGCTGCTATTGGCGAAAGTATTGATAATGAAACTCTGGGCGGAGCAACTACCCATTGTGAAATTTCCGGTGTGACCGACTATAAAGCCAAAGACGATAAAGATGCATTGGATAAAATAAAAAATATAGTTGATAAAATAGGTGATTTTGATAAAGCTGGTTTCAGCCGAATTAAATCCCAAAAACCAGCATTAGACGAAAAAGAAATCTACGGTGTTTTGCCAAAAGCCAGAAATGAGCAGTATGACATGATGGAAATCATCAATCGTTTAGTAGACAATTCAGAATTTGAAGCTTATAAAGACGGCTATGGCCAAACTATTATCACTGGTTATGCCAGAATAGATGGTTGGGCAGTGGGAATTGTTGCCAACCAACGAAAAGTGGTAAAAACTAAAAATGGTGAAATGCAGTTTGGTGGCGTAATCTACTCCGATAGTGCAGATAAAGCCACCCGTTTTATTGCCAATTGCAACCAGAAAAAAATCCCATTGATCTTTGTTCAAGATGTTACTGGATTTATGGTAGGATCTAAATCAGAACATGGAGGAATTATAAAAGACGGTGCCAAAATGGTAAATGCGGTATCCAATTCCGTTGTACCAAAATTCACTGTAATTGTAGGAAATTCATATGGTGCTGGAAATTATGCCATGTGCGGAAAAGCGTATGATCCAAGATTAATATTCGCCTGGCCAAGTGCGGAATTAGCCGTTATGGGCGGAACCCAAGCTGCAAAAGTGCTGGCTCAAATTGAAGCCTCTTCGCTTAAAGCAAAAGGAGAACTCGTAGATGAAATAAAAGAAAAAGAATTATTTGATAAAATAAAAGCCAGATATGACGAGCAAGTTTCGCCTTATTATGCCGCATCACGATTATGGACAGATGCTATTATTGATCCCTTAGACACCCGAACTTGGATCTCTATGGGAATAGAAGCGGCTAACCACTCGCCTATTGATAAAAAATTTAACTTAGGGATTATTCAAGTTTAACTCCTAATTTACTGGAACTTATATTTATTATTTTGTACATATATAATTGCCTTTATTCAAAGGATTGGTAGTTATAGCATTAGCCCCTTTGCGATATAACGTGCTGAAAATCTAAACCAAATTCATTTTAATTATTTAATATACTTACTTACGCTGCACTTATAAATTAAGACGGCATTATTAGTGGTTTATTCTCAACAGCTGAAATTCTATTTTTTTAAACAAAAAAACAATCAAAGTTTAGTTTTCTTTAACAATTATAATTTATTATATTAAAATTCAGTAACTTAGTACTAAATATTTAAAACTATAGTATTATGAATAGCGTAAAAAATTTAAACAAATGGGCGAATACGCACACTTATTTAACCGTGGATTTGGTACGAATAACACTTGGTGTATTTTTGTTTATGAAAGGAATCTCTTTTATAACGAACATCCAATATTTAAATGATCTAATATCTCCAATTGACAGGATTGGTGGCGGAATGTTCCTTATCCACTATATTGCTCCAGCACACATGGTAGGTGGTATAATGATTGCTTTTGGTTTACTGACAAGATGGGCTATAATAACACAACTTCCCATATTGGTAGGTGCTACTATAATAAATTTTATGGGAGCAATGCATTCTCAAAATTTACTATTGGCATTGCTAATATTAGGAGCTTGCATATTTTTCTTATTCTACGGAAGCGGGAAAAATTCAGCTGATTATTATTTTAAAATGCAGCAATAATTTAATAAAAAACATTCCTAATTTTGATCAGAATCATTTTTCAGATAATAAAAAAACGCTTGTAACAGGATTTATATAATCGGTTACAAGCGTTTTTTCTTTTTTTATGATTGATTTTTTAATGGAGGTTCAATAAACCTACTTTAGGCTTAACTAGAGTCCTTTTAAGTAACTCTGGTAGATTGCATTTTTCTAATATTAATTTAAATATTCTTTTTAAATTGACTGTGAAAATTGCTATTTCACCTGTACAGTTTAAACCGGAATGGTTCTGGATTTATATTTAAAAAACATGTTGTAACGCAAACCTTCCACTACATCAACATCCGAAACGCTACAAATTGTTTTAAGAAGCAAATACTCTAACATACAAACGGGACTTTCTGCCATACGTCCATTATTGGTGCAGTATTTATTTAACAATTTGTCATAAATTAAGGAAAATCTATTAAATCATTGATCTTTTTCAAAAAATTATTCTTTGGAATAATTAAATCATAGACAAAGAATGTTCATTGAAATGTGTTGATTACTGTTGTAGTAACATCTAAAAAAACTCTTATAATTAGAACTAAACATACCAAAAAAGAGGATAAATCCTAAGATTTACCCTCTTTTTATTTATCGATTTATTCGGAAAAAGACTTTTTCAGCGCCCTCGTTTAGGCGGATGTTTTTTTATTAAAAACAATTTAAATACTTTCTGTAATTTCTTTTCGCTTTATTTTTCCGTTTTGTGTTTCAGCGAATTTTGCAACAAACAAAACCTCTTTTGGTTTTTCATACTTATCCAAAACATCAAAAACAGTTTCAGCTATAATTTGTTGTTCCCCTTCAATAATCAATACTAATTTTTCTCCTAAAACAAGATCTTGTTTTGCAGTGACAAAAAATCTGGAATGAATCATAGTAGCTAATTTTTCCTCGATTTGCTCTGGAATTAATTTAATTCCTCCGCTGTTTATGATGTTGTCAATTCGACCTAAAAAAATAAATTGGTTCTCATTGATCAATTCTACTATATCATTAGTAACAATTGCTTCGCTTGAAATTTTAGGTGCATTAATAACCAGACAATCTCTGTCGTCTTTAGCTATTTTTATATTAGGTAATACTGAAAAAGCCACCTCACCTATTTCCTTTGCCGCAATATGCGTGATGGTTTCCGTCATTCCATAGGTCTCATACACTTTGGTTTTCAATTTACAAAGTCCTTTTTCAAGAGTTTTATTCATTTTAGCGCCGCCAACAATCATTTTTTTGACATTCTTCAACATTGTCAATGAATTTTGAGCCTGTAAAGGCACCATGGCAACAAAATCATATTTAGTTTCATTGTTTAACAAAGGATGTGAACTTGGCGCAACAAAATCAATATCAAGACCCAGGATAAAACTTCTTACAAACATCATTTTTCCGGCTATATATTTAGTTGGCAAACAATGTAAAGCTTTATTACCTGGTTGCAAATCAAAAAAATCACCGGTTGCAATGGCTGAATTTACCATGGCTTGTTTTTCTATTCGAATCACTTTTGGGATTCCAGTGGTGCCTGATGTATTCAATTCTAGATAGGATTTGTTGTCAAACCAATCTAGGATAAAATCACCCACAGCTTTTTCATATTCTTCCCCTTCTTTGATAAAACTATACGCTACTCTGCATAAATCGTTTCGATTTAGATGATAACCATTCATTTTAAATAGATTATGAACATTTTGATACGTAATTGTATTGACCATGATTGCGTTTTTTTTTTATAAATTATTGAAACTGTTCTTTTACTAAATTTTTCCAGTTAATTTTTCTTTCCAATTTGTCCAGTTGTATTTTCTACTAAAGATAAATAAAAGTATCGGGTAAATAAAAACAACCGGCACAATAACATCTAATCCCGCAGATGGATCCGAAATATCCTTAAAAACAGAATGTGTCTGAAAGGCAGACCAATCCGAAGTGACCAGCAATGCACCCACTAAATTATTAGCTGCGTGAAATCCCAATGCGAGTTCCATACCCTCATCCATCAAGGTAATCATTCCAAGAAACAATCCGGTTCCTATATAATATACTAAAATAATAGGACCAATCTTAGCTACTTCAGGGTTAAACCAATGCATTCCCCCAAAAATAACAGAAGTCATCAGCAACGGAAACCACTTGTTTTTAGCAAGGTTCGCAAATCCCTGCATCAAATAGCCTCTGAAAATATATTCTTCAGAACTAGTTTGTATTGGAATTAAAACAATACCGATGAGAACCAAAATAGCAAATGGAACAGGCTTAAAATTGATCACAAAATCACTTGGACTATAAAAATAAAATAACAATGTGGATACAACAGTAAATGCCGCCCAAATTAAAAAGGAAAATACGATTCTCTTCCAGTCTACTTTAACCCGTGAAGTAGTTACCGAAAGTAGCGTTTGATGATGCAAATAACGCACAACCAAAATAATACTTCCCATGAGAACCACAAATGAAATCAGGACTAAAAATAAGGTTAAATTGGGCTCAAAAAACTGCATTACGGCTTCATTATTTGAAGGATAAGGTTTTCCTTTAACTGTTGTTTCATAAATTAAAAGAATTATAAGTGGCAACTGACCCAAAGTTGAAGCAAAAATAAATATAAATGATCCCTTAATATATTTCCAAAACGTATTCTCTGATTTTAAACCCTGCGCTATAAACATCTATTTTAATTTAATTTTATACTTGATTAGTTTCACAAACGTTATTTTTGTTACCACTAATCTAATGCTTTTAATAATTATTTAAAAACGACTAAATATGATACAAATATACCATAATTCACGTTGTGGAAAATCTAGAAATTGCCTCGCATTTGTAGAAAAATCTGAAAAAGAGTTTGAAGTAATCAATTATCTGACAAGTCCGCCCACTTTTGAGCAATTGTCTGCAATTATAAAGAAACTAAATATAGCACCAATAGCATTGGTTCGTCAAAAAGAAAAAATTTGGATTGAAAATTTCAAAGGAACAACGATGAATGAGGAACAAATCATTCAAGCTATGCTATCAAATCCAATTCTGATAGAAAGACCCCTGGTTATCATAGGAAATAAAGCAATAATAGGAAGAGATTTAGAAAAAGTAGAGGCCTTTATTTCCTAAAATTCTTATTTTTTTAATTAACATTTTTTTATGATTTGTACTATTAAACCATCTCTTACTTTTACAATCTAACGACTGTAACCAAAGTTTTTTTAAAATGAAAAAAATGAAATCTGTTTTAATTCTAGTGCTTTTCTTTACTACACTATTTAGTTTTGCCCAACAAGCTCCCACCCAAAAAATTAAAATTTCCGGTAAAGTAATAGAAAAAATCAGCAAACAACCCTTAGAATATGCTACTATAACATTCCTGAATCCTAACAATCCAAAACCGGTTGCCGGAGGAATAACAAATCCAAAAGGAGAATTTGATATAGAAGTTATTCCAGGTGTTTACGATATTAATATTGAATTTATTTCTTTCAAAGTAAATGAAATTAAGCAAAAAAACCTTCAGGTTAACACCAGTTTAGGATTGATTAGTTTAGAGGAAGATGCGAATCAATTGAATGAGGTTATTATTCGATCTGAAAAAACTACTGTCGAAATCAAATTAGATAAAAAAGTATACAACGTAGGAAATGACCTGATGGTAAAAGGTGGAACTGTAAGCGATGTGTTAGACAACATTCCTTCTGTAGCGGTAGATATTGAAGGGAATATAAGTCTTCGTGGAAACGATAATGTACGAGTTCTTATTGATGGCAGACCCTCAAATGCCATAAATATCGCGGAAGCCTTGCGATTGATTCCTGCGGATGCCATTGAAAAAGTAGAAGTGATCACTAACCCATCAGCACGATACGATGCGGAAGGTGGTGGTGGATTATTAAATATCATTTTGAAAAAAGGAAAAAACCGAGGTTTAAACGGAACATTTATTGGCTCGGCAGGTTATCCTGAAAATAATGGTTTGAGTGGTACATTAAATTATAAATCTGACAACTTTAATCTTTTCACTACTCAAGGATACAACAAGCGGAACAGTCCAGGAAACGCTCTTACAAATACCAATTATTTAAATGCGGACAACACTATCAACAATATTGTAAATGAAACCCGAGAAAATGACCGATTTAGTAAAGGGTACAATGGAAATTTTGGAATAGAATTGTTTTTAAACGAGACCACCGCATGGACCAATACATTCAATTACCGAAAAAATAACGGAGATAATCGGGATAATGTTTTTCAGAATTATTTTGAAGCAGACAATACTTTTGATTACACTCGCAACCGAATCAATTTAGAAAACAGTGATAGTGAAAATGTAGAATTTGCAACTAATTTTACTAAAAAATTCAAAAAAGAAGGACATAAATTAACCCTTGACGGTTCCTTTTCAACTAGTAAAGACCTCGAAATAGCAGTAATTACGGATAGAGCTACCAATACCGCTAAGGTAAAATTTGACAACACCCTCAACAACCAAAGTCAAAGTCGAAATTTACTACAGATGGATTATGTGTTGCCTATTGGCGAAGGAGGTCAGTTTGAGGCTGGATATCGTGGTGATTTTTCAGAATTACTCACGGATTATCAAGTTAAAAATGACGGCCTAATCAATAAAAACTTCACCAATACATTAGAATATAAGGAGAAAGTGAATGCTGTTTACACCCAATATGGAATGAAAATAAATAAATTTTCTGTCTTAGTAGGATTGCGTTTTGAGGATTCTAATATTAATATCAATCAATTGGCAACTAATGATTTTAATACTAAAAAATACAATAACTTTTTCCCAAGCGCCTTCTTTACTTATGAAATCTCCGATAAAAGCAGCGCTTCGGTAAGCTACAGCCGAAGAATACAAAGACCAAGAGGACGAATGTTGAATCCATTCAGCAACTTGTCTAGTAATATCAATATTTTTGTGGGAAATCCAGATTTAGATCCTGCTTTTTCAGATGCTATTGATTTTGGTTATATCAAAAGATGGGATAAACTTACCTTTAATACATCCCTATATGTAAATAAAACAACAGATGTTTTTCAATTTGCAAGAAGAGAATCCGGAGATTTCGTTAACGGCATACCAATAACAATCAGTTCACCAATTAATTTAGCTACAGAATATAGAGCAGGTTTTGAATTCACGTTAAATTATTCTCCGTACAAATGGTGGAAATTAAACGGGAATTTCAATTTCTTCAGAAACGAAACACAAGGAGATTTTGTTTATACTGATTTCAACAACAAAATAATTACACAAAATTTTGACAATATCGCAACATCATGGTTCACCAGAATCACCTCAAAAGTTTCGTTGCCGTACAAAATTGACTGGCAAACGAATGCGACTTATAATGGTGCAGAAAAAAGTGCTCAAGGAAATCGTCTAGGTGTTTTTAGTGCAAACTTAGCATTCAGTAAAGATATCATGAAAGACAAAGGAACGCTTTCGTTTAATATCAGCGATGTATTCAATTCCAGAAAAAGAATGATGGAAACAAACCTTCCCGGATTTGCAAACTCCTACGGTGAGATGCAATGGAGAGTCAGACAGTTTAGTTTGTCATTCACATATCGTTTTAACAAACCAAAAAACGAAAAAGAAAAACAGCCTAAAAAATTGCAAAATGATAACGAAGGAGATTATCAAGGATAATAAAGTAAGGACTCATGAAAATGGGTCTTTTTTTTTTATAAATTCATCAGAGCTAATAAAATTGAAAAGTAAAAGCATAAAAAAAGGACTCCTTTTCAGAAGTCCTTTTTTTATTTAACAAACAGATTATACTGATTGTTCTTTCTTTGCTTTTCTTTCTTTATACATTTCCCATAAAGCACCGCCAATCCAATATTGAACGAAACCTACAAGAAAAAACATTAACCAAAATCCTATAGTAAGGATGGTTAAGAAAAGTAAAAAGCCTAAATACTGTGAAAATTCAAACATGTTTTCCGGAATTTTTGAATGTAGCCACAAATGTAAGTTTAATTCCTTTTCGTACCAATAAAAAACCATAAAAACTATCAATCAATTTTTATAAAAAAGGAATTATCCGTATTTTTGAACTCAGAATTTGGAGCTATTTCCCGCTGTACGCTCCAATCTTTTCTTTTTGAAAATAAAAAGAAAAGGATTTCCGTTGCCATCGGGGCTAAAAACGTAATAAACAACATAATTATTTTTAAATAACAACAAAATGAAATTCAGAATAGAAAAAGACACCATGGGTGAAGTGCAGGTTCCCGCTGACAAATACTGGGGTGCACAAACAGAACGTTCCAGGAACAACTTCAAAATAGGCCCATCAGCTTCCATGCCAAAAGAAATCGTGGAAGGTTTTGCATATCTTAAAAAAGCAGCGGCGTATGCCAATTGTGATTTAGGCGTTTTACCAGTCGAAAAAAGAGATGCCATTGCTGCAGTTTGTGATGAAATTCTAGCCGGAAAACTAGATGATGAATTCCCATTGGTAATTTGGCAAACAGGTTCTGGTACACAAAGTAATATGAACGTGAACGAAGTAGTTGCCAATCGTGCTCAAGTTCTCAAAGGATTCAACATTGGCGAAGGCGAACAATTCATCAAAGCCAATGATGATGTGAATAAATCCCAATCTTCAAATGACACCTTCCCTACCGGAATGCACATTGCAGCCTACAAAGCAGTAGTTGAAGTTACTATTCCCGGAGTTGAAAAATTAAGAGACACGCTTCATGCCAAAGCAGTTGAATTTAATACAGTAGTCAAAATAGGTCGGACACATTTAATGGATGCTACGCCACTAACATTAGGTCAGGAAATTTCAGGATATGTAGCACAATTGAACTACGGTTTGAAAGCGGTTAAAAATACATTGGCACACTTATCCGAAGTGGCTTTAGGAGGAACAGCCGTAGGAACAGGATTGAATACTCCTGATGGATACGATGTAAAAGTTGCCGAATACATCGCTGAATTTACCGGACATCCATTTGTAACTGCCGAAAATAAATTTGAAGCACTTGCCGCGCACGATGCCATTGTAGAAACGCACGGTTCCTTAAAACAACTAGCCGTTTCATTGAATAAAATTGCCAATGACGTCCGTATGCTGGCTTCTGGACCACGTTCCGGAATTGGAGAAATCCTTATTCCTGAAAATGAGCCGGGATCTTCCATCATGCCAGGAAAAGTAAACCCAACACAATGTGAAGCATTGACAATGGTTTGCGCACAAGTGATGGGTAATGATGTTGCCATCTCTGTGGGAGGAATGCAAGGTCATTATGAATTAAATGTTTTCAAACCTTTGATGGCTGCAAATTTCTTGCAATCAGCCAGATTACTTGGTGATGCTTGTATGTCTTTTGACGAACATTGTGCACAAGGAATTGCACCTAACTACAAACGTATTCAAGAATTAGTTGACAACTCATTGATGTTAGTTACGGCTTTGAATACTAAAATTGGGTATTACAAATCAGCTGAAATTGCACAAACTGCACATAAAAACGGAACAACTCTCAAAGAAGAAGCTGTTCGTCTAGGCTACGTAACTCCAGAAGATTTTGATGCTTGGGTTAAACCCGAAGATATGGTGGGAAGCCTTAAATAATTAATTATCAATGTTGAATTTTTAATTATTAATATAAATTAGAAACCCTGCAATGTAACGTTGCAGGGTTTCTTTGTATCTATTTATATTCTAAATAGCAAAATTTAAAAATTGATCTTTGCTTACATGGCTTATCTGATTAATTTTTTTTACCATATAAGTCAATTAAGTTTCTTTATGCTTTGAGAAAGAATCTCTTATAGTTTTTATTTCTTATTAATTGTATCCATAACTTCTTTCATGATTCGAATGCTTTTCAATTTGTCTTCATGATCAAAAATTGGGCTTGTAATCATCAATTCATCAATTTGCGTATATTCGATAAATTGTTTCAATTCTGTTTCTAATTTCTTTTTGCTTCCTACAAACGAACAAGCAGTCATTTGATTCACATGAAAATGTTCTTCTTCACGCATAATCCCATCTAGCGAATCAACAGGCGGTTGTAATTGTTTTCTATCATTCCGAATCAAGTTCAAAAACATTTGAGTCAAACTGGTTGATAATTTTTCCGCTTCTTCATCCGTATCAGCAGCTATGGCGTTTACACAAGCCATAGTTTTGGGTGCTTCTAAAAATTGGGAAGGTTTGAAATTTTCTCGATAAAACTCAAATGCCTGATGCATTAGTTTTGGCGCAAAATGACCGGCAAAGGCATACGGCAAACCATTGGTAGCAGCCAAAGCAGCACTATCCATACTGGAACCTAAAATCCAAATGGGAACATTCGTTCCTTCGGCAGGAAAAGCACGCACTTTGGCTATAGCATTATCTTTAGAGAAAAATTCTTGCAGTGCGGCAACATTTTGAGGAAATCGCTGCGATTGCTCAAAGAAATCTTTCCGAATCGCTTGTGCGGTTAATCCATCTGTTCCCGGCGCTCTTCCTAATCCTAAATCAATCCTGTTGGGGAACAATATTTCTAAGGTTCCAAACTGTTCCGCTATAATTAACGGAGCATGATTGGGTAACATTATACCTCCAGAACCCACTCGGATATTCTGAGTCTGGCTGGCAATATAACCAATCAGAACAACCGTTGCTGTACTGGCTACATTAGCCATATTATGATGTTCGGCTAGCCAAAAACGGTCGTACTCTAAACTGTCAGCCAGTTGC
This sequence comes from Flavobacterium sp. RSP46, assembly GCF_003984825.1. NCBI lineage: Bacteria > Pseudomonadati > Bacteroidota > Flavobacteriia > Flavobacteriales > Flavobacteriaceae > Flavobacterium > Flavobacterium sp. RSP46. Next base: position 49,923 of record NZ_RYDM01000010.1, read on the forward strand.
GCCAGTGCTGTTGTTTTTTTAAATGTTTCGTTTGCATCGCTATCTTGAGTAATTAATGCTAACTCTAATATGGAAATTGGAATCTTTTTAGTCATTATAAATTTCTGATTTTATACAAAAATAATCATTTTCGGTCGAGCCAAAAATTGTCTGGTGTTAATTGATTTATAATATTATAAAACCAAAAAAAAACATGTCTAAAAACTTTTAATAAAAAAAACCGGCAACGTTGTATTCAGGGCTTTTGGATTCATAAGAAAAAAGATTTATTTTCCATCAACATAATTTTGTAAATAACTAAATCGTGGAGTCAGTTTTCCTTTTTCAGTTATTTTGGCTCTTTGCAAAATTCCATCTTTATCTCCATTGAAAAATGCAGGAATTACATGTTCCATGAACATTTCTCCAAATCCCTCACTGGCATCTTTAGGCAATTCACACGGCAAATTATCAACTGCCATAACCACAATTGCCGCAGGATGAAACACATCCACTTCTTTATCTTCATTTGGCACATACCCATAGAGAGGTTCAGCAATTGTTGATGATCTGAGGGTGCAGGCTATTGGCCCATTCACATCACAAGAAACATCTGCCACTACTTTGATCTTGCAATCATTGGATTGAAGCATTTCTCGGGTCAAAATCACCGGAGCCTCATTGGCATGAAAATGTCCTGTTATATAGATATCAGACACTTTTGTAAATCTTTCGAAATCAGAAACATATTCTTTTGGATTGTGATAAAAATCAGTAAAATCTAAAACCTGCCCGTCTTTTCTTTTGTTATATTCTAAGACATCTATTTGAGTATAAACAGGCTGCGAATAGTTTTTAGTTAAATAATTTTCCACCGAAACTTCCTTTATTTTTATAGCATCCAAAATTTCTTTGGCTCCGTTTCCCACTTTTCCAGTTCCTGTAATAACAAATTTTAAAGGCGGTAATACTAATCGTTTTAAATGAGCTATTAAGGCTTCTTTACCAGATAATGTTTCTGCTTTTGGCAATTTGAACAATTCGAATTTTATTCCAAAAGCACGAATACTGTTGTATGCCCCTACTATCCCTGCATAACGACCAAAACCAATTAACCTGCGATTGTTAGCATCTACAATTGTTTCATAATCGTACAAATCGATATTTTTTTCTAAAACAGCCTGCAATAATTTTTTGTTATAGGGCTGTTCTTTTATGGTATGCGAAAAAAAGAAATAGGTTTTGTTAGGAATCAAATTTTCTACCGGTACTTCTTTTACCCCAAACAAAACATCACAATCACTGATATCATCAGTCAATTCGATGCCTTGATTTTCATATTGAGAGTCGGTAAAAACTCTAATATCAGAGTATTCTACCTTTACCATACACTCTTGATACTGTTGTTTCAGCTTTGTTAATTCATTAGGTGAGAAAACAACTCTTCTGTCCGGCGGATTTTTCCGTTCTTTTAAAATTCCAAATTTCATACGTTTTGAATGCTTTTGATTTAGTTTAATATAACTTTATATCGTTTATTTGTTACAAATATAACAATTTAAACGAATTTGAATTTATTTTAAAATTAAAATCTGCAGGCAGTACACTCCTAGTCACTGAAGTACAAAATGATACAAAAATGAGTACCCTGTCTACTGATAAAATAGTGTTAAGGTTTAGAAAAAATAACAAACAAAAAGGCTTTGATTCTATATATTTGCCTTTCCAGCACCACAGAAATGAATTTTATAAAAAAAACAAAGATACTACATATATACCTCCTCTTTTTGATTTTGAGCTCCTGCGCCAAGGAGAAAAAGAAAGTTGAATTAAGTGATGCCCAACTTCCAAAGAGTACATTGCCTAAAATGAAGCCGTTAACAAACCTAGAGCCCAAACTTACCGCGGAATATGTCGATTCAAAAAGAAAAGAAATAGACTCTTTTTACAAAAAAAATTGGCCCAATAACAGCGCAAATGGAAGTTTTCTGGTTGCTAAAAACGGTCAAATTATTTATGAAAAATATGAAGGGTATGCAAATTTCAAAGATAAAACAGTCATTACTAAATCTACGCCGCTGCACATTGCATCTGTCAGCAAGGTTATTACGGCAACGGCTATTTTAAAATTAGTAAACGCAAAAAGAATCGAATTGGATCAAAAGGTAAATACAATCCTGAAGGAATTTCCTTATCCCGAAATTACGATAAAAACATTATTGAATCACAGAAGCGGCATGCGTAATTACGCCTATTTTACAGATCGAGACAAAACGATATGGGACCGACACAACATACTTTCCAATCAAGACATACTGACGATCATGGCTACAAAAGACATTGGTTTAGAATTCAAAACTAATACCCGTTTTAGTTACTGCAATACCAATTATGCCATGTTAGCACTAATAATTGAAAAAATCACAAAACTTCCCTATAAAGAGGCTATGAAACAAATTATTTTCAAGCCACTTAATATGAAAAATACGTATGTTTTTGATTATGAAAGAGATAAAGATACTGCCGTTACATCCTACAAAGGAAACAAAGTCGAGATAGGAAAAGATTACCTGGATGCCGTTTATGGAGATAAAAATATCTATTCTACACCACGTGATTTATTAAAGTTTGACAGAGCCAGAAATAGCGCTGCTTTTTTAACACCTGAACTACAAAGTCAGGTATATAAAGGCTACAGTAATGAACGCAAAGGAACAAAAAATTATGGTTTGGGGATTCGAATGGTCAATTGGGAAACGGGACAAAATTTTTATTTCCACAACGGCTGGTGGCATGGAAATACTTCAGCCTATATTACTTTGAGAAAAGAAGGAGTTACTATTATAGCACTTTCTAATAAATTTACACGAAAAACGTATAATGTACGAAAATTAGCTGTTTTATTTGGCGACTATCCATTCAAATTAAGAGATGAATAAAAAAAAGAATGATTTTAGAATAGTGATACTAGATTTGCAATAGTAATCCCAATAAAAAGTGTAAATTTGCAAACTTAAAATTCAGGATTGGAATTTTAAACAAAAAGGGGTCGACTGGTTTTGACAGCAAGTCGAATTGATAAGTAAGCACGTCGAGCATTGAGACCTTGCTCGTAAATATAAGATCTTACCATTTTACACGGCGAAAATAACTACGCTTTAGCTGCATAATCCGAATTATAGTACGATTAAGCCACGTTCCTATCAGATAGGAAAGCTGGATTCTCCTTGAAAGCCTTGGTTTGTGGCGTTCAGTTTAGGAGAACCGTAAAAATAAACCTAGATTTCCATGAGCTTCGGGTGGATTTCAAAATTAAGAAGATAAGTATCGTGTGGCTGTTTCTGGCCTAGCACAGTATCGAAAACTCAATCAGAAAATAAACGCGTAGAAAGCTTTTTAGTTGCTTGTTTGGACCCGAGTTCGATTCTCGGCGACTCCACTTTAAAAAAATCGTAATAAGCTATATTTTAAGTTTTTACGATTTTTTTATTTTGCTATTTCCCAACAAAATAAATTAAAATTTATTTACAATAGAATACAATCCTATTTTTTGTTTTTAGCTTGTAAATTCCATTCCTGATACATAGAAGCGTTTCACGGAAAACATTGTTATATGGCTTTGCATATCCCTCTTTTATCAAAATTTCGTTTAAAACTCTACCAATCATTTAGAATTAGATAGCCAAGTTTGCTTTATTGCAACCTAAATAGTTACAGATAGGATAATTCACTCCGCAATTAGGTTCGAACATAAGGGTGAATCGATGCATAAAAAAATGAAAAATAATTAGAAAAAAACATCTAATTTTGATCCCAGAAAATATCATTAAAAAAGTGGTACAGTTTCACCGGAATACTTATTAAGTGGTTCGTTAACCGAATAAGGTGTCATAAATGTATGTGAGTTTTAAATAAATTTGTTCGTCTAAATCTGAAAATATAAAATTATAATGAATCTAAAAGTTATTAATAATTACGCCAAACTAAAAATAACTTTGTTTTTTTTACCGCTTATATTGTTATTGGTTATTCTTATATTTCTTTCCAGCCAAGATTCTTTAACTACTTTTAAGTATGTACAAATTCAAAAGGACTACTTTTTATATATTAACCATTATTTAGGTCAATATCCAAATTTAGAATACAATCTTACCCAATTAGGCGATGCCTCTGTTTTTTTGTCATTTATAATTATTTTCATCGTGTATGCTCCTAAAATATGGGAGGCAATATTAACAGCTTCATTGGCTTCCCTCCTGTTTTCTTACCTCTTAAAAAACTTGTTCTTAGTACCTCGACCTGCTCAAATTTTTGACAATCATAGTTTTATCATTGTAGGAAAAACAGCTATCGGATTTAGTAGTTTGCCTTCTGGGCATTCCATTACAGTTTTTACTATACTCACCGTTTTGTTGTTTGCATTTATACCTAAAAAGTTAAACTATAAAATCTTATGGGTCTTTTCTGTTGTATTTACAGGATTGATTATTGTGTTTTCCAGAGTGGGTGTTGGAGCACATCATCCGCTAGACGTGATTATAGGCAGTATTATAGGATATATTTCGGGTCTTATTGGTATTTTTGCCAGCCGAAAATATAAAATATGGAATTGGGTGAATAATAAAAAATACTATCCAATTTTTATTTTGTTGATTGTGATCTGCGGTATTTCATTCATCATCAAAATAAATCGAGAAAATTTCATCATATTTGATTTGGCGTTAATTAGTTTAATTGTTTCACTTTATAAAATCATTCATGTATACGTTAAAAAATAATTTAAAATTAACTCATTTTGTCTTATTGATGAGTTTTCTTAATTTTATATTCTTTCATTATCCGTTTTTTAAATTTGTGTTTAATAACGTTGAATATAAAAACTTGAACGGAATGTTTTTAATTCTTAGTTTGATGATTCTAATGTTAGTGCTAAATGCTTTCGTTTTTTTTCTGCTTTTTTTCCTGTCGCGTTATGTTGGGAAATTTCTTTTAGTGTTGTTCTTTATAATAAATTCAGTTGCCGTTTACTTCGTTAATACCTATAGTGTTATCATTGACGAAAGTATGATAGGCAATATACTTAATACCAATTATGACGAGTCTAGCAGTTTTTTTTCGTTCAAATTAGTTGTATACTTACTTTTTCTGGGCATAATCCCTAGTATTTATATCATCAAAGTTAAAGTCATAAATGTTACAGTAAAAAGATTTTTTGTCCTGATCTCATTGACTTTATTATTTATTTTAGGTTTAGTAATTGCCAATTCAAGTAATGTTTTGTGGATTGATAAAAATTCAAAAACTTTGGGCGGACTTGCAATGCCTTGGTCTTATACTGTAAATATTTCACTTTTTTATGCACATGAATCCAAAAAAAATGAAAAAGAAATTTTATTACCAAATGCAACAATAAAAGATAATCAAAAATCAGTTGTAGTTTTAGTTATTGGCGAATCTGCAAGAAGTCAAAATTTTTCTTTGTATGGATACAACAAAAACACAAATCCCCTACTCTCTAAAACTAATAATGTATTTCATTTTAATGCAAAATCGGATGCAACCTATACCACTGCAGGTGTGAAAAGTATTTTAGAACATAAAAACACCGATGATTTGTATGAAATTTTGCCCAATTATTTGTATCGAAATAATGTTGAGGTTATTTGGAGAACAACAAATTGGGGAGAGCCACCAATTCATATAAAAAATTATCAAAACAGAGCATTTCTAATGCCAAATTGCAAAGGCGATGGCTGTAATTATGATGAAGTACTTTTGAGCGGATTAAAGGAACAAATTTTAGCCAGTAAAAAGAATAAAATATTAATCGTTTTACATACAAGTACAAGTCATGGACCTACATACAGCAAGAAATATCCCTCTGAATTTGAGACTTTTAAACCCGTTTGCAATAGCGTTGAATTAGCTAATTGTTCTCAAACAGAACTAATCAATGCTTACGACAATACCATTGTGTATACCGATTATATATTAGCCAATATAATTAAAGATTTAAAGCAATTGACTACCTATAAAAGTACTATGATTTTTGTGTCTGACCATGGTGAATCTTTGGGAGAAAAAAACCTATACATGCATGGTTTACCTTTGAGTATTGCACCAAAAGAACAATATGAAATCCCTTTTATAGTTTGGTATTCTGATAACAGTTCAAAACATTTAAAACCTAATGAGATGTTGTCTCAAAACCATGTATTTCACAGTGTTTTAAATTTTTTAAATATTCAAAGTCCTATTTATAACGAAGAATTGAACATTTTTAAATAAGTAAAACTTCGTATCTCTTTTAGTAAAAACATTTTTAACCCTTGTAATTCAGTGCTTTTTATTCACAAACTATTTAAAATGATTACTTTCAAGAAATCGATCATTTGATTTATATTGTCAATATAGTAGTGACCAAAAGAGCATTACCGTTTTTCGGTTTCTGGCGTTGCGAGTTTTTAAGTCCTGCTTGACTATTTTCTGCTTGAAGTATAATCTTAATTAACCTGGATTTGTTGATTTGTAAAAGTATATTTGCTATTCTTTCCATATCTTGGTTGAGACACTATTTATCATCAACCGTCAATTCATTGCTAATTTAATTATAAAACTTCGAGGTCGGTATCTAACTAACCGCATATTATTTCTTTATGACAAATATTATTTGCCTTTACCATCCTTTTGATATAAATTATTAAATATTGTGCATCTAAGTAATGACTAAAATTTAATGTCGTATTTTAATAAAGCACTAAATTTCTTTACCACAGATTTCACAGATTAGCACAGATTAATTCGTTATGTAATTTTAAAAATCTTTTTAATCCTTACAATCTGTGGCAAAAACTCTTTTTAATAATTGCGACAATATATCTTTCTTGCTACTTATCAAATAAATACACTAACAACAAACATATTTATCACGTATAATCTGTTGAATTTAATATAATTTGCTTGAAAAATTAAATGGAAAACTGGTATTTTTAATGCGTTTGATTTGTGATATTTATCATTTTTAGAGTATTACTTTCAAAAAGACTATATTTGCAAAAAATTTAAGCAAATGACTACTTTTGAGCAATTCAATCTTCCTAAATCCGTACAAAAAGCGATAGATGATTTAGGGTTTACAACTCCTACTCCTATTCAAGAAAAAACATTTTCTGTGATAATGTCAGGAAGAGATATGATGGGAATCGCTCAAACCGGTACTGGTAAAACATTTGCTTACCTTTTGCCTTTGTTGAAACTATATAAATTTACTCCCGGGCATACCCCAAAAATAGTGCTCCTGGTTCCTACTCGTGAACTTGTTGTACAAGTTGCGGAAGAAATTGAGAAATTGACAAAATACATGTCGGTTCGTACTATTGGAATCTTTGGAGGTGTCAATATCAATACCCAAAAGAAAGCAGTGTATGCAGGTTGCGACATACTAGTGGGAACTCCAGGAAGAATCATGGATTTAACGCTGGATAATGTGATTCGTTTTGAAGAAATGCAAAAGCTGGTAATAGATGAGTTTGATGAAATGCTGAATTTAGGTTTCCGTACCCAATTGACCTCTATATTGGCCATGATGCCTAAAAAACGTCAAAACATTCTGTTTTCAGCAACTATGACAGATGAAGTAGATGCGATTTTGAATGATTATTTTGATTATCCTCAAGAAGTTACGCTTTCGGCATCAGGAACACCTCTGGAAAACATCAAACAAATATCCTATCAGGTTCCTAATTTTAATACTAAAATAAACCTTTTAAAACACTTATTGCAAAACAACGAAGACATGAGCCGTGTGCTGGTGTTTGTCAATAATAAGAAAATTTCTGATATGGTTCACGAACGAATCGAGGAGGATTTTGAAGGTCAGTTTGGAGTAATTCACTCGAATAAATCACAAAATTATCGTTTGAGTACTATGGCTTTGTTCCAAGAAGGAAATTTACGAGGTTTGATCACTACTGACATCATGGCCAGAGGTTTGGATATTTCTAATATTACCCACGTTATCAATTTTGAAATGCCTGAATTACCTGAACTATATATGCACAGAATTGGTCGAACCGGTCGTGCAGATGCTACAGGAACCGCTATAAGTCTTATCGCACCTCGCGAAGAAGAATTTAAAGTAGAGATTGAAGTGCTGATGAATATGGTATTAGCCATTGAACCTTTCCCGGAAACAGTTGAAATCTCATCGAAATTAATTGAACCTGAAAAAGAGAGACAACCGATCAAGTTTATGATGAAAAAACAAAAACTTGACGGAGATGGCGCTTTTCAAGAGAAAAGTAAAAAGAATAAAAAAGTCAATTTAGGCGGCCCTGGTGTAACTAAGAAAAAAACACATGGTTCTGTAAATAGGAATATGCTAAAAACCAGAGACAAAAAGAGAAAAGACAAGAACAAATAGTGATCAGTATTCCGTGTTTAGTGTTCATTTTCTAAATCCTGATTTTTTTCTGAACATCGGGGTCTAAAGATAAAAACAAAAATAAATAGTAAAAAGTGTTGAAAAATAATTTTCGTTTTTCAACACTTTTTTTGTGAGTTTTTAATTTTAATTCTTAGTAAAAACCAAGCAAACCGGAGAACACAAAACAATTTTTTTGCCAGTATCAGCAAGCAATCCAGTCTTTTTATTTCTTTTAAAAATCACTACATCATTGGTATATTGATGTGCTACCACAAGAAAATTTCCCGTTGGGTCAATGGTGAAATTTCGAGGTCCTTTTCCTAAACTACTGGTTTGCCCTTTCAATAGTAATTTTCCGTTTTTTAGAATTTCAAAAATGGTGATATTATTTGCTTCGCCGCGATTAGAGGCATATAAAAACTTCCCGTCAGGTGAAATATGGATATCCGCAGCACTAAATGATCCTTTGAAATCTTTGGCTAAAATAATCGTTTCATCAATCTTTGTCAATGTTCCGTTAGAATAACTAAATACTGTTAGCGCTCCGTCCAGTTCCTGTAATAAATAAACAAATTTACCATCTTTGCTAAAGGTTAAATGTCTGGGTCCACTCCCGGATTTCACTGAAATGCTGTCTTTTAATTCTAAAACAGTGTGTTCAGCATTAGGATTATAAGCGTATGAATATACTTTGTCATTCCCTAAATCGTTAGACAAAACAAACTTTTTATCTGGAGAAAAATGAACCATGTGTACGTGCGGACCTTCTTGTCTTTGTGTATTAGTTCCTTTTCCATAATGTTGAATAACTTGCTTCGCTTCAGCTAGACTTCCGTCGTTATTTTTAGCAAAAACGGAAATATTTCCCCCGGAATAATTAGCAACAATTACATTTTTATCGTCATTGATTATGTAACAAGGATCCGCACCCTTGGAGCTTTGCTTGTTGATTAAGTCTAATTTTCCTCTTGCTGGATTATAGCTAAAAGAACTCACCGTACTTTTAGTCCCATTTTCGTTTACGGAATACACAAAATTATTATTTTTTGAAACCGTTAAATAACTGGGATTTATAACCTTTTCAGTCGCATTTTTAAAACTGAAATCGCCTGTGTTTGAATCAAAATCATATACATAAATTCCTTTACTGTCACAACTTTGGGTATAGGTTCCTATTAGTAAATTCAATTTGTTTTTTTGTGCATGAACACTTGTAAAAAGGAAGATTAATAGAAGAACCGCAAACGGCTTTTTCATGTTTTTAAAATTTATTAGAAAGCTAAAATACACATTATATTCCTAATGAATGTCAATAGTTTATTCCTTTGAAAAATTATAACAACTTCATCTAAAACTGTCAACAAATTTGTATTTTTGACTCCTGAAATTCAATGAACACCGTTGAAAACAAAATACAGTAAAGTAAACTCAACCTTAGAATGCATTTTAAACATCCCGAAATTTTATACTTTCTGTTCTTGTTGATTGTTCCAATTTTGGTTCATTTGTTTCAATTACGCCATTTCAAAAAAGAAGATTTCACCAATGTTCGGTTCTTAAAAGCACTTTCAATTCAAACCAGAAAAAGCTCTAAAATCAAAAAATGGTTGCTTCTCGCCTGTCGTTTATTACTTCTAACTTGCCTTATTTTCGCATTTTCGCAACCTTTTTTCGAGTCCCAAGACAGCAAAAATGCCACCAATGAATTGTATATTATTTTGGACAATTCTTTTAGCATGCAAGCCAAAGGCAAAAAAGGGGAATTGTTAAAAAGAGCGGTTCAGGAATTACTTGAAGAAACTCCGGAAAATGTAAATTTTTCTTTAATTACCAATTCCGAAAATTATTGGAACACGGATATAAAGTCTGTTCGTAGTGCTTTACAAAATCTAAAATACAGCCCAACTCCGTTCCAATTAGACAATATAATGGCAAAAATAAAAGCGCATAAATCAGCTTTTAATAAAGATATCGTCATCATTACGGATGCGGTAGGTCTTGATGAAAAACAACTGAAAAATAGTGATGCAACTGATTCTCCTTCATTTATAATTCCAAAAGCAGAACAAAAAAACAATGTTTCTATTGACAGCGTATTCATCCATAAAACAGTAGAAAATTTTTATGAAATTAGTGTCCAAATATCCAGTTATGGCAAGAATTTCAACCCGATTCCAATTTCTCTATACAATGAAAACAAGCTTATTGCTAAAACGATAACAACTTTAGACACAAAGAAAAAAAACCTCAGTTTCACGATTCCTAAACAATCCTTTCATGGTTATTTTTCTATAGTTGACAATGGTTTGTCTTATGACAACACGTTGTTTTTCAGTATTTCAAAAACGAAGAAAACCAACATTATCAGCATTGGAGAACTAGCGAAAAGCAACTTCCTTTCCAGAATTTATACCAGTGAAGAATTCAATTATAACAATTATACCTTAAGCACCTTAGACTATAATAAACTGGAAGAACAAGACGCAATTATTCTTAATGAATTGGATGAAATTCCGCAAGCTTTGATAACCACTTTGAACTCTTTTGTAGAGAAAGGTGGAAATTTAATTGTAATTCCTTCGGCGATAAGTTCCATTACCAATATGAATTCTTTTTTGTCGAATTTTGGAAACCTCAAATTTAGTTCTTTAGAAAATAGAGAAAAATTGATTACTAAAATCAACTTCAATCATCCTATATTCCATAGTGTTTTTGAAAATAAAGTGACTAATTTTCAATATCCAAAGACAAAAAAATCTTTTGTAATATCCAGTTCCTCTCCTGCTGCTTTGTCTTATGAAGACCAAAGCGTTTTCTTGACATCGATAGCAAATTCGGTTTCAGCAGTTAGTTTTTTTGCTGCTCCTATTAACATCGAAAATTCAAATTTTCAGCAATCTCCATTAATTGTACCTACATTTTACAAGATGGCGATGCACAATCAAAACAACGGAGTAAATGCCTTGATAATTGGTAATAACAACCCGCATTTTATAGAAGCATCGCTAAACAAAGGCGCTATTTTAACGGCAAAAGGCTTAGACGAACAATTTATTCCTATCCAACAAATTCTGAATAATAAAGTCAAAATGACTTTCAATGATTATCCGATACAAGCAGGGAATTTCAGCATTTACAATACAAAAGAGTGGATTGAAAACATTAGTTTCAATTACAACCGAACCGAAAGTGATTTGGCTTCAGCCAATGAGACTATTCTTTCTGACTATAAAACAATCGAATCAATACCATCGTTCTTTGACACTTTACAAACTGACAGAACTGATAATCAAATTTGGAAATGGTTTGTTATCTTTGCACTGTTATTTCTAATAACCGAAATGGCAATTATACGATTCGTAAAGTAAATAACGAAGTTCAATACTTAAAAATCAATATAAAATGAGCATGAATGTACTTTAGTCATAAAAGTCAATGCAAATTTCATATTCAATCAAAAAAACAAATAGTATCTACATATGAAATTAATCCTCAGAGACGCCAAAATTATCGATTCGAAAAGTCCCTTTCATAATAAGACTGCAGATATTTTAATTGTTGATGGTTTTATACAAAAAATTGGAACCTGGCTCCCAAATCTGGATAAAGCAGAAGAAATACAACTTGATAATTTACATGTCTCCCAAGGCTGGTTTGATAGTAGCGTTTCGCTCGGGGAGCCTGGTTTTGAGGACCGTGAAACCATATCAAACGGACTTACTGTAGCTGCCAAAAGTGGTTTCACGGCAATCGCATTACAACCCAACTCCTTTCCTATTATTGACAATCAATCCCAAGTGAATTTTGTTTTAAACAAAGCACAAGAATTTGCAACTCAACTGTATCCTATCGGCGCTTTGAGCAAAGAAAGTGCAGGAAAAGACATGGCTGAATTATATGATATGAAAAAAGCGGGAGCCGTTGCTTTTGGAGATTATAATAAAAGTTTAGATAATGCTAATTTGCTAAAAATAGCCTTACAATACGTTCAGGATTTTGATGGATTGATTCTTGCTTTTTCCCAAGACGAAAATATAAAAGGAAATGGAGTGGCCAATGAAGGCATAGTTTCGACCCGACTGGGTTTGAAAGGAATTCCAAATCTTGCCGAAGAAATACAAATTGCACGGAATTTATTTCTGTTAGAATATACTGGGGGAAAACTTCATATTCCAACTATTTCAACTAAAAAATCAGTACAATTAATCAAAGAGGCTAAGGCCAATGGACTGCAGGTAACCTGCAGTGTTGCTGTGCATCATTTAGTTCTAACTGATGAAAAACTGGAAGGTTTTGATACCCGTTATAAAATTTCTCCACCGCTTAGAACTGAAAACGATAGGAAAGCATTACTGAAAGGAATAAAAGACGGAACGATCGATATGATTACATCCGACCATAATCCGATGGATATTGAGCACAAAAAAATGGAATTTGATGGAGCCAAGAGTGGAACTATTGGTCTGGAAAGTGCTTTTGGAGCTTTGATGACTGTTTTGCCATTAGAAACCGTAATAGAAAAACTCACTTCAGGAAAAACAACTTTTGGCATCGAAACAGCATCAATTAATCAAGGTTCAAAAGCAAATATTACCTTATTTAATCCGGAACCAATAAGCATTTTTACAAAATCATCCATTTTATCCAAATCTAAAAACACTGCTTTTTTAGGAACTGAACTAAGAGGTAAAGTGTACGGAATTGTGAATCAAGGAAAATTAATTTTAGCATAAAAAAATGAATACTATTAATAATAATAATAATACAGAGTCAGGAAAGACGGCCGCAATCACCAGTTATATTTTAGGAATTGGCGTATTTATTGCCATGTCTATGAACTCCGAGGACAAAAATGAATTTGCTTCATTTCACATCCGTCAGGGACTGGGACTTACTTTAACATTCATATCACTGGGATTAATCATCAGCAATTTTGACAGCCTAATGATTTCGGCTCCCATGTGGATTTTCGTATTTGTTTTATGGTCTTACGGTATTACCAGTGCTATAAAAGGAGAAACAAAACCGGTTCCATTATTGGGAACGTATTATCAAAAATGGTTATCAAACATCTCATAATCCATGAATTTATCTTTAGAATATAAAATACGAGAGCCTAAAATAAAATTAGACGAAAATCCACTTTTACTTTTATTGCACGGATACGGCAGCAATGAAGACGATTTATTTTCATTTGCAACCGAGCTTCCTGATGAATATTATATTGTTTCAGCACGTGCGCCTTATACCATGCAATACGGTGCATATGCATGGTATGCAATCAATTTTGATGCGGATCAAAATAAATTTTCGGATCACGATCAAGCCAAAGTTTCAAGAGATTTAATTGCCGGATTTATTGATGAATTAATTCAAACCTACCCCATAAATGCTGAGAAAGTCACATTGATTGGCTTCAGCCAAGGATCTATATTGAGTTATGCAATTGCACTTTCGTACCCTGAAAAGGTTCAGAAAGTAGTTGCGATGAGCGGGTACTTAAATTTAGAAATTGTCACTGAGGATTACCTAAAAAACAACTTTCATACCCTGAAAATATTTGCTTCACATGGAACAGTGGATCAAGTAATTCCAGTTGAATGGGCTAGAAAAACACCAGCAATAGTAGAAAATTTAGGGATAAATATAACCTACAAAGAATATCCTATAGGTCATGGAGTTGCTCCACAGAATTTTTATGACTTCAAAAACTGGATTTTAGAGAATGAATAAATAATATTTGTGCCGTATTCAGGTCTTTATAAACGGAATACGGCACCTTAATTATTTTTGGTACAACAACGATTGATTGACCTCAAAAGAAATACTTTTATCTTCATTGACAAAATATTTCAACAAAACTTCACCCCAAATTTCACCATCACTATAATCAGCAATAATCCATCTGTGGTTTAGTATTTTGACTTTGTTAATAATAAATTTATTTGTGCTAATTTGATCTTGACCCGTATACGGATTTCCCTTTGGGTTGGCGTTCAAATCCAATAATTTTTCAGTGACGAAAGGAATCAATTTCTCGTATTGAATTGTTTTGTTAGCGCTTGTAGTATCAAAATAATTTTGAGCATTCTCATTTTTTTCCAAAGAAAAATAGTTGGCATCCACTAATTGATTCGAAACCAAACTCAGACTGTCTCTTAATTTTTTAGTGGTTTTTTCATATCTAGTTTGCTCAAATACTACTTGTTTACTCAAAAACATATACGTAAAAACAGTAGAAAGCACAGCCAGAATAGTAAGGTACAGGAATAATGAATTTTTCATTTTAAATATAATTAAATTTTAATTTCTAGATTATCATAGGCGAGATAAACATGCTCGGGGAGATTTTTTTGAACCTCCTCGTGATACCCCATGATATGACTAATATGTGTAAGATAGGCTTTTTCTGGTTGGACCAAAGCTATAAAATCCAACGCTTCTTTTAAATTGAAATGCGTTTCATGAGACTCTTCCCGTAAAGCATTCACAACCAATACCTTTAGATTTTTCAACTTGACTATTTCACTTTTTTCAATAGTTTTCACATCCGTTAAGTAGGCAAAATCATCAATTCGATACCCAAAAACCTGAAGATTTCCATGCATGACACTGATGGGGACAACCGTTTTGTTGCCAATGGCAAATGACTGGTTGTTGACAACTTCAATAGTTGTAACAGAAGGCGCACCGGGATATTTATTGACCGTTTCAAAAACATAATCGAAACGTCTTTTTAGATTAGTTATAACCCGTTGATGTGCATAAATTGGAATTTCTCCTTGTTTGAAATTAAAAGGCCGAATATCATCGATTCCTGCGGTATGATCTGCATGTTCATGAGTAAATAAAATACCATCTACTTTCTGGCAATTTGACGCAAGCATTTGCTGTCTGAAATCAGGTCCGCAATCAATTACAAAAGAATAATTCTCCCAAGAAATCCATACAGAGACGCGCAGTCTTTTATCTTTAGAATCAGAGCTTTTACAAACAGGATGATTACTACCAATAACAGGAATGCCTTGTGATGTACCAGTTCCTAAAAAATATACCGTCAACTTTCTTTATTTTATTTGCAAAAATAGGGTTAATTCCCTTTCATTAGAAACCTATTTAACTAACTTTACAAAATATTAGCCATATTAAAAGAAAATGGATACAGAAATAAAATTAAAAGGTGATAAAATCATCGAACAAATCCCTTCAGTCAAAGATAAAGCACTTCGTATCAATTTGAACGAAAATATCTATGGAACTTTTGCAGAAATTGGCGCTGGACAGGAAACTGTAAGACATTTTTTTAGATCTGGTGGATCGTCAGGTACAATTGCAAAAGCAATGTCAGCCTATGACAAAGACTTTAGTGATGCCGTTTATGGAATTGAAGAGGACGGTCGTTATGTGACTGAAAGTCGACTCAAAAAAATGCTTTCTCATGAAGTAAATCTAATAGAAAAAAGGCTAAGCAGAGAAAAACATCCTAATAAAATGTTTTTTAGCTATGCGAATACCGTGGCCACTATTGACTTTGCCAAACAATTCAAAGGACATGGCTGGGTCGGTATTAGTTATCAAATTGAGCCGGATGAGGATTATAATGAAATTATTCTTCACATTCGATTTAAAGAAACTGATGTGCGTTTGCAACAGGAAACATTGGGTATTCTGGGCGTAAATTTAATTTACGGGGCGTATTACAAATACAATGATCCCAAACGTCTCTTGCGTTATTTGTATGACCATTTAGACAAAGATCAATTAGAAATAGACACCATAAATTTCTCAGGTCCACGTTTTGCTGATGTTGACAATCGTTTGATGAGTTTACAATTAGTCAAAAATGGAATGACTGATGCCGTTATGTTTAATCCTGATGGAATAAACATACTTCCTGCTGCTATATTATACAAGAAAAACATCCTTGCTTTTAGGGGTAGTTTTCGTCCGGTTACAAAAGTCAACATGGACATGTATGAGAAATCATTAAAAATGTTTTTAAATGAGAACAAGGTCAGTCCGGAAAACACATTAGTGATTTTTGAAATTACATTATCCAACCTACGATCTGATGGAGAAATCGATGAAAGAGATTTTATGGATCGAGCTGAATTACTCTGTTCACTTGGACAAACCGTAATGATTTCAAATTTTCAGGAATATTACAAGGTAGTGGAGTATTTTGCGAATTATACCAAAGCCAGAATGGGATTAGCCATGGGCGTGAATAATTTAATAGATATTTTTGACGAGAAATATTACCGTCATTTAAGTGGCGGAATTCTGGAAGCTTTCGGGAAATTATTCTACCGCGACATGAAAGTATTCTTGTATCCAATGATTGGGGAAAATGGAGAAATAATCACCTCCGAAAATTTAAAAGTACACCCAAGAATGAAAGAACTCTATAAATTCTTTAAATTCAACGGAAAAGTAGTTGATATAGATGATTATGACCCCTCTATTTTAGAGGTGTTCTCTCGTGAAGTTTTAAATATGATTAATAATGGAAAGCCCGGTTGGGAAACAATGCTTCCCCCTGGTATTGCAGAAATAATTAAGGAACACAGACTTTTTGGATTTGATCCTAATAAAGTTTTGAAGGAAATCAATTCGTGAATCAGTAGTCAAATTTTGAGTTAAATTAAAAACAAAGTCCAGAGCTGGGGTCGATTAAAACCGCAGATCTGGACTTTGTTTATTATTAAAAGTTGGTTTGCATTTATATTTGCAAATGCAATAAAGGATGACACCACGGAATCCTTATTTTAGTATCTGAGCAGCATGCACTTTGGTTTTTACAGCCGAGATAACCTCATCAATAATCCCGTTTTCATCAATTACAAAAGTAGTCCTGTGGATCCCGTCATACTCTTTTCCCATAAATTTCTTGGGACCCCAAACCCCAAAAGCCTGTATCACTGATTTGTCTTCATCTGCAAGTAATGGAAAAGGAAAGTTATACTTTTCCTTAAACTTGGCCTGTGCTTTTTGAACATCGGCACTAACGCCCAGAAGAGCATAATTGTTTGCTTCAAATCGCTCGAAATTATCTCTTAAGTCACAAGCCTCGGCTGTACATCCTGGCGTATTTGCTTTTGGATAAAAGAAAATTACTAATTTTTTACCTGCATAATCTGTTAATTGATGTAATTTTCCATCTTGATCCAGACCTGAAAAATCAGGTGCTTTATCTCCTTTTTTTAATGTTGTCATTATTTTTATTGATTTGAATTTGAATTTTGCTAATGCCGCCGAAATTGTTTTTCTTTACCAATCAAATTTAATAAATAATGAATAAACAGGAACGTGTAATTTTTGTTATAAATACGTTAAAAAAACTATATCCTACGATTCCAATTCCCTTGGATCATAAAGACCCGTATACGTTGCTGATTGCCGTTTTATTATCCGCACAATGTACGGATATTCAAGTAAATAAAATCACTCCTTTACTTTTTGCAAAAGCAGATAATCCGTTTGATATGATCAAAATGTCTGTCGAAGAAATTAAGGAAATCATTCGGCCTTGTGGCTTATCGCCAATGAAGTCGAAAGGAATTCATGGTTTATCCCATATATTAATTGACAAACATGGCGGAAAAGTACCTCAGAGTTTTGAATTTCTGGAAGAATTACCCGCGGTAGGACATAAAACGGCCAGTGTTGTGATGTCCCAAGCTTTTGGAGTTCCAGCCTTTCCGGTTGACACACACATTCATCGCTTGATGTACCGCTGGAATTTAACCAATGGGAAAAACGTAGTTCAAACAGAGAAAGATGCTAAACGCCTTTTTCCTGAAGCAATTTGGAATGACCTGCATCTTCAAATTATTTGGTACGGAAGAGAATATTCTCCGGCTCGTGGCTGGGATTTAGATCAGGATATTATTACTAAAACTATTGGCCGAAAAACGGTTATTGAAACATATTATAAAAAATAAAGTATGCTAAAAAACCGCTGCTTCCAAATGGAATAAGCGGTTTTCTAGTCTTTTACAATCCAAATAAAATAGGAAAGCTGCTATTTCTTGGTCAATTCGATATAATTTCGAAATTTTTATTGTCTATTTTCAGTATGCTTAACGCCTTAGAATAGCTTAATAAAAAAGAAATTGTTTCTTTACTGGGTTTCATTGTTTGAGAAACTAATGATTTTTTTGAGTAAGTTTTTGCCATAGAGTAATACAAATTTGTTTTCTATTACAACGCAGCAAGTTTCAGTATATTGTCAATTAGTCAAAACAATTTGGTGTTTATCAATCACTTTTCTCAAATTCATCAAAGCGTAACGCATTCTCCCTAAGGCGGTATTGATACTCACTCCTGTTGTCTCTGAAATTTCCTTAAAACTCATATCCTGGTACATTCGCATCACCAAAACTTCTTTTTGATCAGCAGGAAGTTCTTCTATTAGTTTTTTTAAATCCAGTTCGACTTGTTCCGATATTATTTTGTTTTCTATGGTCAACGAATCATCGGACATAATTGAGAAAATGGAAAACTCTTCCGTTTCTCTGAACATGGGCATTTTTTTAGTTTTTCGGTAATGATCAACAACCAGATTATGGGAAATACGCATTACCCAAGGTAAAAATTTACCTTCTTCATTATACGAATTTGATTTTAAAGTTTTTATTACTTTGATAAAAGTATCCTGAAAAATGTCTTTGGTAATATCTCTATCCGGAATTTTAGAATATATAAAACCAAAAATTTTTGATTCATGCCTTTTTATCAATTTAGCTAAGGCATCCTCATTACCTGAGATGTATTCCTTTACCAATAATGCGTCAGGGAGTTGTATATTAACCATAATTATACTTTTTAGTTTTTAATTAAAATTGGAGAGTTTTCTCTAAAAAGTAGTTTTGTATATAGGCTAAAGAGTTTTTAGGTTTATTAAAGTTTTCAAATTTAACCAATTATTATTTTAAGATCCAAGTAAAATTAATATAAATTAACAGATGTTCATTGAAATTTGTTAAAATTTTTCTTGTTTTTTCACATTTACAACACAAATAGCATGCCGATGAATACATTCAAGTTGTTTGTAATTTCAAAATATTTAGCAGAATAATCAAATTCGCCAATTTTATTTCTAAAACTCCACTAATTATTCGTTTTTTCCAAAACTGAAATTCCATATAACAACCAGTAAAAATCTTATTTCCAATCACTTTTACAGAACGAACAATAGTTTCATTTGGTGATGGATACAATTCCCAATTAGATCCATTAAATTCTAATAATCCCTCATAGTTTGCAAAGAAAACATAATGATTTTGATCTTGAGAAATCATCCAGTTTTGATTTCCTGCACCATAAGTAGTAGAGAAATATTTTACAATTGGCGGTAGCTCTTGCGAAAAATACAAAAAGATATTAAATATAATTTTGTTTTCAAAAGTTCTTGTTATTAATTTTTCAAAAATAAAATTAAAAATAGTATTTATTTATTGGATTGAAAATATTAAAACGATACAAGAAGAAAAGCACTTTTCAACCGTGCTTTTTATGATTATTTGTGAGTTGTTCATTCCCTTTTCTCTGTTCAAAATTGATTACTTTTGTAAAAATTATCATTTTTATGCAAGTTGACCTTTCGAAACTAGATCCAAAGAAAAATATTATTATAAAAGGAGCGCAAGTACACAACCTAAAAAATGTAGACGTCGCCATTCCCCGCAATAAATTAGTGGTTATCACGGGACTTTCGGGTTCTGGAAAATCAAGCTTGGCTTTTGATACTTTATATGCCGAAGGGCAACGCCGTTACGTAGAAAGTTTATCTTCGTATGCGAGACAATTTCTTGGACGATTGGATAAACCAAAAGTGGAATACATCAAAGGAATTGCTCCGGCAATTGCTATTGAACAAAAGGTGAATACTACCAATGCCCGCTCTACTGTAGGAACCTCAACCGAAATATACGATTATGTAAAATTGCTTTTTGCCAGAATTGGACGCACGTATTCGCCTATTTCTGGTCGGGAAGTCAAAAAAAATAACGTTACCGATGTCGTTACCGATGTCAAAACATTTGCAATAAACAGCAAATGGTTGCTGCTTGCTCCGATTCATCTGGAAGAAGGGCGAAAACTGGAAGACAAACTAAAGGTCCTATTACAGCAAGGTTTTGCCCGAATATTAGTGAATAACGAAATGGTTCGTCTGGACGACTTACCGGATTCACTAGATATAAAAGAAATATTCTTAATCATTGACCGAATTGTAGTCAATCACGATACTTCCGGAGAAGAAGAATTCTACAATCGTCTTGCTGATGCGGTGCAAACTGCTTTCTTTGAAGGAAAAGGGATCTGCCATTTACAAGAATTAAACGCTGATAAAAAGTATTCCTACTCCAATAATTTTGAGTTGGATGGTATTACATTTCTAGAACCCAACGTTCATTTGTTCAGCTTCAATAATCCGTATGGAGCATGTCCCGTTTGTGAAGGATATGGAAATATTATAGGAATTGATTCCGAATTAGTCGTGCCAAATACCACTTTGTCTGTTTATGAAAACGCAATCTTCCCTTGGCGAGGAGAAAGTATGAGCTGGTTTCGCGACGAATTAGTAAATAATGCCTACAAATTTGATTTTCCAATACACAAACCGTATTATGAGTTGTCTGAGGATCAAAAAGAACTAATTTGGAATGGAAATAGCTACTTTCAAGGGCTGAATGATTTTTTTAAAGAACTGGAAGAAAAAAATTATAAAATTCAAAACAGAGTAATGCTTTCGCGCTATCGAGGCAAAACCAAATGCCATTCCTGCAAAGGAAAACGCTTGAGAGTAGAAGCTTCCTACGTGAAAATAAACGCAAAAACGGTTTCTGATTTAGTTGATTTACCGATTAAACATCTGGTAACCTTTTTCGAAAACATTGATTTAGATGTGTATGAAAAGCAAATTGCGAAGCGATTAATGGTTGAAATCAACAACCGTCTATCGTTTTTAACCGAAGTAGGATTAGACTACCTTACATTAAACAGAAATTCTGCAACACTTTCTGGAGGTGAATCACAACGCATCAACTTAGCCACTTCATTAGGGAGCAGCTTAGTGGGTTCAATGTATATCTTGGATGAACCCAGTATTGGTTTACATCCAAAAGATACGGAACGTTTGATAAAAGTATTGTTATCGTTACGCGATTTAGGCAATACGGTCATTGTGGTAGAACACGATGAGGATATCATGAAAGCCACTGATATGATTATTGATATAGGTCCGGAAGCAGGAACTTTAGGCGGGCATTTAGTCGCGCAGGGAACCTATGATGAAATACTAAAATCTACTTCACTTACAGCAAAATATCTAAACGGTGATTTAGAAATTAGCGTCCCTAAAAAACGAAGACTTTTCAAGAATTTTATTGACATAAAAGGAGCACGAGAAAATAATTTACAAAATATTGATGTTACTTTTCCACTGGATGTATTAACGGTTATTACAGGAGTTTCTGGAAGTGGAAAAAGTACGCTTGTTAAGAAAATCCTTTTTCCGGCCATGCAAAAAAAGTTGGAAAACGCAGGTGAAAAAGCAGGACAATTTACTGAAATGACCGGTTCTTTTGCTCAAATTAAACACATAGAATACGTAGATCAAAACCCAATAGGAAGAAGTTCCCGTTCTAATCCGGTGACGTATATCAAGGCGTATGATGATATTCGAGAATTGTATGCTAAACAAAAACTATCAACGATTAGAGGCTATCAAGCCAAACATTTTTCTTTTAATGTTGATGGAGGGAGATGTGAAACATGCAAAGGGGAAGGTGCTATCAACGTAGAAATGGTTTTTATGGCTGATGTACAATTACCTTGTGAAACCTGCAACGGGAAACGATTCAAGAAAGAAGTACTGGAAGTCGCTTTTGAAGGTGAAAACATTCACGATATTCTTACAATGACAATCGATGATGCTATTGCCTTTTTTATAGCAAATAAACAGACTAAAATTACTCAAAAATTACAGCCTTTGCAAGATGTGGGATTGGGATATGTTCAATTAGGCCAATCATCTTCTACTCTGTCCGGAGGCGAAGCCCAACGAATAAAACTGGCTTCATTCTTAGTGAAAGGAGCTACAAAAGACAAAGCCTTATTTGTTTTTGACGAGCCTACAACGGGATTACATTTTCATGACATCAAAAAATTATTAGCGTCTTTCGATGCATTGATTGATAAAGGACATTCAATTATTGTTATTGAACACAACCTTGATTTAATAAAATGTGCGGATTGGATTATTGATTTGGGGCCTGAGGGAGGAGAAAATGGCGGAAAATTATTGGCTGTGGGAACTCCTGAACAAGTTGTTAAAATAAAAGAATCTGTTACGGGAAAATATTTGAAAGATAAATTATAAATATTATCCCATATAACATTTCTCTTCAAAAGTATTTCCATCTTCATCAATAGCTACAAGTATTTTTTTAGCTTTTGAGGAAACCTGTGTAATATAAATCCAGGCGATGGACCACAGTCCTAATGTAATGCAACAGATACAAAAATTAAAAAGATGATCTACTTTTTGTCTTTTTTTCAATAAAATAGCGAAGGGCAACTTGTCGTTTCGTTCCAACACTATAAATCCATGGTTGGTTTTATTTTCCAGGATGGAGGAAAACTTTATAAAATTCTCCTCGGTTATACTTGTATTGCTTTTCATATTATTTCAGATAATTTATCTCTAATTTTTTTACTAGTAGTGACAAAATGACGTTTACAAAAATAATGGCAATTTTAGAACTTCACAATACCCACTTTTAGTGATATTTTGCATTTCTATTTTTTATTAAATATAAAAAAAATAATTATAAATACATAAAAATAAGCGACTTAATACGTAACAATCCGAAAATAATAATATTTAGGTGAATTTTTTTACAACCAAATTCAGAGCTTCGTTTATCTCTATTGAAATAACAAACTTGTAATTAATATAAATATATAAAATGGCTACTAAAATAGATTTTAATCCTATGCTTATGATTGGATGAAAAGGAAATTCCCAGAAATAAAACATCAAGAACAATACAAAAGTTATCGCAAGAGAATATAATGTCTGTATTGTAAACGGATACAAGTGCATACGCTTGACTACAAAAAGCAGTTTAGCCAAACTATACAGCGTTATTGATAACAAAGTAGCTACAGCAGTTCCTGTTATAGCATATCTTGGTATAAAAAACATATTCAGTCCTATTGTTAGAAAAACAAGTAATAAACCTAAAAACAAGACCATACGGTAGTATTTTGAATTAAAAATAATAGCATTATTATTTCCTAAAATCAAATCAAAATATTTAGAAATCCCTATCAAAAATACCACTAGAATTCCTCCACTATACTCTTTTGGAACCATTATATACAACTGGTTGATATTGACAAAAATACACAGCATTACAAAACCACCTACAACTTGCAAATTAATTGAAGTCTTTTTGTACAAATCATTTAATTCATCCTGCTTATTCTCATGCATTAACTTAGCCGTTATGGGATATGTAATTTGATGCATCGCCCTACTGGGAACTGCTATGACAGATGCAATATAAGTAGCAACGGAATAATAGGCTATATTCTCAATTTTAATGTATTGATTCAGCATAATTTTATCAATATCCAACAACATAACCGCAACACTACCTGATAAAATAATGAAAAAAGTATATACTAAAACATCTTTCACATTTTGAGGAATGGAAAACTGAAATACAGGTTTTTTTATTCGGAAAGCATAAAACATCGTTATAGCAAAAGCCAGAAAATAAATAATAGCAGTAACATAAATAAATTGTACCACTGTAATCCATTTATAATAGACTCCAATCAAAGCAAATAAAGAAAATAATCTTAGCCCTACCTCTTTCACAAAATTTCCAAAAACCGAATGCATGTGCACTCTGGCCCAAGCATAAAAGATCTCGAAATAAGCCATACTAAGTCCTATAAATGGAATAAGCCATAAATAATCCTTGACTACAGGATTTTCTTTGCTCAAGTATAATGAAATAGGTTCAAAAAATAAAAATCCAATCAATACTAAAGGAATACACAACAACAAAGGAATTAGTACCGTAAACGAGAGAAACTGAGAGCGTTCTTCCTCTGTTTTATACTGGGTATAAAACTTCACCAACGTATTTTGCATACCAAAAGCCAGCAAAGGCATAATGATATTTGCCCAAGAAAGAATATAGTTTGTTAACGCATAAAATACTGTTCCTAAAAAAAACGGATACAAATAAAGTGTATTTATTGCCCCAATACCAAAACCAAAATAGGTAATTATCGTATTCTTTAAAGATTGATTTAATACTATTCCCATTTCTTTATCATTGCGAGACACAAAGCAATCTCACTTTTAATTTATATTTTATTAAGCAGTTCAACCAATTCTTTGGTAAGATTTTTTCTGGAATAACGCTGTAATCCAACTCCATTTACTTGCAATTTACCTTCCAAAAACTGATTATAAAAGTCCAAAATTACACTTTTAAGTTTCATTTTCTCCGAATAATCAAAAAATATGCCTGTGTTGGTAGTGGTAATAATTTCGGCAAAATCAGAACCTTTGGGACCAATTGCAATAATTGGACGGCTGGAAACCATATATTCAAATAATTTTCCAGGGATAATGCTTTTAGTCTCTTCAGAATTAATTTCGACAAGCAACAAAACCTGGGATTTTCTTTGATGTGCAATCGCTTCTGCATGCGAAACATATCCCAAATTATTCAAATAGGAATTTAACCCGAATTGCGTCATAGTTTCCAAAACTTCTTGACTGACTGCTCCGATTAGCTTTATTTCTACATGCGATTTGAACTCCGGAATCTCATTAATTAATTCAACCAAACTCTCCCATAAAATCAGAGGATTTCTCTCGGAAAGAAAAGAACCAATGTGTGCCAAAGAAAATTTAGAATCTAACGCTTGTTTTTCGACTTGCTCCGTATCATACCCATTGGTAATTACCGCAATGGGCTTATTTGTAATCGCTACAAATTCAGTTTTAGTAGTTTTACTCGTGACTATAATGGTATCGGCTGTATTCAAAACCTGGTGTTCTAGTGCTTTGTGTTTTTTAGCAGCAAAACTCGACAATCGCAAGGATTTGTGATAACCAATAGTGGTCCATGGATCCCTGAAATCAGCAAACCATTTTAAATCTAATTTCTGTTTTAATTCCATTCCAATAAGATGCAGACTCTGCGGTGGTCCGGAAGTAACTATGGTATCAATATTGTTTTCTACAATATATTTCTCCAGATAAGCAACTGATGGTTTTACCCAAAAAACACGTGCATCTGGAATAAAAAGATTCCCGCGAATCCAAAGAAACGTTTTATCCAGAAAAGATTGTTTTTTTTGATTTGGAATAATCCCGGAACTGATTTTTTGGGTTTTGTTTTTCGAAAGAAACGAAGCCAGTTGATACGGTTCAAAAATTTTCTGTTTCAGAATAATGGTCTTATCCGAAACTTCTTTAACCAAGTTTTCATCAACAATAGGATACGTTGGATTCTCCGGAATATACACAATCGGCTGAATGCCAAAATCTGGCAAATACTTAACAAACTTTAGCCAACGTTGTACCCCAGGTCCTCCAGCCGGTGGCCAATAATAGGTAATTATTAAAATTTTTTTTGGTTCCAAGTTTAGGATTTTGTTGTAATTGATTTTAAATCCGTAAAAAACAAAGTACTGTTTTGATACAATCCTTTTGAAATAATGTAAAAAGCCGGTAAAGCGGGGATTACTGAATAATATTTAAATTTGTCAGGTATAAATAAGTAAATACCAAACAATACTCCAAAAATAAAACCTAATACAAAAAGTAACAACAATATTTGTTGAAACGATTTTAAACCGAATAATTCTATCATAATTTTAATAAATATTTTTGTTATTTAGTTTCTCCAACTCTTCAATATCTAGTTGATCTTTAAGTCTATTAGCTGCTTTTTTGGAAATAATCAAATTATCATAATCAATAAAAAACACTGGAATTCCATCTATATCTATGATATTTGCTTTTTCTAAAAGTACTACAAAAGGCTGATTTTCTAAACCTTTAACAGAAGTCATAATATCCAATCTAAAATTAATATTTAGAGTGAAATCTGTCCGTCCCGGAATAAATTGCATTGTATTAATACTTTAAAAATCACCTAAACCAATTTGTTTGATCGCATTTCTTAAATTTCCACGATTAGCAATCGTATCTTCAATGAAAATATCAATATCTCCTGTGTTTCTTCCGTAGCCGTAAATATTTACTGCAAATCCACCGATAGTTAAATAGTTTACCTTGTTTTCTGACAAGTACTTCCAAACATCTATTATTTGTTTATGCATATTCATTTCAAATTATTTTGATTTTGAATATTTCTTTGCTGCCTTTAATAAGCAAGATATTTCGATTATTGCCATCAGTTTTTCAAAACGTTGCTGATAAGTCAATCCTCTTGTTTCCTCAACATATCTAGCCTCCTTTACTGTAGGATGTTCGTGATTTAATTTGACTTTACCCATTGCATTAAAAATTTAGAATGTATTCGAAATTTATTAGATCAAATTTACAAATAAATATCAGACAGCTAACGCCTTTTTTTTCTTTCAAAATAAATCCCACCAATCAAAAGCAACAACATTCCTATGGAACTTACCAACGTAATCGTGCTTCCGGTTTTTATAACTTGAGGTTCAAACTTGAATTCTATTTTGTGTTGCCCCCCTGGAAGAACTAGTGCTCTCAATACATAATCAACAGGGAAATGAACTGTTTTTACGCCATCAACATAGGCATTCCATCCCTTTTCATAATATATTTCAGAGAAAACTGCCAAAGCATATTTAGTATTATTAGCAGTATATTTAAGATAATTGGGTTTGTAAACGTCTAATTGAATGGTTCCACTGGTATCCCATCTCCTTTTCAATCCAACATTTCTAAACTTAGATCCATGCTCATGCCGGTTAAATATTGCGACATCTTTAGTATCTAGTTGTCCTAAAGATTTCATCTCATCATCAGGGGTATTAACTACTTTCACACTGCTTACAAACCAGGCATTCCCATTGGCATTTGGGTTCGAAGTTGGAAATTCTTTTCCTTCCTTATCCGTCTGAATTACATACTTGACATTTAGCATGTTTAGGATTTCCATATTATTATTGGCAATTTGATAATCAAATAATTGTTGCATTCTTCGCGGCTTCACGGCACTGTAGCCACCAATTGATTTATGAAAATAAGAAGCACGTGCGCTGGACAAGTTTCCACTTACTTCAAAAACTCTGTAATGAGTTGTATCCTTGAGAATTTCAACATCGGAAGCTGTTTCCTGAAATGGGACTTCCACTTCCCTGCCGCTGACAAAATCTTTTCCTGACACATAATTTTTATCAACAAAAAACAAATCAAAAACCATCAATAAGCCTACAAGTATAATAGCGGTTTTCTGAGCAAACCTATCTTTAATAAACAACCATAAAATACCCGCTGTAATTACTATCAAGAAACCAGATCGCAATAAATCAGCACTATACAAACTCATTCGGTCCTGTTTTAAGGCATTAACAAAGTCAGGTCCGTAACTTTGTTGATAATACGCATCATTACCTCCAGAGAAACTGAACATACTTTTACTAAAAAACAAGATCAGTATTAATCCCAGCCCTAAAACACCGGTCTCCATTACGGCTTTCTTTTGTAGTTTTTTGTCCAATGTAAAGAAAGACTGCAATCCCATAATAGCCAGAACAGGAAAACACAATTCAAGAATAACTTGTATGGAGGAAACTGCTCTAAATTTATTGTACATAGGAATATAGTCAATAAAAAAATCAGTCACTAAAGGAAGATTCTTCCCCCATGAAAGTATCAAAGCAACTACAGCTCCAGAAAGGAATACATATTTTATTTTGCGTGTATCAATAAACAAGGCCATAATAGCCAAAAAGAAAACCACTATACCAATGTATGCGGGAGCAGCAACTATGGGTTGATCTCCCCAATAGGTTGGCATTCCTGAAACAAAATCAGTTGCCTGATCTTCTGGTACGCCCTTGCCCACCATTAGTTCAAACATATTACTGTCTTTTCCTACTGCCTCATTATTTGAGCCTCCAAAAAGTCGGGGCGCTATCAGATTAAAACTTTCCATAATTCCATAACTGTATTCCGTTATGTACTCATACGTCAAGGCGCTATTACTATCCTTTTTTGAACCATCAGGATTAAAGGTTAATTCACTTTTCCCTCGAGTACTAAAATCTGCATATTCGGCAGTAGCTAATAAATTAGTCGCATTGGTGCCAATAGCAAATATTCCCGCAACCGCAAGTATTCCAAATGAATACAGTAGCGATTTATAGTCTTTTTCTTTTACTTGTTGGTACACAAAATATATAGAAAGAATCAATAAGAAAATCAATAAATAATAGGTCATCTGGAAGTGATTCGCATTGATTTCTAATGCTGTCGCAAAAAGCGTAATCAAACCTCCAAGAATATATTTTTTTTGAAACACCAAAATAAATCCAGCAATAACCAGTGGCATATACGCAATAGCGTGTGCTTTAGCATTATGACCAACTCCAAGAATAATTATCAAATAGGTAGATAAACCAAAGGCTAATGCACCAAAAAAGGCTTTCAAGGGATCCACTTTTAATACCAGCATCAAGCCATAAAATCCAAGAAAATATAAAAATAAATAATCCGCAGGACGCGGTAAAAATCGCAATGCATCGTCTATCGCACCAATATAATCGTGTGGATATTTTGCTCCTAGTTGATAGGTTGGCATACCTCCAAATGCGGAATTAGTCCAATACGGCTCCACATCATCGGTGGCTCTAAAGTCATTTTGCTCTTTGGCCATTCCTGTATATTGCACAATATCAGACTGGAAAATTTGCTTTCCTTGCAACACAGGATAAAAATATAGCAGAGAAATCACAACAAAACCAAGTATGGCTATGGCGTGTGGATAGAACTTATTTATTATTTTCAATGTAAAATGGTTTGGATTATAGTAAAAATGATGCTAATAATGACAAATTTAATCTATTTCTTCGTAATCTACATAATCGCCCACTTTTTTGGTTTCGCGTGGGTTTTTAGTATTTGCTGTTGTGTAAAGAACTTCTTCCTCCTTAGATTGCGTTTTTTGCCACGTATTCTCTTGTGCATACTGCTGTTGCTTCTGCATGTTTTCGCCTGCTTTCTGCACTACTTTTTTTACTAATAATGGCAGAAATAATTTAGCCAAAAATCTAAAAATATAATAGAAAGCAATCATATAAAAAAGTGCTTTTATAAAACCCGTAAATGAAGCTGTTTGCATATAAGTGTAATTTTTTCCAAAATTAATAAATCAACTGTTCAAAATTAAACTATCTCTCTTAAATAAATAATAAAATATAGTACATTTGAAAAGCGTTGTTACTTTTTAACTAAAAAAAATAAGATGTCCAAAATCAAAATCTTACTAATTGTAGCTCTCTCAATGATTCCAAGTATTCATTATGGGCAACATACGGATCAAATCAATTCGAACAGACCGGGTGAAACCATGTCGGCTTTTGCTGTTGGAAAGTCTGTTATCCAAATAGAAACTGGTGTTTACGGGATCAAACAAAACCATCGTTTATTGAACTATGATGCAAACGGTTTTGGGATTGATGCCACATTGCGATGGGGATTATTCATGGAAAAGCTGGAATTGATAGCCGATATACAATACCAAAACGAACTGTACACTTCTTTATTCAACAAAAGCAATCGTGCAGACTTCAAGCAAACGGTTCTGGGAGCTAAATATTTAGTGTATGATCCTTTCCGGAATTATGAAAAAAAAACAAACCTCTACAGCTGGAAAGCCAATCGCAGTTTTGACTGGCATCAACTAATACCTGCTGTATCTGTGTTTGCAGGAGCTAATTTTACAATGGCAGACAATCCGTATTCTTTTTCCACTGAATCCGGTATATCTCCAAAAATTATGTTGATTACCCAAAATCATTTAGGTGATGGCAGGTGGGTTTTTGTGACGAATATCATTGCTGACTATATTACAACTGATTTCCCGAGTTATGGCTACGTGGTAACTTTGACTAGAGGGTTTAATGACAAATGGTCCGGATTTGTAGAAAATCAGGGGTTCAAAAGTGATTTTTACAGCGATGCAATAGTTCGTGGTGGCGCTGCTTATTTGTTAAATAAAGACATGCAAATTGATGCCTCAATAAGTACAAGTCTTAAAGATACTCCATCTGCACTGTATGGAGGTATTGGTTTTTCCTGGCGCTATGATGCCAATTACCAAGAAGTAAGAATAAATATTGACAATTAAGTATTCCGATAAAAAAGCCTTAAAAATAAGCGAAAAAATATAAAAATAAGTACAGTAAAATAAGCGGTATAAAAGAATCCCAAAACTTTCGTTTTGGGATTCTTTGTATTTGTCTTTTCTAGTCGCTGAAAAGAGTACTAAAAACTATTTTACTTCCATCAATTCTACATCAAAAATCAAAGTAGCATTTGGCGGAATTGCTCCTCCGGCACCACGAGATCCATACCCTAAATGAGATGGAATCACAAAACGTGCTTTGTCACCTACACGCAACAAGGCAATTCCTTCATCCCAACCCTCAATAACCTGACCTTGCCCCAATCTAAATTCGATTGGTTTTTTTCTTGGATAAGAGGAATCAAACACTTTTCCATTCTCTAATGAACCTTCATAGTGAACAGCAACGGTTTTTCCGCTTTCTGCTTTTTTACCTTCTCCTCTTTGGATGAATTGGTAACGCAGTCCACTTTCTGTTTTTTCAAAACCCGCAGCTAATTTTTCCATCGCAGCTTCAGCATCAGCTTTCAAAGTGGCATCCCGTTTGTTCCGTGATCCCTTAAAGCTAATAAAAGCTTCAATTGCATTCCAATTTTTAGCTTCATCTCCTACTCTAACGATCTCTAAAGTCTCTAAAACATCGCCTTGAGCGATAGCATCAACGACATCCTGACCTTCAACTACATGACCAAAAACAGTATGCTTATTATCCAGCCATTCCGTAGGAATGTGTGTAATGTAAAATTGAGA
This sequence comes from Flavobacterium sp. RSP46, assembly GCF_003984825.1. Classification (NCBI taxonomy): domain Bacteria; kingdom Pseudomonadati; phylum Bacteroidota; class Flavobacteriia; order Flavobacteriales; family Flavobacteriaceae; genus Flavobacterium; species Flavobacterium sp. RSP46. Next base: position 81,462 of record NZ_RYDM01000010.1, read on the forward strand.
ACCATTCGTTCCTGGTCCTGAATTGGCCATCGCCAAAACACCCGGACGATCATGTTTTAGACTTGGATGAAACTCATCATCAAATTTGTACCCTGGATCTCCAGTTCCTGTTCCTTGTGGACAACCGCCTTGTACCATAAAATCAGGAATTACTCTGTGAAATTTTAATCCATTATAAAACTTAACTCCTTGTGGTTTAACTTTATTTTCTAAGTTACCTTCTGCTAATCCTACAAAGTTCCCAACTGTACCAGGAGTCAAATCGTGTGTTAGTTTTACTAAAACAGCCCCTTTTGTGGTGTTGAACTTAGCATATATTCCGTTTTCCATTGCTTTTTAATTTTTATTGAAATGCAAATTTACAAAATTAATTTATTTGAACCTATTCACTAAAACGTTACATTTGATAAATCATCTTGAAATTTCTTCCAATTTTCTGTCTTAAAAAGGATCCTATTTAAAGCCACTTGAAATTTAATCTTTGATGTAATTCTAACACAACCTGTATTCAAATGATTCTTTTTATACCGTCACCACTAAAAACCTATTTATCTATGAAATCTATTTATTACCTTTTATTCTTTTTTAGTTTCATTTGCAATGCGCAAGAAAGACCAGTACCGCTAGCGTATTTTTTGCCGCAAAACGAAACGTACAATGACAAAATTCCGACACCTAAAAGTGTTTTTAATTTTGAATTAGGAGAAATGCATACTGATCACAATCAAGTAGTTCGCTTTATGGAAGCTATTGCAAAAGCTTCTGACAGAGTGCAAATAGAAACAACCGGTTACACTTATGAAAACCGTCCACTACAATTACTTACCATTTCAAGTCCTGAAAATTTAGCAAAAATTGATGAAATTCATAGAAAACACCTCGCTTTATCGGATTCAGATACTAATGCTTCGGATGTATCTAATTTGCCTATCGTACTCTATTTAGGCTATTCAATCCATGGAAATGAATCCAGCGGAACCGGTGCCGCAATTGCTCTGGCCTATTATCTTACAGCCTCAGAAAGTCCTGAACTAAAAAAAATGCTGGATAATACGATTATTCTATTAGATCCAAGTTTAAATCCAGATGGTTTGCATCGTTTTTCAACTTGGGTGAACAGCCATAAAAGTAAAAACTTAGTAACAGATCCTAATGACCGAGAATTTAATGAAGCATGGCCAGGCGGAAGATTTAATCACTACTGGTTTGACATGAACAGAGACTGGCTTCCCGTTCAACTTCCTGAAAGTCAGGCGCGCATTAGGACTTTCAGGAAATGGATGCCAAATGTATTGTGTGATTTTCACGAAATGGGAACTAATTCGACTTACTTTTTTCAGCCGGGAGTTCAAAGTCGCACCAACCCACTCACTCCTGAATTAAACCAAAAACTAACCAAAAAAATTGCAGGCTACCATGCCAAAGCATTGGATAAAATTGGAAGTTTTTATTATGTCGAAGATGGTTTTGATGACTTTTATTACGGCAAAGGATCTACCTATCCTGACATCAATGGAGGTATCGGTATTTTATTTGAACAAGCGAGTTCAAGAGGACATGCCCAACAAAGCGTAAACGGAATAATCACTTTTCCATTTACCATCAAAAATCAATTTACAACCAGCTTGTCATCAGTACAGGCTGCGTATGAAATGCGAAAAGAGTTGCTGGAATACCAACGCGATTTTTTTACTAATTCCAGTGCCGAAAGTAAAAGAAACAAAACAAAAGGCTATGTATTTGGAGACGAAAAAGATGCTACTAAAGTTCAAGAACTCGCCAAAATACTTAGCCAGCATAAAATTGAAATGCTGCAATTGAAAGAAGACATCACCATCAACAAAAAGAAATTCAGTAAAGATTTGAGTATTATTATTCCCATGGAACAAAAAAACTCAAAGCTCATACACGCTATTTTTGATAGACAAACCAAGTTCAAAGACAGTATCTTTTATGACATTTCAGCATGGAATTTTGATCTGGCTTTCAATTTAAATTTTGAGGAACTGAATTCCCTTTCACAAGCCGGGGCACGTTACGAAAATGTATTGAAACCCGGAACGGTCAATCAAAAAAGTGATGTAGGATACCTAATCGAATGGACAGACTACAATTCTCCTAAACTTTTATACCAATTACAGGCCAAAGGACTGCGTATAAAAACCACTAAGAAACCATTTGTCCACAACGGAAAAACTTTTTCCTATGGGAGTTTGTTAGTACCTGTTCAGAATCAGACAATGAGTTCAGATGAAATGTATGCGTACCTGAACCAAATTATCCCGGAATACGCTATTGCTATTACCGCCGTAGAAACCGGGTTTACTGATGGTGCCAATTTAGGAAATCCCAATCTAGTCAATCTTACCATGCCTAAAGTAGCTATGGTCGTGGGACGTGGTGTTGATCCATCAGATGCGGGAGAATTATGGCATTTATTTGATCAAAAAGCACAAATTCCATTGACTAAAATAGATATGGAACAACTACAAAGAGTGACTCTAAGTGGTTATACGACTTTGATCATGGTCAATGGAAATTATGGTGGACTTTCACCAGCTACAGCAGCTAAAATAGAGCAATGGACTCAAAGTGGAGGAACTTTAATTGCGTATCAGGATGCTATTAAATGGCTGAATGATAGTAAATTAATTGAATTAACTTTGAAAACTACTAAAAATGAAGCTAAAGCAATTTCATTTGAACAAACTAGTGATTTCACGGGAGCACAAGAGATTGGCGGGGCAATATTTGAAACCAGATTAGATTTATCACATCCTATTAATTATGGAATGCCAAGAAATATGATGCCTATTTTCAGAAACTCCTCTGTTTTTATTGAACCCAATAAAAACAGTTTTGGTAATCCAATCCAATATACTAAAAATCCATTGTTGAGCGGTTACATTTCGAAACCAAAACTGGAGTTGTTAAAAGAAACCGTACCGTTTCAAGCCATTCGAAAAGGAGATGGAGCTATTTTAATTTTCACAGACAATACTAATTTCCGAGCCTTCTGGCTGGGAACAGAAAAATTATTTTGGAATGCTGTTTTCTTTGGCAAACTCATGTAAAAAACTATATTTTTTTTTAAAGTATTTCAGAGTATTATAAAAAAAGCGCAAAGTCAAAATACTTTGCGCTTTTTTTATACACTCAATTCATTGTACTTTTTGCACTTTGTCTTTGCGTTTATAAGTAACTGCATACACAGTTAATGCTAATAAGGACAAAATAATACAACCCAAAGTAACGGCCTGCCAGCCTCCATATTTCCATAACATCAAACCATAAGCTGAACCTGCCGCGGTTCCTAAAAAACTAAACGACATATACACGGTGTTCATACGGTTTCGTGCCTCTGGAAGTATTGAATATACACGGGTTTGATTTGAAATATGAACACTTTGTAAACCAATATCAATACAGACAATCCCTATAATTATTCCGATAATACTTTGTGCTGAAAAATAAAAAATAACAAAACTGACTAACATCAATAAACTGCCATATCCCACAACAACTCTAGAACTGCCTTTGTCTCCGATTTTACCTACCAAAGGTGCCGCTAATGCTCCGGAAGCGCCCACCACGCCAAAAAGACCTATTGTTGCGCTATTAAAATGAAAAGGATCATCAGAAAGCAATAACACCATTGTGGTCCAAAACGCTCCAAATTGAGCAAAACAAAATACATTCATCACGGTTGCTTCTCGCAATAACGGTTGGGTTTTTATCAAAGAAAAAAGCGATTGGATTAATTGCGCATAAGTTCCCCCGAATACTGGTTGATTGAATGGAAATTGCTTGTAGATTACAAAAAAAATAAAAAGACATATTCCGGCGGCTATCCAAAACATGGCTCGCCAGCCCCAAATATCTCCAATAAAGCCGCTAAGGGTTCTAGACAATAATATCCCCACAAGCAAACCACTCATAATGGTCCCTACCACTTTACCCCGTTCTTCCGGCTTACTCAAAGAGGCAGCCAAAGGTAAAATCAATTGTGGCACTATAGAAGTAATACCTATAAGTAATGAAGCAATTTCTAGCACCACAAAACTTTGGGCAGTAGCAGCAATAATCAAGGCTATTACTGAGGCAAAAGTGGTGATTAAAATCTGTTTTTTACGTTCAATCTTATCGCCAAGCGGAACCATAAAAAAAAGTCCAATAGCATAACCTGCTTGCGTCAGGTAGGTTATTGTACCGGAATCCGTTACGGGGATTTTAAATTCGGATGCTATTAAAATAATTAAGGGTTGGCAATAATAGAGGTTGGCAACAATAAGTCCAGTGCAGGCTGCCATAAACAAAACACTTGATTTGGATAAATTCATGTGACAAAAATACTATTCTAATTTTTCCTGAAAAAATTAATAAATATTTTTTTTCATACATTCCTGCACAATTTACGGCTTCAATTGGAACGTACTAAGTACCAATTATTGAAAATAAGCAAGTACGTTTTCAATTGTATCAATTAATTGTGTTGGACCCAAATGAGCTGGGAAGTATTGTAGCCAAGGTCTTGTGCTGTTTTTAGATACTCTTGTTTTATATTTTGAGGCATTGTTTTATCTCGTGAAAGAAACCATAAATTCTTAAGACTTCTCCCAGCCATCAAAGCATATTTATAATCCGAATCAAGTGCTATAATGGTGTACCCTGAATAAAATGGACCAAAAAAAGAAACTTTTAATTTTCCGGTGTTTGAATCGCCCGCAAACTTAACCTTGCCTGTAGCTGCAACGTATTTGTTCTTTATAAAATTAAAACCCCGATTTATCACTTTAAGACTTCCATCCTTATTGAGTGAATATTTAGCTGTGGTATTGTTTAAATTTTTTTCAAAAACAAAATCCAGCCGTGCAATTTCGTACCAGTTGCCTAGAAATTTGTCTTTATCAAAATTTTGTATTGCCTTTACCTTTTTAGGTGTAGAGTGGCACAGATTCATTACGAATAAAGTTACTGAGAGCAATGTTAGACTTCCTAAGGCCAGAATTTTCTTTTTCATGATCTATCTTTAGATATCAAAATTCAGAAATAAAAAACTGTAAATCAATACAATTTAGAATACTTTAGGATTTGTTTTGGGTATTGCGCTCGAATAATTTACACACTTATGAAACATAAAAAACGTATTTTATCTATTGACAAATAGTGTTAGATGCCCACCACCGCTATCATTGTTAAATTTGACTCTAGTTTAATTTCAGGAATTGCTGTAGTCTTTTTTTTATTCAACAGTTCTGTTCTGTCATTCCATAAACGTTCCAGAAGTTGATTCATTTGTACTCTACAGCTTCTTTTGAGTATAAAAAAACACTCTTTTATAGACCAAAGCTAAAAAAAAACGAAAAATAAAACCTAATTTAGTACCCTTTGTAAGCGGCAGAAATACTTTAGCGAATACCCTAAAAAACTTAAATTACGATGATCAAGTATCACTTTAGAAAAGCAGAATCCTCTGAGATATCTCCAATATGGGAGATATTACAACAAGCTATCATTCGAAGAAAAAAAGACGGCAGCAATCAATGGCAAGACGGTTATCCAAATCCAGAGGTTGTACAAAAAGATATAGAAAAAGGGGAAGGATTTGTTTTGGTTGAAGGAAAAACCATTATTGGTTATAGTGCGGTATTAATCAATGACGAACCTGCTTATGAGAAAATTGAAGGAAACTGGTTAACCAATGATGATTTTGTTGTACTGCACCGCGTAGCTATTGCTGAAAAGTATTTAGGCAAAGGCTTGGCTAAAATGATTCTCAGACACATTGAGGATTTTGCGGTAAGCAACCTCATTTACAGCATAAAAGCAGACACCAATTTTGACAACATTGCCATGATAAAAATTTTTGAAAATTCAGGTTATACCTATTGTGGCGAAGTTTATTTTAGAGGAAGCCCACGAAAAGCATACGAGAAAGTCTTGGCTAGACAGAACCAATTGGAATTATAAAAAACTTAGTATTAAAATTTAAAAACCGCAAATTCGCAGATAAAAACAGTTAGCAACGGTTTCTATAATTTGCGAATTTGCGGTGAGTTTTATTTAATACAACTTATCTTAAACTGCAGCTTCTTCTTCAAGAGCGGTTTCAAACTCCATGTGATCTTCTATCTCGACAGTTGCTTCCGGTTTAGAAGCTTTGATTGCATTGAACCTTTCTATTTGTTCCAATTCTCCTTCTTCTCCACTGAAATACGGAAAAACATCCATAATAGGAGATTCTGAAATAGCAGGAATCGTATAATCTCCCATCGTGCCTTTCATCACACTGATAGTATTATCATAAGCCTCTTTTACCTCATTGGCTTGCACTAATAAATACATATTGGTCTTGCGTTCTTTGCCACTTTCTTCGTCATAGGCGAGTAATGAAACTTTAGATCTAAACCAGCGATCTGCATTTTCAAAAGGATGAATCTCAGCATAATTAGCCACTTTTATATTCGTGATTTTGAATTCTTCACTGATATACGCTGACATTTCTTCATTAATTCGGCTTTCGGCTTCTGTGTAAGATAACGCATCTACCAAGTAGGGTTCGGTCGTAATTTTTTGCCCGCCGGTTTCATCTGTTTTTCTATATTTCACTTTGCATTCGTACCAAGTTGTGCTCATTTTATTTTATTTTTAGGATGTCAAAGATAGATTTTAAAGGAAACTAAATTTACTATTCCTAAAATAGATATTCACAATTTTAGATAGAAGTCACCGTTCCCGAAACCTTCCTTTTTGAGACTATCAAAAATAAAACAAACCGTTCCGCTTTATTTAAAATGTTAAAACAATGTTAAATAAAAACCAAACGGTTGTTTAATTTAAACGCTTGTTTAGTTTTGTTTTTGAAAAAATTAAATTCTCTTGAAACGTAATTTTAACGACAAACAAATTCAAATCCTGGAAGTTGCAGAAACTCTTTTTGCAGAAAAGGGATTTGACGGTACTTCGATTAGGAACATAGCAAAAATAGCAAAAATCAATATTGCTATGGTTTCGTATTATTTTGGGTCCAAAGAGCGACTACTGGAATCGCTTATAGTGTACAGAACTTCAGATCTTAAAAATCAATTAGAACATTTATTGCTGGAAGATCTGGAACCCCTTGACAAAATCAATAAGCTGATTGAACTGTACATCAACAGAATCAATAGTAATCGAGGGATTTATAGAATATTACACTTTGAATTCCCCTCCAAAAAAAGCAAACAAAATCTTTCGGTTTTTTCAGAATTAAAAAAAGGAAATCTAAAATCCCTTGAAATTATAATTAAAGAAGGCCAGAATAAAGGCATTTTCAGAAAAGATATTATTATTCCGCTTATCACACCCACAATTCTGGGCACTTTTTTTCATTTTCACATGAACAAACCTTTCTTCGAAAATTTATTAAACTTGAAAACTGAAGATTTATACAATAATTACATCAAAACCAATTTGACAACGCACATTCAACAAACTGTAAAGGCACTTCTGATCTATGAAATGGGCACACCAGAAATGCTATGCAAACAATAATAAAGACCTATGCGAATTCCATATTCCTACAAAAAACAAAAATTATCTACGTATGAAAGTTAGTCCATTCATGCTCATTGTGATTTTCTTCATTGGAATTTCATCTGCAGCAGCGCAAGAAAAAACAAGTTTAACATTGAACGAAGCCATCAATTTGGCTTGGGCCAAAAGTAATGAAGTTACACTAGCCAATACAAAAGTAAAAACTAAAAAGTACGAACTGCAATCTACCAAAAACAATCAATATCCTGATTTGAAACTTTCAGGGCAATACCAAAGATTAGCAAATGCTTCCGTTAATTTCAAACTCAATCAAAATAATACAGGAACTCAGGAAGCACTCCCAATTGTCAATCAATTGATGATTGGACAGTTGAATGCTAGTGTTCCGGTTTTCTCAGGTTTTAAAATTCAAAATAGCATCACCGTTTATGAAAATTTGTATCAGGCAGAAATGGCTACGGCATTGCAAACAAAGGAGGAAATTGCGTTGCGGGTGATTGATTATTATGCCAGTTTATACAAAGCCCAGAAAACAATTGAACTACTAAAAGAAAATCAAAAAAGTGCGCAACAGCGGGTAAACGATTTTATAGCCCTTGAAAAAAATGGAATTATCCCCAGAAATGATTTGTTAAAATCCCAATTACAGGCTTCGAAAATCCAATTGTCATTAGACGAAACAAATAATAATTTAAAAATCATCAACTTTTATCTGGTTACGCTTTTAAAACTAAATCCGGACACAAAATTAGAGATTCGAGAGCGTGATTTTGCCGATTTCCAAATGACTAATATCCCTGAAAATGAATTACCGGCACTAGAAAATCGGAAGGATTTAGAAGCCCTTCGGTTTCAGGGAAAAGCCAGTGAAGCCAATATAAAAATAGCTAAAGGGTCGTACTATCCGGCCATTGCGTTAGTTGGCGGGTATACGGCATTAGACCTGAGCAATGTGATTACGGTGCAAAACGCGATGAATATAGGCATCGGGCTTTCGTATGATTTGAGTGCCATTCTAAAAAACGGAACTTTAGTGCGGCTGGCCGAAAATAAATTTTTAGAAGTCCAAAACTCTGAAGCCATACTAACGGATTATATTAAAATCCAAGTTCAAAAAGCGATTGAAGATTATGATTTAGCTTTAAAACAAGATGTTGTATATGGACAAGCGCTGGAACAATCTTCTGAAAATTACAGAATCATCAAAGATAAATATGACAACGGTCTTTCGGACACCAATGATTTACTGGAGGCTGATGTAGAGCAATTGAGTTCTAAAATCAACAAGACTTTGGCCAAAGCCAATACCATTCAAAAATACTATGAGTTACTCTCGGTAACCGGCCAATTATCTCAAACCTTCACACTTTCAAAATTATAATATACCTACCATGGAAAACAAAAAAACAAATACAAAATTTATCATAATCCTAGTGGCATTGGTAGTTTTAGGTGGGACGTACGGAACTTTTAAATACCTGCATTCACAATCTCACGAAGAAACTGATGATGCCCAAATTGAAAAAAACATGAACCCAATTATCCCAAGAGTTTCAGGATATGTGGATAAAGTGTACATCAAGGACAATGATTTTGTAAAGAAAGGCGATACGCTTTTTACCATTGACAAAAGGGATTACCAGTTAAAAATTGAAGAAGCACATGCTGCAATGATTGGCGCTGAAGGTAATTTTGAAGTTACTAAAGCTGATATAGGAAGTGCTTTAGCCAGTATTTCTGTTTCGGATGCCAATGTACGATCTGCAAGTGGTAATATCGAATCCGCAAAAATAAGATTGGGACGCATAACCAGTGATTACAATCGATATGATAATTTATACAAAAGCCATTCGATCACAAAACAACAATACGAACAGGCTTTAGCCGCCAAACTGGAAGCTGAAAGTCAAGTACGCGTGTTACAACAACAGGAAAGAGCCACTGCCTTTCAAAAATCAGTTATTATAGCTAAATCTAAAGTTTCAGGTAAACAGACAGAAGTGGCTGCAGCCAATATACAAAGAGCAAAAGCAATGCTTGATGCCGCAAAATTAAATTTAACCTACACTGCTATCACTGCTGCTATTGATGGTCAGGTATCAAAAATTGATATTCAGCCGGGACAACTAGTGCAACCAGGGCAATCCCTATTTTATATTATCAACAACAATGAAGCATGGGTAGTTGCTAATTTCAAAGAAACGCAACTCAACAAAATGGTTATTGGTCAAAAAGTAATCGTAAAAGTAGATGCGTATCCCGAATATGATTTCAAGGGAACCATTACTTCCTTTTCCCCAGCAACAGGATCCCGTTTCTCCTTATTACCGCCAGATAATGCCACAGGAAATTTTGTGAAAACCATTCAAAGATTACCTGTTAAAATAAGTTTGATTCCAACAAATGACCCTGAAAAAATAAAATTACTGCGTCCGGGAATGAATGTAGATGTTGATGTACATTTAGATTAAAGCTGTTTTTTTTGAATTAAAAACGGCACCTCTTTTAATAAAATGATAGTTTACACTTTAGTATAAATGGCACAAGCAGGAGAAGACGATTTAGTAGAATATGGCTACAGACGAGTTCTTATTACGATCACAGCAGTACTTTGTGCTTTACTTGAAATCGTAGATACCACTATAGTCAATGTGGCACTGACAAACATGAGAGGAAGTCTGGGTGCCACATTAAATGATGTTGCTTGGGTCATTACCGCTTATGCTATTGCAAACGTGATTGTAATCCCTATGACCAGCTGGCTTTCACAACAATTTGGAAGACGAAATTATTTTGTGACTTCCATTATCATTTTTACAGTAGCCTCTTTTTTGTGCGGCAATGCCAATAATATATGGGAACTTATTACGTTTAGATTTATTCAGGGTTTGGGAGGTGGTGCTTTATTAGTGACCGCACAAACCATTATAACAGAGAGTTATCCCATTGCAAAACGAGGTATGGCACAGGCTATTTATGGAATGGGAGTTATCGTGGGACCTACTTTGGGTCCGCCATTAGGGGGTTATATTGTTGACAATTTCTCTTGGCCTTATATTTTTTATATCAATATTCCCATTGGTATCATAGCTACTATTCTAGCTTTAACTTTTGTTAAAAGTCCTAAATATGGCGAAAAACTAAAAGCCAATCAGGTCGATTGGTTGGGGATTTTTCTGTTGACTGTGTTTATTGGTTCTTTGCAATATGTTCTAGAACACGGACAACAAGATGACTGGTTCAACAATAAAATAATTATATTCTTGAGTACGGTATCCATTTTTGGTTTGGTATTATTCATTTGGAGAGAAATGACTTATAAACATCCTATTGTCAATTTGAGGGTTTTAAAAGATGGAAATCTAAGAATTGGTGTCATAATGTGTTTCATATTAGGCTTTGGTCTTTATGGTTCTACCTTAATAATTCCAATTTATACCCAAACAATTCTAGGCTGGACCGCTACAGACGCAGGATTATTGCTTATTCCGGGTTCAATCACCACTGCTATTATGATGCCCATTATTGGTAAACTAATTCAAAGAGGTGTTCCGCAAAGTTATATGGTGGGTCTTGGTTTTTTGATTTTCTTTTTCTTTACCCTAATGATGCACAACAGCTTGACTCCTAATACGGGTGTTGAGCATTTGTATTGGGGATTAATTTTAAGAGGAATAGGATTGGGACTGCTGTTTGTACCCATAACCACACTGTCACTCTCCACCTTAAAAGGAAAGGATATTGGCGAAGGGGCAGCCTTTACAGGAATGATGCGCCAATTGGGAGGTTCATTTGGAATAGCAATTATCACCACCTTTATCACGAGATTTGGTCAGGAACACAGAGTAAATTTGATTTCAAATTTAGATGCCAGCAAGTTCGAAGTCCAACAACGCGTTATAATGTTGCAAAAAGGGTTTATGTCAAAAGGATTTAGTGCTAATGAATCGCTGAAAAAAGCCTATCAGGTTATTGATTATTCAGTGATGAAACAAAGTACCGTTTTATCGTATATGGATATTTTTCTGTATCTGGGAATTATGTTTCTGTGTTGTATTCCAATCATCTTTTTTATCAAAAAAGGGAAAAACAAAATCAATCCTGCTGATGCCATGCATTAATAAAGAGCCGATTAATAGCGTCTCTAACGGGTAAAAACCAAATGATTGCCCTCCGATAAATTTGCATCAAATTGATAGCTATCATAATTGAACCCTTTCAAATCTTCAATCGTTTGAGCATCCGTATCAATAATATAACGCACCATCATTCCCCTTGCTTTTTTGGCAAAAAAGCTGATGATCTTTAATTTTCCGTTTTTGTACTCTTTAAATTCCGGAGTGATCACAGGAACTTTCAACGCCTTGACATCAATTGCCAAAAAGTATTCCTTACTTGCAAGATTGACAAACAATTCGTCTTCTTTGAGCTCTTTATTTAAAGCTTTTGTAACGATTGGTTTCCAAAATTCATACAGATTTTTGCTTTCGCCAATGGGTAATTTGGTGCCCATTTCCAATCTGTACGCCTGAATTAAATCCAATGGTTTCAGCAAGCCATACAAACCGGATAGGATTCTTAAACGATCTTGTAAAGCTTCTGTTTTTTTTCCTGGAATCGAATAGGCATCTAATCCAATGTACACATCACCATCAAAAGTAAACACAGCCGGACGTGCATTTGAAGTGGTAAAAGGTGTTTTCCAATCTTGATTTCGTTTCCAGTTCAAATCTGCTAACTTATCTGAAATACTCATCAAAATTGATAAATCAGCAGGCTTCATCTCTTTTAAAACTTTGTGGACTTCTCGCGATTCTTTTAAAAACAAAGGTTGGGTGTGCAACTCCGTAGGTAGCTGTTTCTCTAAATTTAACGACTTGGCTGGCGATATTACAATTTTCATACACATTACTCTTTCGAGCGCTTTTTATTAATTCTCCCAAAAGTACTAATTGAAATCAAGAAATCAAGAGCCTTTAAACTAATTTGTTTAATAGTGTACTAGAGGATTTAGTTTAGCAACCTTTTTTTTGGTATTTTTGAGTTTAAAAATAACACAAAGAGTAGGTCAACATGAATCTAATTGAAATTAGAAAAGCTACAATCGCTGATCTTAAAGAACTGCAAAAGATAAGTATCCAAACATTTACAGCAACTTATGCCGCTGTAAACACCCCTGAAAACATCACTAATTACATCGAAAAAAACTTCAATGCAGTACAATTAACAACTGAATTGAACAATCCAAATTCCTTTTTTTATATAGCCATTTCAAAATCAGAAATCGTTGGATATTTAAAAATAAACATAGGTGATGCTCAAACGGAAAACATAAACAAAAATGCTTTAGAAATACATCGGATTTATGTTTTACAAACTTTTCATGGTAAAAACATTGGGCAACTGTTGCTGAACGAAGTAAAAAAGATTGCACAACGTACTGGCGTTGATTATATTTGGCTTGGTGTCTGGGAAGAAAATCACCGAGCCATTCGATTTTATACTAAAAATGGATTTGTAGTATTTGACAAACACATTTTTACCTTAGGAAATGACGAACAAATTGACTTAATGATGCAATTTCAAATACAGCAACAATAATCAAAATTTAAATTGTCGTTTATTTAAGTGACTATAAAACTCTATTTGGTCTGTTTTTATACGAAAATTTATCAAAAAGCTATGAAACAGGATGTAATTATTGTGGGAGCTAGACTGGCAGATCCATTCTGAATACCATCGGCCGCACTTGCCACTCTTTTTGCTCCCGTTGGGAATTTAAAAGATAAAATAAATACCCTTGGTTCAAAAATAAGTTCGTGGAAAATTCTAAAGGCGTATCACATTGACTATGCTTTGCCTAATCAGGCAAGTGTGCGAAATACGATTGCTGTTTCGGAAATAAAAATATCAGATACGCTGTTCATTTGTGGCGACAACTTACTGAATAGTTCTATCAATGCCGCTCTCAAAACAGGATGATTAGCAGCAGAGGCGATGAAAGTATAGCTTATTATAAAAATAATAAATAAGATTATCGCCACATTTTTAATGATTTTAATTCGAATAAAAAATAAAATTAGTGAATCTGTGGCTATTCTTTTTTGAATAGCTTCAAGTTGTAAAGCTAATCAACAACAACTTTATAAGTAGGATCTTCTAAAATATTTACGTCAATTACGCTATCCGCGTTTTTTAGTAACACTCTGCAATCTTCGCTTAAATGTCGCAAATGAACCGTTTTATCGACTTTTGCATACCGCTCTGTAATTTTATTTACGGCATCAATAGCACTCATATCGGTAATTTTACTTTCTTTAAAATCAATAATGACTTCGTTTGGATCATTCAAAATATCAAATTTTTCCAAAAAAGCGGTTGTTGAAGCAAAAAATAAAGGCCCATAAATTTCGTAATGCTTCACTCCTTTATCATCTAGATATTTTTTAGCCCTAATTCTTTTGGCGCTTTCCCAAGAGAAAACTAATGCAGAAATGATGACTCCAACTAAGACGGCTAAAGCCAAATTGTGTAATACTATAGTAATTAGTGCCACTAAAATCCCAACAAAAATATCGTGTTTTGGCATTTTATTGATGATTCTGAAACTCGCCCATTCAAATGTTCCAATTGCTACCATAATCATGACACCAACCAGAGCCGCCATAGGCAACTGTTCAATTATTGGAGCACCAAACAAAATAATTACAAGTATGGTTAGTGCAGCAATGATTCCTGATAATCGCGCTCTGGAACCCGCCGAAAGATTAACTAATGTTTGTGCAATCATAGGACAACCTCCCATCCCAAAGAAAAAACCATTCAAAATATTAGCACTTCCTTGGGCGATACACTCTTTATTTCCTTTGCCTTTTGTTTCAGTTATTTCATCGACTAAGTTCAAGGTCAATAACCCTTCTGTCAATCCCACAGAAGCCATGATTAATGCGTAAGGAAATATTATTTGTAACGTTTGCAGGTTAAGAGGAATATTAGGAATATGAAAAGGTGGAAAACCGCCACTTACGGAAGCAATATCCCGCACCGTTTTAGTCTCAATTCCAAAGAAAAAAACCAGTCCAAATACCACAATAATTGCCACTAATGAAGATGGAACTGCTTTTGTTATTTTGGGTAGCAACACCACAATTGCTATTGTCAATGCAACCAATCCTACCATAATAAAGAAAGAAGTTCCAGAAAGCCATTCGCTTTTACCATTAACAAAGGTTTTGAATTGATCCAATTGCGACATGAAAATAATTACGGCTAATCCATTTACAAAACCAAACATAACGGGCTGTGGTACCAGTCGGATAAATTTTCCAAGTTTAAAAAGCCCTACTAAAATTTGTAAAACTCCTGCCAAAGCAACTGCTGCAAGAACATATTCTAATCCATTTGAATTCATTAAAGCAATTAAAACAATTACCGTTGCTCCTGCTCCTCCAGAAATCATTCCCGGTCTACCACCAAAGACAGCCGTAATCAATCCCGCAATAAAAGACGCATATAAACCCATCAATGGCGGAAAACCTGCTACTATTGCAAAAGATAATGATTCCGGAATCATAGTCATAGCCACGGTTAATCCTGCTAAAATTTCAGTTTTGTAATTGACTTGCCGTGAAAAATCAAATAAGTTAAATACTTTTTTCATGTGATAATTATAATAAGAATATTTGGGTACAATTTCATATAAAGAAGTTGTGTCGACAAAAAATGTGATAAAATGTTTTTAAAAAACTCTTTTGATTTAAAAACTATAAATCAAGGCGGAGTACCTTGAGAGATTAGAATGGTACCGTTTTTCATAAGAGTTGCAAAAATAAAACTTTTTAATTGTTTCACCAAACAGAAAGTGAAATTGCTTAAATTTGGCAAAAGGTATATCTTTTTTTCAAAAACAAGGGTTTAAATGCCACATCAATAGATTCAAGCATAAAAAAATATCCTTTGCATTAAAAGCTTAAAAGCAAAAAAACCGTTTTGAAAAAAGAACCAGCAAAATACTATCAATACAATTAAAAAATCATGAAATTACTCTATACTTTATTCTTCGCACTTTTTTTAAATAATAGTTACTCACAATCCACGAATGACTATTTTGAAAAGATCAGAAACAATGAAGCGGAACTAACTGCTTTCTTTTCGCAAATGCCAAAAGGCGGTGATTTGCATCATCATTTCTCAGGTTCCATTTACGCTGAATCCATATTGCAACGCGCTATTGCAGACGATTTTTATCTCAATATTGAGACGATGGATGTGTTAAAAGAAAAACCAGCAACGGGAAACTGGCTACTATTTTCGACATTGAAAAATAACGGAACATTAGAAGCATATAAGCAAAAAATCATGCAAAAGTGGTCTATAAAAGACTATAATGATGTAGATTATCCATCCGACAAGTTGTTTTTCGAATCATTTATGAAGTTCGAACCGGCCATCAAAGGGAATTTTGGACAAGGATTATTGGAACTTAAAAACAGAGCTATTTCAGAAAATGTCAGTTATATTGAAACCCAATTGTCTACAATCCCAACAGATATGAATACCGATGATTTAACAAAATTCAATTCCAGATTGCGAAAATCAGCTTTAGCAAAAGATGAAAAAGCAGTTTTAAAATCATTGGATTCGGTGTACAATTCACTACTAAAAAAAGATGCCGAATCCTATGCTAAAGCCTTCAATACCAATTTTGTTACTAAGCTGCACAAAGACCTTAAAATCGATGACAAGCAATTTACAATGCGGTATCAAAATTTTGTATTGCGATTTATGGAACCCGTAGATTTATTCAAAAATCTGGTAATCGCATTCATATCTGCAGATGAAAGTTCACTGATGGCAGGAGTTAACATTGTTTCTCCGGAAGATGGCGAAACCTCGATGAAGGATTATTGGTTACACATGCTAATGTTTAAATACTGTCATTCCCGTTATCCAAATGTAAAATATACAATGCACGCCGGCGAGTTGACGCTTGGTTTAGTACAACCGGAAGAGTTAACGTGGCATATTGGATCAGCCGTTTATACTGCAGGAGCCAACCGTATTGGGCACGGAGTAGATATGGCCTACGAGAATGATTCGTATAATTTGCTGCGTTATATGGCAAAGAAAACCATTCCTATCGAAATCAATTTAGTAAGCAATGAGTTTATTTTGAAGGTAAAAGAAAGCCGTCATCCATTGACTTTATATAAAGAATTTGGCGTGCCAATCGTAATTAGTACGGATGATGCAGGGATTTTACGCACGAATATGACCGAACAATATGTCTTGTTAGCCAAAAGATACAAAGACGTTTCCTATAAAGATATAAAGCAATATGTGTACAACAGCATTCAGTACAGTTTCATCAAAGAGGCTTCTGTAAAAAAACAATTGCTAAATGATTTAGAGTCCAGATTTAAGGCTTTCGAAGCTACATTTCCTTTGAAGTAAATCATTTTCATAGTATAAAATCTTTTTTTATAACACCAAAAAATCCGCTCGAAAGCGGATTTTTTTTGTAAAACAGAATCTAAGTTTTGATTATTTTGGATTTAAAATCAATTCAATTCTTTTAATCGCGTCTTCATAATGGTATCTTGTTTCTGCATTTACAACTCTGGTTTTAGCAACTGCTAAGGTGGTTTTTAATGCATTCAACTCGCCTCTCACCAATCCTCTCACATCGGACTGAGCCACATTATAATAGTCAGAAGAACGTCCGGATTTAATTTCTTCTTTCATCAGATAACTCATTCTTTCAATGTATGCGCGTTGCAAATTTCTTCTGTAAATAGTCACATTCGAAGCTAAATTGGCTTCTTTCCAAATTCCTTTACGCATATCACTCAATAAATCTAATGCTTTATAATTAGTAGTTCCCATTATTTCCGCATCCATCAATCGACCAATTCGTTCAAAACTCAACATAGCATTCAAATGTATGGCTTGTAAATTTCGAAAACGTTCTGTGTAACCGGAGTAATCAATATTTTTCAATGTACTTACATTCACCAACCACGTTGGAGAAGTAAAAGCATTGGCTTGTAACCATTGCATGGCTTCTTGTTGTTTTGCTTTTGGTACAATTTCATAAATATTTCCGGTTTGGTTTGGCTTTTTGGTTGTTTCATAAACACCGCCCACATTCGTTACCACATGTCCCACATATCTACTCCAGACATCCAGCATTTCTTTGTATAATTCGTCTAAATCCTCATAGTTATTAGTCACATCACTCGTCCATTCTGATAAATGAGAAGCTACATATTGCAAGTTTTTAAGTCCGTATGAACTTGCTTTCATGGAATTATTTCCAATATCTTCCGTTTGTGAAGTTGGATCAAAACTACTACTTTGTTTCCCATATTTATAAACAGGGTTTCCTGCTTTTTCCATAATCCATTGGTCTAAAATAGGCACTTCTACTTCCGGAGAAGAGGCATTAGGAATGACTCTGTATCCCCAATTGGTAGCATAATGATCGTAAGGCCCCATCTGGCGTATGAAACGAATGTCTTTATCTCCAGGTTGAGCGATATAATTAAAACGGGCATAATCCATCAAACTCGCTGAAATTCCATTTTTTTGAGTAAAGGCACCGTCTCTGTAATTTTCAGTATCATACGCACAACTCGCGCCCATATTATGAGGAAAACCAAGCGCATGCCCTACTTCATGTGCAATAACCATGCGCATCATTTCACCCATTTCTTCGTCAGTGGTATTCAAGGTTCTTGCTGAAGGATTTGCTGCTCCGGTTTCTAACAAATAACGGTTTCTGTAGGAACGCAAATGATTGTGGTACCAAATTACGTCACTCTCGATAATTTCTCCCGTTCTGGGATCAGAAACACTTGGTCCAACCGCATTACGCGTCGTACTCGCTACATAACGAATCACAGAATACCGAATGTCTTCCGGGCTAAAATCAGGATCCTCGTCTTTAGTAGGCGCGTCTTTGGCAATAATTGCATTTTTAAAACCAGCAGTTTCAAAAGGCTTTTGCCAATCTTCAATTCCTTGTTTAATGTATTTGCGTAGTTTTTCAGGCGTGGCAGGATCTAAATAGTACACAATAGGTTTGATCGGTTCTACCAGTTCACCTTTTGCGTAAGCGACAGGATCTTTTGGTTCCAATTTCCAACGGCGGATATAGGTTTTACTGTCGGATTTCAATTCATTACTTCCATAGTCAATCTGGCTCATGGTAAACCAACCCACTCGCGGATCTGCTAATCTGGGTTGCATCAGTTTTTCCGGCAACAAAATCATCGATTGATTCATTTGGATGCTAATTGTTTCTGCATCTTCCTGAACAGGCGGTTTAGATGCATTGTAAGTGAAATCCTGAACTACTTCAATATTCATAGGATAACTTTTCATCGTATTGATAAAACTGCGGGATTCATCGAGGCCTTTTACTTTATAGGTTTCTCTCATTTCACTAGATAAACCGCTGATTGATTTAACGTCAGTGCTATAAAATTTAGTCACATCAATAACGGTATTTAAAGAATCTTTACTAAATGCTACAATATCAAAAGCAAATAAAGTAGGTTCATAATTATTTGATTTTACTGAAATACTAATGGGTAAACTGTCATTGGCAACGGCACTAAATGATTTTAATTTGATCAGAATTTTGTCCTGAAAACGATGCCAGATAATTAATTGTTCATTGGTTTCGGAACCCGCATTTACATATCCGCCTCCTAAATTAGCCGGTAATTTAGCCAACCTACTTACCAAAAGCATGTCTTTATCCAAGTATTTATTCGGGATTTCGAAAAAATATTTTTTGTCCACTTTGTGTACCATAAACAAACCTTCGTCAGAAACGGCGTCTTTGGTAATCACCTTGCTGTATTCCTTGATGGTAGCTTCTGGTTTCTTTTCTGGTGGAGGGGCTACAGTGGTGTTTTTATCTTTTTTTCTTTTCGATTGTGCAAATTGGGTTGTAGGCACAAGCATTAATGCTGCGATTGCAGTTAAAATGAAAAATTTCTTCATTAATAGGTTTTTTATTGGTTAATCAATATCAAAAATAAATTTTAGCACCTGTAAATTGCATATAATCTATTGGTTTAACTTTTAATTAACAGCAAACCAATCTGTTTTAAGGTAATATAGTAGCAATACGTTTCTAATGTGATTTTAGTTAGATACCTTTTTTTTATTACATTTGGGAAGATTTTTTTTTATAATTAAGTTCAAAATTATTACTCAAACCTATATTTTTAATTGTCACCGTTTAAAAATACTTTCTAAAAGTCACCATGTGATTTGTAGAGAAGCATTAATTTTTTTGGACAACCAATCTCCTTTTAAATACGATTATAAACAAAACAATAAAAAATGATTCAAAATAATCTCTTTAAAATACCCTTGTTTTTAGCAGCTTTAACATTGCTTTCCTGCAATGGTTACTCGCAAAAAAACCTTTCAAAAATTGCTTTTGGATCGTGTTCAAACCAAAGTAATTCCCTGTCTATTTTTGATGTCGTGGTAAAACACCAACCAGATTTATTTATATTTCTGGGAGATAATATTTACGGTGACACTGAAAATATGCACACACTGCAAGCCAAATACGAGCGATTGGCAGCTAAACCTACTTTTCAAAATTTGAAAAAAAATATGCCTATCATAGCTACTTGGGATGATCACGATTACGGCCAAAATGATGCAGGAAGGCATTATCCCAAAAAGAAAGAATCAAAAGAACTTTTTCTTAATTTTTTTGGGGAACCTATAGCTTCCGAAAGACGAAAACACGAGGGAATATATACCTCTTATTTGTATGAAACTAAAGGCAAAAAAGTACAGATTATCCTGTTAGACAACCGTACTTTCCGGGATGATTACAAGCTATATAATAACGAACTTGAGGATGACAAACGTTATTTTTACTCATTGGACTATGCACCAGTACAAAACCCGGATTCCACATACTTAGGAGCCGAACAGTGGAAATGGTTAGAAACAGAACTACAAAAACCAGCTGATCTTCGCCTAATTGGTTCAGGATCCCAGTTTGGGATTGAGTACAACGGGTATGAAGGCTGGGCTAATTTTCCGCTGGAGCAACAAAGATTTTTAGATCTAATCAAGAAAACCAAAGCAAACGGTATTTTGTTTTTGACCGGAGACGTTCATTATGGTGAAATTTCTAAACTTACAGAACCCGGATTATATCCTATTTACGACTTTACCTCCAGCGGACTTTCCTCCACCTGGCACTTTGCGACACCCAACAAAAATAGAATTGAAGGCCCTATTATGGATAACCATTTTGGCTTATTAACAATTAATTGGGGGGGGGGAATTCCTCAAATAAAAATGGAAATTTGGGATGTCAATAATAATCAACGTGCAGAATACACAATTGGGTTGGATGAAATTAGTTTTAGAAAATAGCAGATTTTAAGAATGATTTTTTATGCTAGCCTATAATTTTCTTAAAAATCAAAAGTTCGCTTCCTAAACCATAAAAACAAGCTCAAGATATTTTTATATTGAAAATAAGTCTGGATAAAGTATGAATTCAGTGACTATTCTTATTTTTTTAGCAATCTCATTCACTCGGTTGCAAACATAACTAAGACTTAGGTAGAACTGTAGTACTTAAAAATCATAAAGATACAATATGAAAATCCTTAACTTAATGACATTGGGCACGAGCCAGAGGCATCGCGCTAGCCGTTGGGATTATTTCCGCTCGGACACCAGCTTTCTGAATCATTGAATCATCTATTAAAGAAATCAACTGTCCGAAAACAGATTTAGTCGAAAATACTTATTTTTACCCATCGTTATTTGATTTTTGCAACTCAAAATTACGATGATTTTTAAGAAGCCATTAATTTGGCTTCTTTTTTATCGGACAACAATGAAACAAAACAAAAAAAAACATAATTTTTTAAAACAAAAAACCCCTATTCCGATAGGAATAGGGGTTTTCAAAGAAAGGTGACGAACCGAGCCCGCAGGGCGAACACGTGGTATCTATAAACAAAAGAACCCCAGTCTTTTCAGACTGGGGTTCAAA
>NZ_RYDM01000011.1:0-69114 GCF_003984825.1 Flavobacterium sp. RSP46
TAGGTGGTCATTTTGAATTGGAATCAGGTGCTCACTTTAAATTGGAATTGGGTGGTCAATATCACTGGAATTTGCACAGTAGTGTCACCGTTTTCTTTTTTGTTGGAAAGGATTTGGTCAACTATTTTCTCTAATTTTTGCATTTCAACTAATGTAGTTTCTTTTATTGGAAATTGTTCAATTTTATATTTTTTCCACATATTAGTACCCATACCTGATGTAGTAGAGATTTGAGCAAAGTACCATTCGCCTATTTTTGAATTAAGAATTGATAATAGATATTTTAAATTTTCCCCTGACATAATAAAACAACTATCTGTTGTTAAAGAGCCTGTATCATCATATGCAAATTTTCCTTTATCGGACAATACAATCCAAATTATCTTTGGCTTGTCAAAATTAGAAATATATTCGTCTGTCGGAGAGTTGTCTAATTCAATCCAATGATGAGAACCCGCTTTAACTTGTCCACGGTTTTTTAATTTAACTTCAAAATCTTCTAAATATCTGTATATAGTAGGATAATTATTTTTGAGGTTTATATTATCTTTATATTTAGCCAAAACAACCCAAAGATTTGCATAATTATAACTATATTTAATTAAATCTCTTCCACGTAAAATAGGCTTGATTATTTCAATGTTTCTTTTGTCTTCCTTTACTAAATCCTTTTTTTTCTTATCATCAATTATAAACACTTCATTAAGTCCACTTCTTATACCATAATTTATTTTTAAGTCTAATTGCTTAATTACTGTTGATTTATTTTCAATTTTCTTTTTAAGATTTAGTGTTTCCATATTGCCCAAAATCCAACCATTTTCATCTAATTCTTTTAGAATGATGTTTTTGTTTGCTAAATATAAACTTAAACCTGAATTATTATCTAAATCATTACCAACATTCGCTGCTTTTAATTTACCGTCAAATACTGATTTTTCAGTAATCATAATATTACTTTCCACGACAGCAGATTGAAATATTTGAACATCTTCAAAATTTATTAATTGTGTTGGATTAGATTTTTCAGCAAAATATTTTCTTAAAGCTTGACCGTATTTAGTTCTCATCCAAGAATTGGAAGTTATGTAGCAAAGATTTCCTTTATCTTTTAAAAGTCTAATACCCATTTCATAAAACAGACAATATAAATCAGTTGATTTAGAATAGGTTTCAAAATTTAATTTTGCATACATTTCAGAATTACTTAATTTTTGTAATTGTATATAAGGAGGATTGCCAATCACAATATCGAAATTAGGTGTCCCAAACATCCACTCTGGGTCAAAAAATGAGGAAGAAGTATTTTGATCATACGGGTTCCATTCTATCAAAGCTAAAGCTTCACTGGTATCTGCCAAGTGTTGTTTGCTTTTTTCTTGTTCTATTTTTTTGAGCAATAGTTTGTTACTTTTTTTGAGTACTTCCCTTTTTTCTTTGTTAATGTCGGTTTTAAAAAGGGATTGCGTTTGGTTAGTCACATTTTCAAACATTGTCGTTTGCATTGCAGTTTCAGTAACATCTGCCCAAATTACAGGTAAGTTTTTTATTTCTAGTTCCTGACTAGCAACTTGTTTATTGTAGTCGTCAATTAATGCCAAGTTAGGTTTAGTAGCTATGGTTTTTAAATAGGTTTCTATTTTTTCACAAAGCTCTTTGTCTTTTTGTCGCAGTAGTTTCTTTTCCTGCCATTTTTGGGCTCTAAAATTTTGATGGCATCTAATGTCCCAAAGTTGGTTTTTTAGCTCAAAAAGGGTTTCGTCTTGCCATTCAATCATACTTTTAGCTTCTTGCTTTAATCCAATTAGAGTATTTGCAGCAACAAACTTGGTTTCCAAATTAGGCAACGATTTAATACCATAATTTGTAGCCACATTAGTAGTGGTTTCTTGCTCACAAACTAACGAGATAAAAAAGCGAAGTTTGCTAATTTGAACAGCAATACTTTGAATATCGACACCATAAATACAGTTTTCTATCAATTCGAGTTTGATGTCGTAATTGGAAAGTGTGTTTTTGGTATCTACTTTTTTAAGAACTTTTATAAGCGTATTCAAAACCCCCATTGGGAAAGCACCAGATCCACAAGCTGGATCAAGGATTTTTATATTTCGTAATGAAGTGGTTATTTTTTTACAATCGTTATCCGTTAAAGTTTCTGGAATTTCATCAGTATTGAAAAGTTTGTTCCAAGTGGCTTCCGGAACAGTTAAACATTCTTTTTTAAGATATTGAATAACACTTTCGTTCACCATATAATCCACAATTTCTCGCGGTGTGTAAAAACTTCCCGATTGTTTACGGGCAGTTTCTTTGGTTTCAGGATTGTAAGCCCCTAATAAATTTTCGAAAACTTTACCCAAAAGTTCTGGGTCTAATGCTACTTCTATATCATCGGTCGAGTTTTCTTCTATGGTAAAATTGTAGCGTTCAAGTAATGGAATAATTCCTTTTTGTTCATCGAAAAAGATACAATTAGGCAGGAAAGCTCTTTTTTGTCTGCCTGTTACCCTGCTAAAGCCGTCATAATAAAATATCTTTCCGTTATCGTTCTCTTTGTCTAAACATTCAAACAAACCCCCATTTAAAAAAGGTACATTTTTGAATAAACTAATAATTTCGGTTTGGTTTTCCTTAAACCAACTTTTATCATTATTGTCTCTAAAGAGCGTTTTAATGCCATAATGTTCGTCTTTGCCTTGATAGTTTTTTCCAGTAGCAAAGATTCTTTCGTCAATAGGTTTATTAAGTGATGCAAAAAACAAGTTTTGTAAAATGGCATTATAATAATCGCCATTAGTTTTGCTATTGGGATCAAAGTCAACAAGTATTTTATCAAGAACAGCTGTATTAAAAATATCGTCGGGAATTAACTTTTTCTTTTTAATAAACCATATAAACATCAATCGAGTAATTAACCGAATAAGATGTTCTTCAATTTGTCTGTCATCTTTATCCGTAGAAATATCGTTGGGAAATGTAACTTCAAAACCATCACTTTCTGAAAGTGACCATTGGTACCAATTGAATAACTCGTTATAAAATTGTTTGGTTAATTTTTCAACGTTAAATGCTTCTTGGATGTCATCTAACGAACTAAAATTACAACCATTTATTCTGTTTCTAAATGTCTTATTAGTCTTTGTTGGGTCAACAAAATAAGTGTAACGTTTCCAATTTGTAAATTTTTGGTCTTTGTTGCCGTAGTTTTTACGGATGAAAGAAAAACGAAAGAAATCCTTATCATCATAGAAAATGAAAATAGCACCGTCTTTAAAATCTTCTTTCAGGACTTTTTTTGCAATTTCAAACTGTTTTTTCTTAGACGAAAGCTCCGATAATATGCCTTGAAATTTACAGGTGAAAACAATTAATTCGTCGGAGTTATTAAATTCAACTTCTCCAATTTTTTGTAGGTCAGAGAAATGAGTAAAATCTTTATCTTTTAGTATGTAGTCAAGGTTTTCTCTATTTGGAGAAAAAGAGGAAATTTTATTTTTAAAAAAATCGGCAACTGATTTTATAGAGAAATTTTGAATTAGTTTATCCATCAAAGTTTATTTTTTGTGCTAATAATTGGCTTGAAAAGTGTAAAGATGTAAATGTATGAAAAAGCAAACAAAAGAAAAGTGAGGAAAACCGTAAACAGAGGAAAAAAAGTGATGGCTGGAAAAATAATTTTTTTCAAAACAAAACACAAAAGGCAAACCAATTAAGGAACCCCCATTTTTTTTTCGAAATAACGGTTTAATTATTCTAAGATTTATCCCTTTTTTCAAACGGTTGGGCAGCAGTTGGGCAGCTTTATAAACAAAAAACCCTAACTATATAATAGTCAGGGTTTCAGTGCGGATAATAGGACTCGAACCTACACGCCTTGCGGCACCAGATCCTAAGTCTGGCATGTCTACCAATTTCACCATATCCGCGAAATTCTGAGTGCAAATATAAGCATTACTTCTTAAGTTCAAAGGAATTTCTTAAAAAATTATTTACTCAGTTTTTTGTACTTTTGAGATTATAAAATAATTAAATAATGGAAAATATTAAAGCATACATTCAAGAACACAAAGACCGCTTTATCAACGAGTTAATCGAATTATTAAAAATGCCCTCCGTGAGCGCAAATCCTGCTTTCTCACTAGATATCATCAATACTGCTGCTGCCGTAAAAGCAAGTTTGGAAAAAGCAGGCTGCGATTTCGTTGAAATCTGTGATACCCCAGGCAACCCAATCGTGTATGGCGAAAAAATAATCGCCCCAAGTTTACCAACCATTTTAGTGTATGGCCATTATGACGTACAACCCGCAGATCCAGTTGAATTATGGACTTCGCCGCCATTTGAACCCGTAATTAAGAAAACCGAAACTCATCCCGACGGCGCTATTTTTGCCCGTGGCGCTTGCGATGACAAAGGCCAAATGTACATGCACGTAAAAGCATTGGAATATATGGTTCAATCGAATACTTTGCCGTGTAATGTGAAGTTTATGATTGAAGGTGAAGAGGAAATTGGCTCCAAAAGCTTGAGTTGGTTCGTAGAACGCAATCAGGAAAAACTAAAAAATGACGTGATTTTAATTTCGGACACCGGAATGATTTCTAATCAACAACCGTCAATTACAACAGGATTACGTGGATTGAGTTACGTAGAAGTCGAAGTTACGGGACCTAATCGAGATTTACATTCTGGATTATACGGTGGAGCGGTTGCCAACCCAATCAATATTTTAGCCAAAATGATTGCTTCGCTTCATGATGAAGACAACCACATTACCATTCCTGGTTTTTATGATAATGTAGCAGAATTATCCTTGGAAGAAAGAGCCGAAATGGCCAAAGCGCCTTTCAACTTAGACAATTACAAAAAAGCATTAGACTTAAATGACATTTACGGCGAAAAAGGCTATAACACAAACGAAAGAAACTCCATTCGTCCTACACTGGACGTCAACGGAATCTGGGGCGGTTACACTGGAGAAGGTGCCAAAACCGTTATTGCAAGCAAAGCTTTCGCTAAAATTTCCATGCGTTTGGTTCCTAATCAAGACTGGGAACAAATCACGGAACTATTCACTAAACATTTCATAAGTCTAGCCCCTGCCGGCGTTACCGTAAAAGTAAAACCACATCATGGCGGACAAGGTTATGTAACCCCAACAGACAGCATTGGCTACAAAGCCGCGAATATGGCGTATACGGAAACCTTTGGCGTTCCCGCAATTCCCGTGCGCTCCGGAGGAAGTATTCCTATCGTGGCGTTATTCGAAAAAGAGTTGAAAAGCAAAACTATTTTGATGGGATTTGGTCTGGACAGTGATGCCATTCACTCGCCAAACGAACATTTCGGGATCTTCAATTACCTAAAAGGGATTGAAACCATTCCGTTGTTTTACAAATATTTTGTAGAACTTTCTAAATAATAGTTGGCGATACCGTCCGTTCGAGTTTTTTTGTAAAGAGAAACGGAACAAAAAAGTATCGAGAACCTACATCCGCTCTAAACAGGGCGGATTTTTTTTGGGCGTTCCCACGCTTCCACTATCGTTCCAGCGTGGTCAGGCTGTCCGTTCTCAATCTTTTTATTTTTTGAAACAAAAAAATAAAAAGGATTTCCACTCCCATCCTTAACGCAAACCGCTGACTACCAAAATATTTTTCATAAAAATTTGTTTATTTCAATTTATATTCTACATTTGTAGAGCTAACTCTATTTTCGTAGAACAAAATTATTTTATGCGACAAACTGTTATTGTAATCGGCTTGGTATTTTTGGTTCTTGGTTGCAAAACCAATCAAATGAAAAATAAACTTAGAGAAGGACTTTGGATTGAACAATACTCACAGGATAGTTCCCATTATAAATCAATTGGAAAATACAGAAAAGGTGATCCCGTAAAAAAATGGAGTTATTTTTTAAATGGCAAAATTATTAAAAGAGAAAAATACAAAGACAACATCTGCAACACTACTTTTTATCATGAAAATGGAAAAATACAGTCCAAAGGAAAAACAAAAATGGAAACGAGCGATAAGTACGCACATTGGTTTTATTTTGGTGACTGGAAGTTCTTTAATGAACATGGAAAACTAATAACGATAAAGAAATACAATAACGGAGAATCAGTTTCCGAAATAGAAATTAAATAACATGCAACAACTAACAAACGCCGAAGAACAACTAATGGAACACCTTTGGAAACTCGAGAAAGCCTTTATGAAAGACTTGCTGGAAGCCTATCCAAAACCAAAACCAGCAACCACAACCGTGGCTACCCTATTGAAAAGAATGATCGACAAGCAATTTGTAGCCTACACTGAATTTGGGAACTCTCGGGAATATTATCCATTGGTTAAAAAAACGGATTATTTCTCGAAACACGTCAACGGATTGATAAGTAGTTTTTTCAATAATTCGGCATCGCAATTTGCTTCTTTCTTTACCACCGAAACGAATTTGTCTCAAACGGAACTGGAAGAACTCAAGAAAATAATCGACAGTGAAATTCAAAAAAAGAAAAAATGAGCGACTTTCTAATCAAATCGACAATCACTTTATTTGTGCTACTGGCAGTGTATTATTTGTTTTTGGAAAAAGAAAAAACACACGTTTTCAATAGGTTTTACCTGTTGTTCAGCCTTGTTTTCTCAATGGTGATTCCCTTTATTACTATTGAAGTTATTCAGGAAATAGCGCAGTCTGCAGTCAATCCGGGAAATATCCAGATACTGCAAGGAAGCGCTGTAGTACTTGAAGAAACAAACTATCTAGCAATAGGATTATGGAGTTTATATGCTGTAGTAACACTCGTTTTGGCGATACGTTTTATCAGTAATATCAATACCATTTCGTCTAAAATGAAGTCGAACACGCCAATTGATTATAAGAATGCCAAATTGATTTTGCTACCCGAAAAAACGTTGCCGCATACTTTTCTGAATAGGATTTTCATCAACGAAACGGAGTACAACAACCGTGAAATTGAAGCTGAATTGTACACGCATGAACTCACACATGTAACCCAAAAACACACTTTGGATATTTTATTCATCGAACTATTGAAAACCGTTTTTTGGTTCAACCCAATTTTTATTTTTTACAAAAAAGCCATACAACTCAATCACGAATTTCTTGCTGACGAGAAGGTAGTGACCTCCTACAACAATGTTCCGTTTTACCAATCTTTATTATTATCGAAAGCAAACGAGAATCAAACTTTTTACTTGGCCAGTAATTTGAATTATTTAATAACTAAAAAACGATTACTTATGATGACAAAAACCACATCAAAAACGAAAGCTTTATTAAAAAAAGCAACATTAATTCCGGTAGTAACTGCCTTATTATTTTTATTGTGTACGAAAGTCGTTGCGCAAGAAACCAATGTGAAAAAAGAAACTACTCCTGTAAAACCTGGAAATTTATTTAAAACGTATTACGACAAAACTACTTTTAAAATCAAAGATGAAAAAGGAAAGATTACCAGCGAAAAAAAATACAATGAACTAACTCCTATCGAAAAGAGAGCTATACCTTCTATCCTATCAAAACAAAAAAAATTACCTACAAACGAGGAACTTCTGGCGACTTTAAGCAAAGGAGCTGCAGAAGTAATTGAAATAGACACATTCAATTCTGAAAATCAGTTAGTCCAAAAAGGGG
Organism: Flavobacterium sp. RSP46; assembly: GCF_003984825.1. NCBI lineage: Bacteria > Pseudomonadati > Bacteroidota > Flavobacteriia > Flavobacteriales > Flavobacteriaceae > Flavobacterium > Flavobacterium sp. RSP46. The sequence continues at coordinate 7,666 of NZ_RYDM01000011.1, forward strand.
AAAATGAAGTCTATAGTACTGCTGGAATAACCGAAAAACCAGATTTTCCCGGAGGAATATCAGAATTTTACAAATTTGTCGGCAATAATTTTAAAACTCCAACACAACCTAACTTAAAAGGAAAAGTATACATCACCTTTATAGTAGAAAAAGACGGCAGTTTAAGCGACATAAAAAACATACGAGATATTGGTTTTGGAACCGGTGAAGAAGCAATCCGTGTTTTGAAAATATGTCCAAAATGGATTCCCGGGAAAATGAACGGCGTCCCTGTGAGAGTAATGTATAGCCTCCCAATAACTTTACACTCAAAATCATAATAGTATAAAAAAACAAATCCGCTTCAAAAGGAGCGGATTTATCAAACTAAAAATCTAAAAACAAACTACTAACTAAACTCTTTATCAGGATTGTATCCTAAATATGGCATGGATTGTTCTTTGAAAACAACACCGTATTCCTCTAATTCTTTCAAAATAGGCACATACACTTCCTTACGAATCGGTAATTGAACTCCGGGAGTTGTAATCTTACCATTCAGTATTAATAATGTTGCCATTGCAACAGGCAAGCCTACTGTTTTTGCCATGGCTGTATAGGTTTGATCATCCCCAATGCAAACCATTTTGGAATCTATTTGTTCTTTTTTGCCATTTAATTCGTATCCAAATTTGTGATACATGACAATCATATCTTTATCATCTTGCTGAAGCGTCCAACTATCAGTCAAGATCTTTTCCAGAATTTGTGCTGGTGTGGCATTCTTCAAGCCTACAATTTTGTTGCGATTGAACAAGTCCAATTCCAACAATTTGTCCCACATGATATCGTCCTGATCAATCTTAAGAATCAAACGAGTCTTGATTTCCACTGAATCCGTGGGATGATACGGCAAGAAAGAATTCACGTATTCCCTGTAACTCATGTTCTCCGAATCCTCCATTACGTAACTATCGTCTGTCATTCCTAATTGTACAAACATATTCCAAGCTTTAGAGAAACCAACTCTACGGATCGTTCCTCGGTATAAAGTAAGTACATTATCCAAGCCATACACACTGCGGTATTTCAAGGAATCCCTGTTAGAATACGCTTCAAAGCGACCATACCCTTCTACTTGTAAAAACTCGGTTCTGCGAAACAAATTACAATACGGAATGTATTTATACGTTCCTTCCTGAATAAATTTGGCAGCACCGCCCTGACCTGCTAGAACCACATTGCGTGGTGCCCAGGTAAATTTATAATTCCAAAGATTCGTGTCGGATTCCGGCGCTACGAGTCCACCACAAAAAGATTCAAAAAGAAGCATTTCTCCGCCTTTTTCTTTAATTTCATCAATCACTTTCATCGCACTCATGTGATCTATTCCAGGATCAAGTCCAATTTCATTCATGAAAATCAAATTGTTTTCTTTGGCGGCAGCATCTAATTCCTGCATGGCATCGCTCACATAAGAGGCGGTAACCAGATGCTTTTTATATATTATACAATCTTTAGCCACTTCGATGTGCAAATGAGCCGGCAACATCGAGATGACAATATCAGCATTTTCAATTGCTTTTTTTCGTTGCTCATTATCGTAAATATCTAAAGATATTGCAGTTGCGTTTTTATGATCATTGGTTTTACGCTGAGCTAAAGCCAATGATAAATCACCAATAACAAGGTGCAACCTCTCTTTTTCGGATTTGTCTAAAAGATATTGAATAAGAGATGAAGCTGATCTTCCCGCGCCGATGATTAAAATTGTTCTCATTTTTATTTATTTATAACACAAACATACAAAAATGTTGTATTTATAACAAATAACTCAAAATAATTTACTGAGAAAGCTTTTATTCTTTTCGTTCTTTCTTTTACGTTTTAAAAATAAAAAATTAGTCTGCTTAGTGTACCGTTAAATTAAGTTCATTTGAAAGTATCGTGCCAAATACTTTTAAAATTAGGAGATATGAAATACTTTTGCATCAAACATAATTATCATGGATAAAAAGATACTTACAACGGGAACTATTCTGGGAATGATTGCAATAATTCTTGGTGCTTTTGGCGCACATGCCCTAAAAAAAGTACTGTCTATTGAGCAATTAAATACTTTTGAAACAGGCGTACGCTATCAAATGTACCATTCACTGTTTTTATTGTTTCTTGGACTCCTGAAAGACCTCTCTCAAAAAACAAAAAAAACGCTCTATAATTTAGTGCTTTCAGGTGTAATTCTATTTTCTGGCTCCATTTATCTATTGGCAACAAACACCCTTACTTCGTTTGATTTTAGCATCATTGGATTTATAACTCCTATTGGCGGACTCCTATTAATACTGGCCTGGGGCGTTTTATTGACAAATATTTTAAATAAAAAGTCACAAATTTAGACGAAACAAATTCTATCTGAAATTTAATATCTACTTTTGCAGTCTATAAAAACAAACTACACAACAAAATATTTATGGACAATAACACACTTTTCACGCAATCGATTTCGTTAAAAGAATTAGGAATTGAAAATGCAAAAATTCATTACCAGTTATCTCCCGATGAATTACACGACATCACCATCAAATCTGGCCAAGGAATCGAAGTTTCAAGTGGATCACTAGCGGTCAACACAGGAGAATACACAGGCAGATCTCCGCAGGATCGTTTTATCGTAAAAGACAGCGTCACTGAAAATGAAGTGTGGTGGGGAAAAGTAAACATTCCTTTCTCGCCAGAAGCTTTTGAAAAATTATACAACAAGGTTACCGCTTATTTATCCGGCAAAGAAATTTTTGTGAGAGATTCTTATGTGTGTTCAGACCAAAATTACAGATTAAATGTCAGAGTAGTGACAGAAACCGCTTGGGCCAACTTATTTTGCTACAACATGTTTTTAAGACCTGAAACGGAGGAATTAGCAGACTTCGACCCCGAATGGACTTTACTTTGCGTGCCTAGCTTTATGGCAGATCCAATTATAGACGGAACACGTCAAAGCAATTTCGCAATTCTTGATTTTACACGAAAAGTAGTTTTAATAGGCGGAACTGGATATACAGGTGAAATAAAAAAAGGGATTTTCTCTGCCTTGAATTTCATTTTGCCAGTTTTCAAAAACACCTTACCAATGCATTGCAGTGCCAACGTTGGTAAAGATGGTGATACAGCTATCTTCTTTGGATTATCAGGAACCGGAAAAACAACTTTATCAGCTGATCCTAACAGAAAACTAATTGGCGACGATGAACATGGATGGACGAATGAAAATACCGTTTTCAATTTTGAAGGAGGGTGCTATGCAAAAGTCATCAACCTTTCTGAAGAAAATGAACCTGACATTTTTCGCGCTATAAAAAAAGGAGCAATTCTGGAAAATGTAATTATCAATAAAGATACGAATGACGTTGATTTTGAGGATATTTCCATTACACAAAACACGAGAGTAAGTTATCCTATTTTTCATATTGATAATATTCAGCAAGGTTCCATTGGAGAAAATCCTAAAAATATATTCTTTTTGACCGCGGATGCTTACGGGATTCTGCCTCCTATTGCACTACTAACTCCGGGACAAGCAGCCTACTATTTCATCTCCGGATACACAGCAAAAGTTGCCGGAACTGAAGCAGGAATCACAGAACCTCAACCCAATTTCTCGACGTGTTTTGGAGCGCCATTTATGCCATTACACCCAACAAGATATGCTGAAATGTTAACTAAAAAAATGAAAGATGCCAATGTAAAAGTCTGGCTTATCAATACAGGATGGACTGGTGGCCCTTACGGAGTAGGAAGCCGAATGAAATTAAAATACACCCGTGCCATGATTACCGCTGCATTAAACGGAGAATTGGACGATGTACCGTATGAGAACCACCACGTTTTTGGAATTGCAAAACCGCAAACCTGTCCAAATGTTCCTAGCGAAATTCTAAATCCCAGAAATACATGGGAAGACCCAGAACTTTACGATAAAAAGGCGGTGGAATTAGCTCAAAAATTTAAAGCCAACTTCACCAAATTTGAAGAATTTGCCAATGCCGAAATTATGGCAGGAGCACCATTGACATAAGGTACTATTAATTCAAAAACCAATAGAGCCGTTCGTAAAGAGCGGCTCTATTTTATTTAGGACAAACCGTAACAAAAAGCCATAAATAAATACCTATCAAGTATTTATACCACAATCCGTTTTTTGTCGTTAAATTTATATTCATCAATCATCCGCGCCGGAATAGCAATCTGGTGAAGCAATCAAAAATCAATTATGTTAAAACAATTTTTCATTCTGTGTTCCGGCTCAGACAAAGACCTACTCGTAGGCTGTTCCGAGGGCGAACAAACCAAATATGTAGGTATTGGCGCCACTGTTTTCTTTACTGCGGTCATGGCTTTTCTTGCCAGTTCGTATGCATTGTTTACCGTCTTTGACAGTATGTATCCCGCAATCGCATTTGGTATCGTTTGGAGTCTGCTTATTTTTAATCTCGATCGTTTTATTGTTTCCACTATTCGAAAAAGAGATAAATTTGGAAGTGAATTTCTGCAGGCAACTCCCCGAATTATTTTGGCGGTAATCATTGCGATCGTCATTTCGAAACCATTAGAAATTAAAATCTTCGAGAAAGAAATCAACACCGTTTTATTGAAAGAGAAAAATGCTATGGCTTTGAATAACAAAAAGGAAGTGACCAATTATTTCAAATCGGATTAAACAAAAAAGTTACCGAAACCCAACCTATTATTGATGGATTTGACGGTCTAATGGCACGAATCAATGCCTTGGATAAATTATCGTGGCTGCCTTCGTTCTTTATAATGTTACTATTTTTAGCCATTAAAACTTCTCCTATTATTGCTAAACTTTTATCTCCAAAAGGGGAATACGACTATAAATTAGAAGATATAGAAAAGCGTTGAAAGCAACAATCGAGCAAGACAAATACCAACGTTCTTTATTGGTAAAAACTAGTGCGATGATGCACGATAAAGTGTACGGAGACATTGCTCAAGACAAACAGTTGCATGATTTACAACGAAAAAACGCTGCCGATTTACTCGAATTACAATCAAATAATTTTGTAGAAAAGCAGAAAAGAACACTTTAAGTCGAAAGTCGAAAGTCCTAAAGTCAAAAGGAAGTAAATATCTTTTGACTTTATAACTTTCGACTTTAATATTAATTACATATAACTCAAAATTTCTTTTTTGAAAGCGTCATATTCGCCTTGCAAAATCAATCCGTTATCTAGTAATTTTTTATAATTCTGCAATTTTTCAAAAAGTTCGTCTTGCGATAAATCGCTTAAAGATTTGTCTTTTGATATTACTGTAGACTCTTCAAAATCTTGATTTTCAGCAGTGAAATTAGTTGGTGAAACAGGCATTAGTTCAGCAAAATTAGTCACTTCTTCCGTTTCCATTTCTTCAATAATTTCATCTTCTGCCATTGGTGAAAACGGAATTGCATCTACAAGTGTTGCATTTAATACTGCTCCTGTTTTCAATATATCCAATTGTTCTTTGGCATACGTAAAAATTTTACGCGCTTGGATTTTAGGAATATAATCAATGGAAACCTCCATATTTGTTTTGGTTGTAAATGAAAACTCGGATCCCAGAATGTTTTCTTTTACAAAAGTTCCTTCAACCTCATCCCAAGTGTAATCAATAAAATTCATGGATAGTCCCAGATTTTTGGGCTGACAAATGATAATTCTTTTATTCGTCATCACAATACTATCCGGCAAAACAGTAATCGCTGGTTTTTTTTGAACAGCAATATATCCGATTTCTTCATTTTTCATCAATAAATCACTCAGTTTTGAAGCGATTTTTTCAATGGCTTTTGGGTCTTGTTCTTCGTTTAAAAACTTTTTAAATTGTTCTTTCATGTGATATGCTGAATTTATCTCAGTAAGTATTTATAATTTTAATCTAAATATATTCGCAAAAGTAATGCCTAATTGACTAATTCTTGAATTTCACTCTGCAATTTCTTTGTTAAACTTTTGAAAACCAAATCATAGGAATGATCCACCAACTCTTTGAGTAATGCATCCGCAACTGATTCATTTACAGCAACTGTATTCCAATGGGTTTTACTCATGTGAAAACCCGGTTGAATGTCCTCATATTCAGCGCGCAATTCCTGAGCACGCTCTGGATCACATTTTAAATTAACTGATGGCTGTCCTTTCTCCCACTGACTTAAAGAAGACAATGCAAACATTTTTCCACCCACTTTAAACACCAATGTATCTTCGTCAAAAGGAAAGTGTTCCGTTACTCCTTTTTTAGACAAGCAATATTCGTAGTACGTTTCCAGGTTCATCTCTTGAAATTATTTTTCATTCAATCATTTAAAATAGCGTACAAAACCGGCTTACTCGGACTCGCATCATTTTCAAAAGAGGCAATTTGTAAATTCAACAAATAACCACCATCTTTCACTTCATCAGCCACAAAAATCATCTCCGTAATCGTACAATTCAATCTGGCTTCTGCATTCAGATTGTTGACATCGGTCACATTCCAAAAAGCTTTGTGTGCCAATAATTTCCCTTCATCATGCTCTTTATCCACGCTGGGCAAATCAATTAGCAAGTGCTGAATCCCGCTTTCGCGAATGAAACGCGCAGCATCTTCATTTAGATAAGGCGGATTCGTATTCGAATATTTTAAAGATTTTTTTATTTTAAAATTAGGAAGTGTTCTGATAATTAAGGCTTCTTTTGGAACACCTAATTTCAGTATCACATCGAGCGCAGTCGAGATGTTATCCAGTGTAATCACTAAATCTCCTCCTTGCATTTCCGGGACAACCGAAATCAACTCAGCTAAAAAAATAAACTGTTTCAAAGATTGATTAACACTGTAAAATTCACGTGTAATATGTCCCAAACATTCCGTATGCGTTCCGTGTCCGTGTGGATTGAAGAAAATATTATTGAAATTAGTAGACGACTTTCCTTCCGAAACTTTCCCTATCCAATCCCCAAAAATAACGGGTTCAATGACTGGTTTCTCGATATACCAAGCAATTGGATTCTCGTCTGTATTTGTTAATGGAATCGAAATATCAATGGGTTTTGATAAATCGACTTCAATGGATTGGTTGTTATGTTGGATTGTTGCTAACATTTACGCTGAATTTATTTCAGCATCTCATCTGGAGATACTTTATAAGTTCAAATATAAATCTTTTAATTCAGGATTTAAAAATTTTGCAACATTCCATTTCCAGTCTTTATGCCAATTTTTAAGTTGTTTTTCTCTTTTAAAGATAGCACTTAAGTAGCAAGAAAGATATATTGTCGCAATTATTAAAATACGACATTAAATTTTAGTCATCACTTAAATCCTCAAAATCTTCCAAATAGATTAAAATTGTAGCATTCTATTTTTTTGTAAAAACTGCGCCGGTACCATTTCTATGACAATCAATTCTGTTTTTTAAATTTTTTGTGGCACCCACCTACAAAACAGTACTGTTTTTATTCGTCAAAATATATGTAAATCCTTTTTCCATACAAAATCAATTAAAATTCAATAGATCCTGAAACTAGTTCACGATAAATAAATCTGAAGCAATTCCATCTGTCAAAAACTTTCCTTTTTTGGTTGGCTTTAAAATCCCATTTTCAATAAAAAGCAAATCATCATCAAGAAATTTTCGAGATTGATTGTTCAAATATTCCAAATATCCACTTCCGAATTCGCTTTCAATTCTATCCAATGAAACACCCCAAATCGTTCGCAAGCCCGTCATAACATATTCATTATATCGGTCCATAACAGAAAGAATTTCGATTTCATTGGGTATTTTACCCTCTTGAATGGATTTTAAATACAGCGCATTATTCGACACATTCCAACTTCTGGAAACACCATCATAACTGTGTGCTGAAGGACCAATTCCAATGTATTTTTTTCCTAACCAATATGCCGAATTGTTTCTGGAAAAATAAGTTGACTTCCCAAAATTAGATAATTCGTAGTGAATAAAATCATTGGCTTCGAGCATTTCGATTAAAATAGCAAAGTGCTCTTGCGCGACATCATCTTTAGGCGCTGCAATTTTCCCTGTTTGAATGAGTTTATTCAACGCTGTTTTAGGCTCTACCGTCAAAGCATAACTCGAAATATGCGGAATCCCAAAACTCAATGCTGTTTCAATATTTTGTTTCCATTTCTCATTGCTCATTTGCTGCGCCTGTTCGCCATTTTGGCTCGAGTCCGGAATTCCGTATATTAGATCGAGAGAAATGTTGTCAAAATACTGAGTAGCAACTTCTAAACATTTTCTGGCTTCCGCCGAATTATGAGCTCGGTTCATCAATTGTAAATCGTCTTCAAAGAACGACTGAATCCCAATACTTAGCCGATTAATTTTGCTTTTAGATAATTCGATTATTCGTTCACTTGACAAATCATCTGGATTGGCTTCCAGTGTAATTTCAGGATTATCTGAAACAGAATAGTATTTGTACACTTCCGCAATCAGGAAATTAATTTCTGCTGAAGTTAAAACACTTGGCGTTCCTCCGCCAAAATAAATGGTTTCGACAATTTCGTTTTTAAATTCGCTTTTACGCATTTGAATTTCTTTGGCAATAGCCAAAACCATTTCTTCTTTCTTCTTCATCGATGTTGAAAAATGAAAATCGCAGTAATGACACGCCTGCTTGCAAAAAGGGATATGGATGTAGATTCCGCTCATTTAGTAGTGGTCAGTTTTAAGAAAGTGGTCAGTGGTCAGATTTTTAGTGTTCAGCCTTAAGAAAGTGTTCAGTGAGCAGTTATTTAGTAATCATATATGTACTGAATACTAAAAAACTGAACACTAATCACTCCTTTTTAACTCCAAACTTTTCAGGGTTCAATATCATATAATTAACAAGTTTTCCAATTTCTAAACTTTCAGAGATAAATTCCTGATAAATAGCTTCAGAAATATATTTACAAGACACAGAAAACTCTAACCACACTTGTGTTTCTGAATTTTCTCCATCAGAATCGGTCAACTTACTATAAAAATGTTTAGGGTAAATCCTCTTTCTATAGGCTTCGGCAATAGTTGCAGGAACACTCCTTGAAGAACGCCGAATTTGATCCGTTAATGAATAGGTTTCTTCCTTTGGAAATGATTTTTTATAGGCTAATAAATCTTGGAATCTCATATGATACAATTTAAAAAACGGAATACTCTTACTTAATTAAAACTGCTGAAAACTGACTACTCATCCCAGTCCAACACAACTGAACACTAAAGCACTGAACACTGATCACTTTTTTATTCGTTCTTCGTTTTGTTTCACAAAAGCATCCCAACCCGTATAACTTTTCTCTCCCACCACTTTCCCGGAATTGAAAAAATGACAAACCGCAGCTGCTAATCCATCTGTACTGTCAAGATTTTTAGGCAATTCTTTTAATCCTAAAAGTTGCTGTAGCATTTTGGCAACTTGTTCTTTGCTGGCGTTTCCATTTCCGGTAATCGCCATTTTTATTTTCTTAGGTTCGTACTCCGTAATGGGAATGTCTCTCGAAAGTCCCGCTGCCATAGCCACGCCTTGCGCGCGTCCTAACTTTAGCATCGATTGTACGTTTTTACCAAAGAAAGGCGCTTCAATCGCAATTTCGTCTGGATTGTGGGTATCGATTAACTCAATGGTGCGTTCAAAAATGATTTTGAGTTTTTGATAATGATTGTCGTATTTGGACAATTGCAATTCGTTCAGTTGCAAAAACTCCATTTTTTTATTGACAATTTTTATCAATCCAAAACCCATAATCGTCGTTCCGGGGTCAATTCCTAATATGATGCGCTCGTTTGCCAAAAGTTTTAGTTTTTTATTACACAAAGATACTCAAAGGGAACACAGAGGTACACAAAGATTAATTTTACAATCGACCAAACAAAAAACTTTGCACTGCTTAGTAATTTCTTTGTGAATCTTTGTGAAATAGCTTTTTCAAAATACTTTTTCTTTTCTTTGCGGTATGATTACAATTCCACACAAAACTAAGCAATTCCTCGTACTTCTAATCAAAGTTTTGATTGTGGGCGGTGCGTTTTATTTTATTTACAATCAATTGGCTAATAATGACAAACTGGATTGGCAGAAATTCATCGTTTTATTCCAGAAAAATCAGTCTATTGGCGGAATCGCCTTTATTTTACTACTGAGTGTTTTGAATCGGTTTTTTGAAATTTTGAAATGGCAAAATTTAGTTGAATTCATTCATGAAATCTCAGTAGGAACAGCAACCAAACAAGTTCTTGGCGCATTAACCGCGGGACTTTTTACACCCAATGGAGTTGGAGAATATGCCGGAAAAGCGTTATTTTTTGATAAATTAAACACTAAAAAAGTCATATTCTTAAATCTGATCTGCAACGGAATCCAAATGATATTGACCGTTATTTTTGGGGTTTTCGGATTGCTATTTTTTAATGCGCAGTACCATGTGATTACCACAAAAACAGTAGCGTTACTTTTTGGATTTCTGATACTTCTCTTCATTGTTTTATTTTCGGCCAAAAAAATTACTATCAAAGGGTATTCGATCGAAAAACTGATCCATAAGATTAATGAAATTCCAAAACCCATTCATCAAAAAAATATCTTTTTGGGTATTTGTCGCTATCTTGTTTTCTCGCACCAATACTACTTTTTGTTTCTGGCTTTTGATGTTGATTTGCCTTATTTTACCCTAATTGCCACCATTTCCTCTGTTTATTTCTTAGCTTCTTCCTTGCCTACTTTTCAATTTTTAGACTTTGCCGTAAAAGGAAGTGTTGCGGTTTATTTCTTTGGGATTTTAGGTGTAAATGAATGGATTGTTATTTTCATTTCGACTTTAATGTGGTTTTTGAATGTGGTTTTACCCGTAATAATTGGCACTTATTATGTGTTGAACTTTAAAATCCTCTCTCCTCCCGGAGCTTCGGGACTCCCTAAAGGAGAGAGAGATAAAACTTATTAAAATAATTATGATTACAAATATTTTATTTTTGGTGCTTTTGATTTATGCCGTTTTTATTGGACTTTTGATTTATGGTCTCATTAAAGTGAGTACAATTGATTATATTGGCTTACAGCCAAAAACAAAATTCTCAATTATCGTTCCTTTTCGGAATGAAGCTGAAAATTTACCCATTCTATTAGACAGTTTGTCGAAGCTGAATTATCCGATGGAATTGTTCGAAGTGATTTTGGTTGACGATGAATCGGAAGAAGTGTTCCGTGTTGAGTGCTCAGTGTTCCGTGTTCGGGTAATAAAGAACATTCGGATTTCAAACTCACCCAAGAAAGATGCAATTGTAAATGCGATACAAATTGTAAATGCAGACTGGATTATCACCACCGATGCCGATTGTGTAGTTGATAAAAACTGGTTATTGACCTTGGACAATTACATTCAGCTCCATGATGTGGCGATGATTGCCGGGGCAGTAACGTATGATTGTGGCAATTCATTTTTGCATCATTTTCAGCAATTGGATTTGGCGAGTTTACAAGGCGCAACCATTGGGAGTTTTGGTATTAACAAAGGATTTATGTGCAATGGCGCCAACTTTGCGTACACGAAATGCTTTTTCCAAGCGTTGAATGGCTTCGAAGGAAATGACAGCATTGCCAGTGGCGACGATGTGTTCCTGTTGCAAAAAGCGATTGCAAAATCCCCTGAAAAGGTGCATTATCTAAAATCTCGAAATACTATTGTCACCACAAGGCCATTGAACAATTGGAAATCATTATTCCATCAGCGCGTTCGCTGGGCCTCTAAAACAAGTTCCTATCAAAGTACTTTCGGGAAAGGATTGGGACTGTTAGTATTTGCGGGGAATTTGTGTTTGGTGATAGGCGCTGGGTGTTGGGTGTTGGGCGTTATTCCGTTTCTAAATATAGTTTTACTGTTCCTTTTAAAATTTCTTGTTGATGCTGTTTTGATATACGAAACCAACTCTTTTTTAACCAAAACCAAAATACGTTATTTGATTTTGAGCAGTTTGTTTTATCCTTTTTTTAGTACTAGCGTGGCTTTGTATTCTGTGTTTGGAAAATACGAATGGAAAGGCAGAAGATTTTAGAATCCTGATCCGAGCCAAAAAGTAAATACTAACGTAATCTGAAATCAAAAATAGCTACTCTTCATTCGAAAATCCTTTTAAGAACTACTCTACTTTGAGAATCACCGGAAGAATAAATTGTATTTTTACGGGAATACCGCGCTTTATAGCTGGGTTAATTTTTGGAAAATCAACTAAACGAACTTTAAGAATACTGTCAATTTTGATTTTGTCATAAGCCACGGAATCTTTGGGAAACTGCGGCTCAAATTGCATCGTTGCATTTGGAAAAACCGTGACCTTAACTTCAATCGTATCCAGTTCCGGATAAAGAATTGCAAGGGTATCCACACTCAATTTCTCCTGAATCAGCTGGGTTAAAACATCAAAAAAACACTGTTGGCGTTGCTTTTTATCTTCTATTTTTTCACAATCTACTACTGATGGGTATTCATCGACTTCTTTCCAGTTGATGGATTTCAGTTCCTTTTGCAACAATTCTTTTTCCGAGGGAATTTGCTTGTCTAAGTATTGACAGGAATTAAAAAATATAAATACTAAAAAAAGGTAATTCTGCTTCAAGGTTTTGTGTTTGAATTGGACTAATATTCTATAAAAATACAATTATTTTTTTTGAGATGCTTTCTAAAGCAAATAATCTTCGTAGTTTTCAGCAAACCATTTCTTTTTGATCGCAGCGGCAATTTCTTTTTGATCGGAATACGAAGCCACCAATCGATCTGGAAGAACAGCAGTTTGGATTGTATATTTATAAAATTCCTCCTAATTCAATACCGAGTTTGGGTCTGATTTTTTATCGAAAAAATCAAAAAAAGCGCATCAAACTCTTTCAAATAAAAATTCAATACTTTTGAGTGTTCAAAATTAGTAAAAATAAATTCATGGATGTACTGCTTTTGGTTCTTGGTTTTATGTGTATGATTTTAGGCGTTTTTGGTAGCTTTTTACCGGTTCTGCCCGGACCTGGCATCAGTTGGGTTGGATTGGCATTACTGTATTTCACAAATGCTGTTCCGGTAAATTATTGGATTTTAGGAATTACTTTATTGATCACCGTGATCCTATCGGTTTTAGATTACGTGATTCCGGCAAAGGGAACTAAGCGATTTGGCGGAAGCTCCTATGGTATTTGGGGCACTAACATCGGATTGATCGTGGGGATTCTTGCTCCTATCCCTTTTGGATTCATTATCGGCCCTTTTGTTGGTGCGTTGATAGGTGAACTTATTTATGATTTTAAAGACCATAGTCGAGCTTTGAGAGCGGCTACAGGTTCCTTTATAGGGTTTCTGGCCTCCAGCTTTATGAAATTTGTGGTTTGCGTGATGTATTTAGGATTGTTTGTGTGGATTGTCTGGAATTATAAATCTGAGTTGTTTTAAGGGAAATACGAAATGAAAGGCATGTATGCTAACCCACTGAACTACCAAACCTGCTACATTTAAATCAAAAAAGCTATCCACAAAGTGGAAAGCTTTTCATTGGTCTAACTACTAAACCCGCTACGAGTTACAAATTCGCAGCAAACAACACAACTAACGTTAAAAACCTTTTAGGGGCAAAAAAGCCTTTCTGTTACGAAAGGCTTTCCCCAATATTGCGGTCTGGACGGGACTCGAACCCGCGACCCCATGCGTGACAGGCATGTATTCTAACCAACTGAACTACCAAACCTCTGCGTTATTGCGGTGGCAAAGATACAATAGATTTCCGTTTACGCAAGTGTTTTTTGAAAAAATAATTGATAAAAAACCGTACTATCACCCAAAGTTTTGTTTTTCAACCAAGTACGTCAGTACTATTTTTTCAAAACTTTCATTCACACTCACCGGAATGTACTTTATTCGGTTTTGAGAGCACGTTAAAGCCAACTTCTTGAAGTACATTTCTACTTGTTTTTCATATTCCTCCTTCACATTATCGGCAAAAACTGCTACTTCCTCTCCTGTTTCTATATCAATAAACTTTCGCGGGGCGTTATCAAAGTCAAAATTAAGCTCTGTTTTATTGTCAACAACATGAAACAAAACCACTTTATGCTTGTTGTGTTTCAAATGTTGTAAGGCATCAAACAGCGCTTTTTCATTACCGGATTGAAACATATCGGTAAATACAATAATCATCGAACGGCGGTGGATTTTCTCGGCTATTTGATGCAAGAAAGTAATTGCATCCGTACTTTTAGTAGTCGCAGATTTCTCTAAAAGTCCTTCAAGCGCATTCAAAATCATTCGATGGTGGCGATCACTGCCTTTTTCAGGCGCGTAGTACTCGTAACTGTCCGAAAACACACTTAGCCCCACAGCATCACGTTGCTTCTTCAAGAGATTCATTAATACTGCCGAAGCCAAAACTGAAAAACCAATCTTATTCTCAAAAAAATTCTGATTCTCTTTCAATTTCGGATAATGCATCGATGAGGAATTATCAATGATAATATGACACCGCAAATTTGTCTCTTCTTCAAATCGCTTGACGTACAAGCGTTCCGTTTTGGCAAACAGCTTCCAATCAATATGTTTGGTACTTTCGCCTGCGTTATACACTTTATGCTCCGCAAATTCAGCCGAAAATCCATGAAACGGACTTTTATGCATTCCAGAAATAAACCCTTCCACCACTTGATGCGCCAGCAATTCCAGATGCTGGAAACTAGAAATTTTCTCTATTTGCGATTCGATCTTCATATCCCAAATATATTAAAAGATTGAACGATTTAAAAATTAAACTATTACAGAAACTCAATTTAGGAACTGAAATAAATTCAGCTTAAACAAAAAAAAGGCTTGACTCTCGCCAAACCTTTTCTCTGAATCCAGTACAGATCCTATATAAATCATAATCTACTGATTACAACAATGCGTCTAAACTATCCGCGTAGGTTTGCTTTGGAGCAACTCCTACTTGCTTTCCTACTACTTCTCCGTTGTGAAAAACCAAAACAGTTGGTATATTTCTTACTCCGTATTTGGCAGCAAATTCTTGATTTGCATCCACATCTACTTTTCCTATCACTACTTTTCCTTCGTATTCCGTACTCAATTCATCAATGATTGGTCCTACCATTCTACACGGCCCACACCAAGCAGCCCAAAAGTCCACCATTACCGGTTTGTCAGATTTCAAAACCAATTCTTCAAAATTCGCGTCTGTTATTGCTAATGCCATACTATTTTATTTAAAGTTTATCGTTTGAATTTTTAAAATTCAAAACTAGAATACAAATTTAGAAATTAAAAACTAATCAAACACTATTCCTGAATTAGTTTTGACTATTAACACATTGCCAATTCTTATTCAACACATTCAGTGTACCTCCATTTATTACTTATTTGGAGCTATTTCCTGCTGTACGCTGTATTCCAGATTAACAAAAACTACGGCTAAAAAAGCCTTGTTTTTCTAAATCGGGAGATGCCGCTCCCATCAGGGCTAGGGGTTTCCTGAAAACTAGAATATTTATTCCTAAAAAAAGACCGTCATTTCAGATAGTCTTTTTAAAAAATCTAACTTTTTGTGTTTATAAACTGTATTTTACTCCAAGTGTTAATCCCAATCCGCTGATTCCAACATAAGAACTCAGCTCATCCGTAGGTCTGGAAGTATCCACGGTATTAAACTGAGCGTTATTAGAGTTACTGTCTAAACGGTCTGAATAATTCGAATGTATCTGAGATATTGTACGCGTATTCAATCGATCTACTCCATTAACCGTAAATTCCGTTGTTTCTTTATCTTTTCCATGAACAGTAAAGTTACGGTATTCCAATTCTGCAAAAGCCGAAAGGTTTTTGGCCAATTTATACGAAGTCCCTAACGCCGCTTGAAAACCTACTGTAGGATTTGGCTTGATGACATCCTTGCTAAATACATTTACACCAGCGCCAGCAACGGCATTTGTTTCAATCGTCAAATCCCCGTGAACAGGCACAATTACCCCAACTTTAGAGTAGGTTTCAAATCCTTTTACTTCTCCCAGAAAAAACACAATTGCAGGAGCTAAATCAAAAGCTGTAATTTGCCCAACGGATCGCAGTGTTGTAGCGCCATCATCGACTCTTTTGACCATTGTTTTATCCGTACTATTATAATAATTGATTCCCATTTCCAGACCCAAACGATCCGTAAAACGGTATCCAACACTGCCAGATGTGCGAAAACCTTCTCCAAAAGACCCCGTAACACTCTCCTCTGAAACTAAATCGCCTCCTACATAAACTGTACTTAGTGCAGACTGGCCTCCAACAGTGGGGAATTCAGTTGCGGCTGTCTGAAGAAAATAGGATCCTCCTAATTTAAAATACCAACTTTCCTTTTTTTCCGTTTGCCCTATCACAATCATAGAACAAAACATAAATCCAAATAAAAATAAATTCTTTTTCATGATTATTGTTGTTTAATTCACACAAACATAATGTAAATTTACCCAACGATTCCGGGCTTTTTAGGCCGTAAAAAGCGCAAACAACAGTTCTGTCAAACGCCAAGCTAAATTTTTACTGTGCGCGCATAATTTTAACAAAAACAACACTAAAAAAAATTAAATTTAACTGTTAAAAAATCAGTTTAACTTAAAATTAATTTGCATTTTTTCCAGTTCAACCAACAATTCATTTGAAATTTTCACTTTCAATTTTCTGCTTGGCATGGTCAGTTTAGTCACTACTTTTATTTCTTCTACTTCAGTTGCCGTACTAATTTCGGGATTTCCTGATTCTAGAGAATCGGTTTCCTCATTTTCGTCTACAAAAACGGCTTCTTCATTTTCCGGAAGTACTACCACATTTTCTACTAATCGCTTTATTTTTTCCAACTCCATAATTTCAAAAGCTACAGTATTATCGCCTTTGTTTTCTTGAAAAATATGATTTAACTTATGGATAAATTCCGCCTCTAAATCATTAATATTCAATAGTAAAATTAGCTTTTTAGCAAATGTAGTCAGGACATCCTGCAGGTATTGCACCAGCACAAATTGTAATCTTGGATCCCCTTTTTTTCCAGTATCCCGATCCGTCCAGCCTTCCTTGACCATTACTTTCATGAACGTAAAATTATTCTGAATCAGAAAATGGCGAAACTTCAAATACTCCTCCCCAAAAATCCGAAACTCATAACTTTCATCGTACCCTTCTAATGTAAATATGCCCCAGCCTTTTCCGTTTTTGGCAACACGATGTTGTACATTATTGATAATCCCCCCAAAAGTCAAATTTTTACTGACATGCAATTCCATGTTCTTGAGTGCTTCTAACTTGGCATTGCAAAAATATTTCATTTCAAATTTGTAATCGTCCAGCGGATGCCCAGAAATATAAATCCCCACCACTTCTTTTTCTTTGGCTAATTTTTCCATTGTGCTCCAATCCTCACAAGGCGGAACAACAGGTTCTTCAATTTGCACATCACTACTTTCGCCAAACAAACTTACTTGAGCTGAATTTTCATTTTCCTGAAATTTAGCTCCGTACCGAATTGCTTTTTCGTAAAAGGTAATTCCATCGCCATCATCATGAAAATATTGTGCTCTAGTAGTTCCTAAAAACGAATCGAAACCACCCGCCAAAACCAGATTCTCCAATGCTTTTTTATTGGCCGCACGCAAATCAATCCGTTTGGTCAAATCAAAAATAGATTTGTATTTTCCGTCTTTTCTATTTTCCACAATCGTAGCCACAGCGCCAGAACCTACACCTTTTACAGCTCCCATCCCAAACCGAACCGCATAATCATCGTTTACGGTAAATTTATAAAACGATTCATTCACATCCGGTCCTAAAACCTGTAATCCCATGCGTTTGCATTCTTCCATAAAGAAAGAAACTTGCTTGATATCACTCATGTTATTGGACAAAACCGCAGCCATATATTCAGCCGGATAATTCGCCTTCAAAAATGCCGTTTGGTAGGCAATCCAGGCATAACAAGTCGAGTGTGATTTATTAAACGCATATTCTGCAAAGGCTTCCCAGTCTTTCCAGATTTTCTCCAGTTTATCTTCAGGATGCCCTTTGGCCGCAGCCTGACTGATAAATTTAGGTTTCATTTTATCCAAAACATCCTTTTGTTTTTTTCCCATCGCTTTACGCAAAACATCCGCATCCCCCTTTGAGAAATCCGCTAGTTTCTGGGACAAAAGCATTACTTGTTCTTGGTAAACGGTAATTCCGTAGGTGTCTTTTAGTAATTCTTCGCAGGCGTCAAGGTCATAAATAATTTCCTCTTCACCGTTTTTTCGCTTGACGAAACTTGGAATATAGGCAATTGGCCCCGGACGATACAAGGCATTCATGGCAATCAAATCGGGAAATACTGTAGGCTTTAATTCCTTCATGTATTTTTGCATTCCCGGACTCTCATATTGAAAAATTCCTACAGTTTCTCCACGCTGGAAAAGCTCGTAGGTTTTCAAATCATCAATAGGAAACTCATCCGGGTTCAGGTCAATTCCAGTTCTGTATTTTACTAATTTAACCGTATCTTTTATCAGAGTAAGGGTTTTCAAACCCAAAAAGTCCATCTTTAACAAACCGGCACTTTCCACCACCGAGTTATCAAACTGGGTCACATACAAATCCGAATCTTTGGCGGTTGCTACAGGAACAAAATCAGTAATATCACTTGGCGTAATAATGACACCACAGGCGTGAATTCCTGTATTTCTAAGATTCCCTTCTAAAACTTTGGCTTGCTGAATGGTTTCTCCGCCCAAATCATCTTCATTAGCAAGTCCTATTAATTCCTTTATTTTATCATACTCTTCGGGACGAACGGCCTTCTTAATTACATCGTCCTTTTCATTTAAAAAACGAGCTAAATTCCACTTAGAAGGCATCATTCCCGGAATCAATTTGGCTATTTTATCGGCTTCAAACAAAGGTAAATCCAATACACGAGCAGTATCTCGAATCGCTGATTTGGTAGCCATTTTACCATACGTGATAATTTGCGCCACCTGTTTCGAACCGTATTTACGGATCACATAATCCATTACGCTACTGCGTCCTTCATCATCAAAATCGATATCAATATCGGGCAAAGACACCCGATCCGGATTCAGGAAACGCTCAAAAAGCAGGTTGTACATCAAGGGGTCAATATTGGTAATCTTCAAACAATACGCCACCACCGATCCCGCCGCAGAACCCCTTCCCGGCCCTACAGAAACGCCCATGCTTCTCGCCTCAGCAATTAAATCCTGCACAATCAGGAAATATCCTGGATATCCTGAATTAGATATCGTCAACAATTCAAAATCAAGTCGTTCTTGAATTTCTTCGGTCATTACGGGATATCGTCTTGTTGCTCCTTCAAAAGTAAGGTGCCTCAAATACGCATTTTCTCCTCGCACCCCACCATCAACAGCATCTTCCGGATTATTAAATTCAACCGGAATTTCAAATTTTGGCAATAAAACTTCCCGTGCCAAATCGAAAATTTCAATTTTATCCACAATCTCCGAAATATTTGAAATTGCTTCGGGCAAATTTGCAAAAAGTTGTTTCATTTCGTCTCCCGACTTGAAATAATATTCCTGATTGGGCAATCCGTACCGATACCCTCGACCACGACCAATAGGAGTGGTTTGCTTTTCGCCATCACGCACACAAAGCAAAATATCGTGCGCATTCGAATTTTCCTTATCTATATAAAAGGTATTGTTTGTCGCTATAATCTTGACATCATGCTTTCTGGCCAATGAAATCAAAGACGCATTCACCCGATTTTCATCTTCCTGATTATGACGCATCACCTCAATGTAAAAATCTTCCTTGAATTCGTTTTTCCACCAAAGCAAAGCTTCTTCAGCTTGGTTTTCACCAATATTTAAAATCTTATTTGGAATTTCACCATAAAGATTTCCGGATAAAACAATAATATCTTCTTTGAATTCCTGAATGACTTTCCTATCGATTCTTGGCACATAATAAAAACCTTCGGTATACGCAATGGAAGACATTTTAGCCAAATTATGGTACCCTTTTTTGGTCTTCGCCAAAAGTACTATCTGGTAACCATTGTCTTTAATTTTTTTGTTTTTATGGTCCTCACATACAAAAAATTCACAACCTACAATAGGTTTCATCGGAACTTCAGTAGGTTCATCCCCATTTTCAATCGCCTCTTTATTCTTGGCTTCAGCCACTTTATTATGATATAAAATATCGCGGACAAAATGAAAAGCACCCATCAAATTCGCATGATCGGTCATGGCAACTGCCGGCATTTTTTGTTGTGCCGCCGCTTTTACCAATGCTGCAATACTGATCGTCGATTGCAATACCGAAAACTGCGTATGATTATGCAAATGCACGAAAGGCGCATCAATAAGTACTTTTTTATTCTCTGAAAGTTCTGCTTTCGAAACTGTCGGCGCTTGTTTTTCGCCAAACTGCTGACGAATTTTATCGGACGCTTCCTTTAGATTAATATGTTTTAAACCTATGAGTTTAATCTCACTTGGATTCTTGCTTTGAAAATCTTGAAAATAACTGCCCGGAACGTCGAGTTCCTCTTTTGTAAAAACATCACGACGAACTAACTCTAAGAAACAACGCGTAGTTGCCTCCACATCGGCAGTGGCGTTGTGCGCTTCACCGAAAGGTTTATTAAAAAGATACGAATGCAATTCCGTTAGCGTAGGCAGTTTAAATTTACCGCCACGGCCACCTGGTAATTTTAATAACGAAGCCGTAACTTCTGTACAAGTATCCAGAATTGGCATCGAGCTCATTTGGCTCTCCACTCCCATTCTGTAAAATTCGCACCCCATAATATTGATATCAAAACCTAAATTCTGACCCACTATAAATTTAGCTTTACCTAAAACAGCATTGAATTTTTCTAGCACTTCTGCCAACGAAATCCCATCGGCTTCCGCCAATTCTGTAGAAATACCGTGAATTCGTTCGGCATCAAACGGAATATTAAACCCTTCGGGCTTGATCAAATAATCCTGATGCTCAATCAGTTTACCCATATCGTCGTGCAACTGCCACGCGATTTGAATACATCGTGGCCAGTTATCCGTATCTGAAATGGGTGCGCCCCAACGTTTTGGTAATCCTGTGGTTTCGGTATCGAATATTAAGTACATAGCTGGATTTGAAGAGTTTGTGATTTTAAAAAATCGCAAAAAATGAATTTCAAATTTAGTTTTTTTAGAGTAGAATAGAAGTAAATTATCAACAAAAAACAAAATTATTTTCCAAGGCTATTCTCCTATTAAAACTACGATCACTTTCAACAAATCAGTTTGATTGCATCTTATTAAAAGATAAAAAGACGACATATTGCTTTTTTGGATGTCGTAGTATTTCATCAAAAAAAAACAATGAAATACCGCTAAAAAAAATGTTGTTTACTACGAAAACCATTTTAAAAAACAACTGTCACAAAAGTGAATTAGTGAATTTAAAATTAAAAAAAAGTTGCTTTTCATACCATTTAATTAAATATTCGTAAATATAACTGCATTTAAGAAGCCTAATTTAACGATTCAATAAACATCAAAAAACTCAACAAATTGATTTTTTATTAGATCTAAATAAAAAACTACCGTACAAAAAAAAAGTAAAAAGACAAAAATCAACAAAGAAATATCCGAATGGGATTTTGGGTATCGTATATAATGGAATATTGATACGTAAAGCCTTGATTGTTTTTTTAGCTTTGTCTTTATTGTTATCATCGTAGCCTTTTGGGCTATAAACAAAACACATTAAAACATATTAAAATGAGTACTACATTATTTGACAAAGTATGGGATTCGCACGTGGTGCGCAAAATTGAAGATGGACCAGACGTGTTTTTTATTGACCGTCATTTCATCCATGAAGTTACTAGTCCTGTAGCTTTTTTAGGTTTAAAAGAACGAGGCATTTCAGTATTATACCCAGAGCGCACTTTTGCTACTGCAGATCACAACACACCAACTATAAATCAACATTTACCGGTTGAAGACGCATTGTCTGCCAATCAACTCAAAGCATTAGAAGAAAACGCTGCTGAATACGGCATTAGCCATTGGGGTTTAGGAAATCAAAAAAATGGAATTGTTCATGTGGTGGGTCCTGAAAACGGAATTACCTTACCCGGAGCAACCATTGTTTGTGGTGATTCACATACATCAACTCACGGAGCTTTTGGCGCCATCGCTTTCGGAATTGGGACGTCTGAGGTTGAGATGGTACTTTCTACCCAATGCATTATGCAACCTAAACCTAAAAAAATGCGCATTAATGTTGCCGGTAATCTTCAATTTGGGGTTACTCCCAAAGATGTGGCACTTTATATTATATCTAAATTATCGACTTCAGGGGCTACCGGCTATTTTGTGGAATATGCAGGTGAAGTTTTTGAACACATGACCATGGAAGGCCGTATGACCGTTTGTAATTTAAGTATCGAAATGGGTGCTCGTGGCGGAATGATCGCTCCAGACCAAACTACTTTTGATTATTTAGAAGGACGTTTGTATACTCCAAAAGGAGATGATTGGAATAAAGCAGTAACCTATTGGAAAACATTGAAAACAGATACTGATGCCAAATTTGATGAAGAAATCAACTTTGAAGCATCGGATATTGAACCTATGATTACCTACGGAACAAACCCAGGAATGGGATTGGGAATTTCTAAAAGCATTCCAAACTCAAAAGACGTTGCCGAAGGAGAAGAAACATATGCAAAATCTTTAGGATACATGGGATTTCATCAAGGAGAAGCCATGATTGGAAAACAAATTGATTATGTTTTCTTAGGAAGTTGTACCAATGGTCGAATTGAAGATTTCAGAGCTTTTGCCTCCATTGTAAAAGGACGCCAAAAAGCGGATAATGTTACCGCTTGGCTGGTTCCAGGATCACATGTCGTAGAAGCACAAATTAAAGAAGAAGGAATTCTTGAGGTATTAACCCAAGCTGGTTTTGTTTTACGTCAGCCAGGATGTTCCGCTTGTTTAGCAATGAATGACGACAAAGTTCCTGCCGGAAAATATGCGGTAAGTACTTCCAACAGAAACTTTGAAGGACGTCAAGGACCTGGCTCAAGAACGTTGTTAGCAAGTCCGTTTATGGCTGCTGCTGCCGCTGTAACTGGAGTTTTGACAGATCCTAGAGAACTTCTTTAAAAGAATTCAGATTGAAGATTAACGATTTTTGATTGTAGATTTCGTTAGTGTCAAAATCCAATTTGAATTTTTAAAATCAAAATAGTAAAAAAATAAAAACAGTAGCGATTAAAGATTTATTTTCAAAACAGGAAATCAAAAATCTAAAATCGTTAATCAAAAATCAAAAATCAAATGGCTTACGATAAATTTAATATTCTTACCAGTAGCGCAGTTCCGCTTTCTATCGAAAATGTAGATACGGATCAAATTATTCCTGCTCGATTTCTAAAAGCAACCGAACGTGTTGGTTTTGGCGACAACCTTTTCCGTGACTGGAGATACAATAATGACGGAACTCCGAAAGCTGATTTTGTACTGAATAATCCAATCTACGGCGGAAAAATTCTTGTTGGAGGCAGAAATTTTGGTTCGGGTTCCTCAAGAGAACACGCTGCTTGGGCGGTTTACGATTATGGTTTTAGATGTGTGGTCTCTAGTTTTTTTGCTGATATTTTTAGAAATAACTGCCTGAATGTTGGTGTCTTACCAGTTCAGGTTAGTGCTGGATTTGCAGAAAAAATATTTAAAACTATCGAAGAAGATCCAAAAACGGAACTAGAAATTAATCTTCCAGAACAAACCATTACCATTAAAGCAACTGGCGAAAAAGAATTTTTTGATATTTCGGGTTATAAAAAAGACAATATGATCAATGGTTTTGACGATATTGATTATTTGCAAAATATAAAATCAGAAGTGGTGGAATTTGCCAATCAACTTCCTTACTAAACATAATCCGAAAAGGTATTGGCTAAAGATTTTCTTTGGGTTCTCCCCGAAGCAACTGTTTTTAGTTTTTGATAAAAACAAGATATCCCGATTTCTGATTCATGAAATCGAAATCGAATCCCATTTATAATGAAAAAAAGAAAAATTGAAATAATGGATACGACGCTCCGTGATGGTGAACAAACCTCCGGAGTATCCTTTTCTGCTGCAGAAAAATTAACCATTGCACAATTATTACTGGAAGAGCTTCATATTGACCGAATCGAAGTTGCTTCGGCTCGTGTAAGCGAGGGTGAATTTCAAGGAGTAAAAGGAATTATGGCTTGGGCCGAAACAAAAGGATACAGCAGCCGAATTGAAGTTTTAACCTTTGTAGACGGCGGCCTTTCTATTGAATGGATGAAAAATACCGGAGCTAAAGTTCAGAATTTACTAACCAAAGGATCGCTCAACCACTTAACCCACCAGTTAAAAAAAACACCCGAACAACATTTTTCTGAAATTGCGCAAGCCATAGCCTTAGCTCAGGAAAATAATATTGAAACCAATGTATATCTGGAAGACTGGAGTAACGGAATGCGTAATTCCCCTGAATATGTATTTCAATATTTAGACTTTCTAACTAAGCAACCGGTCAAAAGAATCTTATTACCGGACACTTTAGGGGTTTTAATCCCTTCTGAAACTTTTGAATTTATTGCAAAAATTATAACGAAATACCCTGATACTCATTTTGATTTTCATGCGCACAACGACTACGATTTAAGTATCGCCAATGTAATGGAAGCCGTAAAAGCTGGTATTCAAGGGCTTCATGTAACTGTTAACGGGATGGGAGAACGGGCTGGAAATGCACCCCTTGAAAGCACTGTTGCGGTAATCAATGATTTCTTACCCGAAATAGAAATTGGCGTAAAAGAATCTTCGTTATATTCTGTTAGCAAATTAGTAGAAACGTTTACCGGATACAGAATCCCTGCAAACAAACCTATTGTGGGCGACAATGTATTTACACAAACTGCTGGTATTCATGCCGATGGTGACAATAAAAACAACCTGTATTTTAACGATTTACTACCGGAGCGTTTTGGCAGAAAAAGAAAGTATGCCCTTGGTAAAACCTCTGGAAAAGCCAATATCGAGAAAAATCTTCAAGAATTAGGCCTTCAATTAAACCCTGAGGATTTAAAGTTAGTTACCCAAAGAATCATTGAATTAGGAGATAAAAAAGAAACCGTTACTAAAGAAGACTTACCCTATATTATCTCTGATGTTTTGGACAGCCAAACCTATCAGGAAAAAATTGTTGTTGAGTCCTATATATTATCTCATGCAAAAGGCATGCGTCCATCGACTACTTTATCTTTAAAAATAGATGGTGAAATCATTGAAGAGCACGCACAAGGAGACGGACAATTTGATGCTTTCATGAATGCATTGGCAAAAATATATAAAAGCAAAAACTTAGAATTGCCAAAACTGATTGATTATGCCGTACGAATTCCACCAGGAAGCAGTTCTGACGCCTTATGCGAAACCATAATCACCTGGACAAATAATGAAAAAGAATTCAAAACCAGAGGGCTGGACTCTGACCAAACAGTTGCCGCAATTATAGCAACCCAAAAAATGCTGAACGTAATCCCAGCCCCAGCCCTCCACGAAGGTGAGGGAGCCAAGCCGAAATTGGAGCTTGAAAATTTGAAATAAAATTAAAGAAATACAACACAAACTACAAACCCAATCCTTCAACACCCAGTCTCCCTTTCCTTTGGAGGGAGCTGGGAGGAGGAAAACACAATTAATATGAAATTAAAAATAGCCCTTTTAGCCGGAGACGGAATTGGACCAGAAGTAATCCATGAAGCCGTAAAAGTTTCGGATGCGATCGCTAAAAAATTCAACCATGAAATCATCTGGACTCCTGCACTTACAGGAGCTTGCGCCATTGACGCCGTAGGAGTTCCTTATCCTGATGAGACTCACGAAATTTGTATGGCTGCTGATGCTGTTTTATTTGGAGCCATTGGCCATCCAAAATATGATAATGATCCAAGCGCTCCGGTTCGTCCAGAACAAGGTTTGTTATTAATGCGTAAAAAACTAGGGCTGTTTGCCAATGTTCGCCCAACATTTACATTCCCCTCTTTGATTGACAATTCTCCTTTAAAAAGAGAGCGTATTGAAGGAACTGATTTAATCTTTTTAAGGGAACTTACCGGCGGAATTTATTTTGGAGAAAAAGGAAGAAAAGACGGTGGTGAAACAGCGTTTGACACTTGTACCTATACCAGATCAGAGGTAAAACGTTTAGCTAAAAAAGGTTTTGAACTAGCAATGACTCGTACTAAAAAACTATGTTGTGTAGACAAAGCCAACGTAATGGAAACTTCTCGTTTGTGGAGAGAAACCGTACAAGCAATGGAAAAAGACTATCCCGAAGTTACGGTAAGTTATGAATTTGTGGATGCCGTAGCGATGCGTTTAGTACAATGGCCAAATTCATATGATGTCTTGATTACAGAAAATTTATTTGGAGATATTTTGACTGATGAAGCTTCAGTGATATCCGGATCAATGGGATTAATGCCTTCTGCATCCGTTGGAGAACATACTTCATTGTACGAACCCATTCACGGATCCTATCCACAGGCCACAGGCCTAAATATTGCCAATCCATTAGCGACCGTATTATCTGCTGCAATGATGTTTGAAGATGCCTTCGGCTTAAAAGAAGAAGCGGCTGCGATTAGAGCTGTAGTCAACAAATCACTCGAACAAGGAATTGTAACTGAAGATTTAGTTGCTAAAGGGGCTAAGGCATACAAAACTAGCGAAGTAGGTGACTGGTTAGTTGCTAATTTGTAAAATCCAACCCCCTTTCCTCTGGGAGAGGGCTGGGGTGAGGAAACAAAAAAGGTGTCAATTTACATTGACACCTTTTTTTATAGTTGTAGAGAAAAATATTAATATCCACCTCTGTTTCCACCACCACGGTTTTCTCCACCACGGCTGTTTCCACCACCATAACCACCGCGAGATTCTCCACCACGACTGTTATTGTTAAAACTTCTTCTTTCACCTTCTGGTTTAGGCTCCGATTTGTTTACAACGATTGCACGTCCTTGAACAGTAGCACCATTCAATTCATCAATAGCCTTTTGAGCTTCTTCATCATTTGGCATTTCAACAAAACCAAATCCTTTACTTCTTCCAGTGAATTTATCAGTAATAATTTTAACTGAATCAACTGCTCCATAAGCCTCGAAAGACTCTCTTAAATCTGCTTCCTCAATACTGAATGGAAGACTTCCAACAAAAATATTCATATGTTCTTATTTAAATAATAAAACAAATGTACTGCTATTTTTTTTGCAATCTACTATAGATTAGCTTATTTATGTTTTTATTTTAAATTCAAAAAGAAAATGAAGCTACTAAAATACCCAACTCCTGCAATTTAAGAATCTTAACCGTGTGAATTTAGGGAACCCGCAGACTTACCGGAACCTTATAAAATACGCCTTGTTGAAAATTCAAAACAGTCCCTGCTGATGGGTTGCCATTTGCATTTTCTGCACTAAATTTAAAAGTACCTGTAACCGTAAGACCCTTCTCATCATAATCAGTAATTACTATTTGCCCGCTACCCATGTCAATACCTGTTGCAAATGAAAAATCGCTTCCTCCAGTCAATACGTAAACAGCTGTCTTGGAATTACTGGTTCCCAATGGATACACTTGAGGTGATATGGAGGTTGTCTTCAAAGTCAAAACCTCATTTCCAGTAAACCCTTCAATTACTAGTGAACCATCAGAAGCTAAAGTCGCTTTGGAAGCTGTCGCTCTCCAAAACACATTGTCTTTCCTTCCTTGTAAAGAAGGAGTATTAAAACTCACCTCTTCCGCACATGAAATCATTAAAAAAAGTACCCCTAGAAATATCAAATATTTTTTCATAAAACCTTCTTTTACTAACAAAAATAGGGCATTAATGCTAAAAAAAAAACATAACAGGACAAAAAAACACGAATCAAAACCACCTACAGCGCACTGCCACAGATTAAAACCACAATCCAATTAGTATTTATCAATAAAAAAGGTATCTTTGCACCCTTAATTAACAGAGGTCGAGTACCTCAAAATTTAATCACAAGATTATGTCAGTAAAAATTAGATTACAAAGACACGGTAAAAAAGGAAAACCTTTTTACTGGGTTGTAGCTGCAGATGCGCGCTCAAAAAGAGATGGTAAATACCTAGAAAAAATTGGTACTTACAATCCAAACACAAACCCAGCAACTATCGACTTAAACCTTGATAGTGCAGTAAAATGGTTGCACAATGGTGCTCAACCAACAGATACTGCTAAAGCGATTCTTTCTTACAAAGGAGCTTTATTGAAACATCACCTTGACGGTGGTATCCGTAAAGGAGCCTTAACTCAAGAACAAGCTGATGCTAAATTAAATGCTTGGTTAGAGGCAAAAACTGGAAAAGTAGATGCTAAAAAAGACGGCTTAACAAAAGTGCAAGCGGATGCTAAAGCTAAAGCTTTCAAAGCAGAACAAGATGTAAATGCAAAACGTTTAGCTGCAGCTGCTCAAGCAGAAGCTGACGCTATCGCTGCTGCAACTCCAGCTGTTGAAGAAGAAGTTGCTGAAGCTGAAGAAGCTCCTGCCGCAGAAGAAAATAACGAAACAACTGAAGCATAATTTTAGAAGGCGACTATGCGTAAAGAAGATTGTTTCTATTTAGGTAAAATCGCTAAAAAATTTAGTTTCAAAGGGGAAATTCTAGCCTATTTAGACACGGACGAACCTGAGTTATATGAAAACTTGGAATCAGTGTTTGTTGAATGTAACAAACACTTGGTTCCTTTTTTTATTGAAAGTAGTTCGCTGCACAAAAACGATTTACTTAGAATTCGTTTTGAAGACATGACTACCGAAGAAGAGGCAGACGCCATTATAGGCAATGCCATCTACCTTCCTTTGAAGATGTTGCCGAAACTTAGCGGCAATAAATTCTATTTCCACGAAGTAATTGGTTTTGAAGTTGAAGACAAACGTCTTGGTGTTGTTGGAAAGATCGAATCCATTAATGATACTACTGCCCAACCCCTTTTTGAAGTCCTCAACGGTGATGTTGAGATTCTTATCCCCATGATTGATCTTTTCTTGGTTAAAATTGACCGTGAAAACAAAAAAGTTATCATGGATCTACCAGAAGGACTTATTGAAATGTACCTTTAAATTAGTGTTCAGTATTCAGTTTTTAGTGTTCAATTCCTCAAAAATCGTTAATCTACAATCTGAAATCAAAATTCCCTATGTTTAGTTTCAAGCAATTCTCAATCCAGCAAGATCGTTGCGCCATGAAAATTGGAACCGATGGCGTTTTACTTGGTGCATGGACTCCTATTGAAAACAATCCTATTAGTATTTTAGATATTGGAGCCGGAACAGGAGTAATCGCACTAATGCTGGCACAAAGAAGTAACGCGGAACAAATTGACGCTTTGGAAATAGACGAAGAAGCGTATGAACAATCCGTAGATAATTTTGAAAACTCCCCTTGGAGTGATCGCTTATTTTGTTTTCATGCCGGTTTAGATGAATTCGTCGAAGAACCGGAAGACGAGTATGATTTAATTGTTTCCAATCCTCCATTTTATACTGATGATTACAAATCTGATAACGAACAACGTGATTTAGCCCGTTTTGCTGACGCGATGCCTTTTGAGGATTTAATCGAGGCTGCTGATTTATTGCTTTCAGAAAACGGAATATTCACAGTTATAATTCCTTTCAAAGAAGAAGAAAATTTCTTGGCTCTTGCCAAAGAATACGAATTGTATCCAATTAAAATTACACACGTAAAAGGAACTCCAACTACCGAAATTAAACGCAGTTTATTGGCCTTTAGCCGAGAAGAAAGCTCGAACTATCCCGTTGACGAATTGATTATCGAAACTGCAAGACACATTTATACTCCCGAATACATTGCATTGACTAAAGAGTTTTATATGAAGATGTAAGTCCAAAATGATTCTAAATAACACCTAAACCATTCCGTAATCTTATTTAAAACACCTTTGATCTCTGCTAAAGTTAATTTTTATTGTAATTTAGAGGATAATACCTTTTTTAATAAAATCCCGTATATAAAAGGACTTATTTGTTAAAAAATAAGCTAAGTAATAACCATGGTATAATGTCGTATTTTAAAATCAGGATAAAATCATGTAAAAATCTGATTTAAAGCTGTTTTACTTAAAGTTAATTCTTTTGACTTTACGACTTTTAAACTTTCGACTTACTTATTTCTATTTCAAATAAAAAAATATAACATTTGTTAATGCTTTTGTTATATTTCTTTCTGTAAATTTGTTCCATAAAAATTAATAACCATGAGACCAGACTTATTTCAAGCTCCAGATTACTACAACCTTGACGATTTACTAACAGAAGAACACAAACTAGTACGTGACTCTGCTCGTGCTTGGGTAAAACGTGAAGTATCACCTATTATAGAAGAATATGCTCAAAAAGCCGAATTCCCAAAACAAATCATTAAAGGTTTGGGCGAAATAGGCGGTTTTGGTCCTTACATCCCAGAAGAATACGGCGGTGCGGGTCTAGACCAAATATCTTATGGTTTGATCATGCAAGAAATAGAACGCGGTGATTCTGGCGTTCGTTCCACTTCATCTGTACAATCTTCTTTGGTAATGTATCCTATTTGGAAATACGGAAACGAAGAACAACGCGTAAAATATTTACCTAAGTTAGCCACTGGAGAATACATGGGCTGTTTTGGTTTAACGGAACCTAACTATGGTTCAGATCCAGGAAGTATGATTACCAACTTCAAAGATATGGGCGACCATTATTTATTGAATGGTGCCAAAATGTGGATTTCAAATGCTCCGTTTGCAGACATCGCCATTGTTTGGGCAAAAAATGAAGAAGGAAGAATTCACGGTTTAATTGTAGAACGCGGAATGGAAGGTTTTACCACTCCGGAAACGCACAACAAATGGTCGCTTCGTGCCTCATCAACTGGAGAATTGATTTTTGACAATGTGAAAGTTCCGAAAGAAAACTTATTGCCCAATAAATCTGGATTAGGAGCACCGCTTGGTTGTCTGGATTCAGCACGTTACGGAATTGCCTGGGGCGCTATTGGTGCTGCCATGGACTGCTATGATACCGCATTGCGATATGCTAAAGAAAGAATTCAGTTTGACAAACCCATTGCAGGAACCCAATTACAACAAAAGAAATTAGCCGAAATGATTACTGAAATCACAAAAGCGCAATTATTAACATGGAGATTAGGTGTTTTAAGAAATGAAGGTAAAGCGACAACGGCCCAAATCTCAATGGCCAAAAGAAATAATGTAATGATGGCTGTGGAAATTGCCCGAGAAGCCAGACAAATGCTAGGCGGAATGGGAATTACTGGAGAATATTCGATCATGCGTCACATGATGAACCTGGAATCTGTAATCACCTATGAAGGGACGCACGATATACACTTGTTAATTACCGGTATGGACATCACTGGAATTCCTGCTTTCAAGTAGTGGTAAACAGTTATTAAACTATTAATAAAATTGATAATAAAAGCTTCTTGATACCAAGAAGCTTTTTTATATTTACACAAAAATACTCTTTATGAATATCCAAACCATCAACAATAGTATTCAGCCTCAAAAAGAACTGTTGTTACACCATCCTTTATATAAAAAAGTAAAAACTATTGAGGATTTACAATGTTTTCTAGAAAATCATATTTATGCCGTTTGGGATTTCATGTCTTTATTAAAAGCATTACAATCCAAATTAACTTGTACAACAACACCCTGGTTTGCAACGGAAAATCCACAAACCCGATATTTAATAAACGAAATTGTCCTTGCTGAAGAATCTGACTTAACATTAGACGGACGCCGTTTGAGTCATTATGAAATGTATATTGAAGCCATGCAATCCTGTGGAGCAAATACTGAAGGTATTGAACATTTTTTAACTGAAGTAGATTCCCTTCAAAACATATTTGTCGCTATAAAAACCAGCACTTTACACCCCAATATCAAAGCATTCCTGGATTTCACATTCAGGGTTATTGAGGAAGGAAAATCCCATGAAATTGCAGCGGCTTTTACTTTTGGAAGAGAAGATTTGATACCGAGTATGTTTACCGCTATTTTGAAAAACTTTCAGGAGAATTTTCCTGAAACGGATTTGAGCAAACTGATTTATTATTTTGAAAGACACATCGAATTGGATGCGGATGAACATGGGCCAATGGCGATGAAAATGATAACAGAACTTTGCGGTACAGATGCTCAAAAATGGTCTGATGTTGAGGAAGTATCAAAATTAGCTTTAGAGAAACGCATTGGTCTTTGGGATGCCATCGAAGAAACTATCTTAATGAATGTTGAATTGGCATAAAACTAATACTTTCAAATAACGCAACACTTCTTTAGAAAATACCCTTAAAAAAAGCATCTTGTTTTAGTAACAAGATGCTTTTTTATTAATTTTCAGGAGCCAATTCGAGTTCTAATCCCTCGAGGCTTTCGGTAATTGGAATCTGACAGCCCAAACGACTGTTTGCTTTTACATAAAAGGCTTCTGAAAGCATTGCTTCTTCATCATCGCCCATTTCTGGCAAGGCAACATCATTAAGAACATAACATTGACAGGAAGCACACATGGCCATACCGCCGCAGGTTCCTTCTACAGGAAGCTCATAGGCTTTGCATAATTCCATGATATTCATGGCCATATCCGTGGGAGCCTGTAACTCATGCACGACTCCTTCTCGATCTTTTATTTTTATTAATACATCCATATGATTGTGGGTGTTTGGTTTTAGGCAATCGGTGTTGGTTATTAAATACGGACTGCGTGAGGGATAGAAGCTAGCTACCGAAGTAGCGCGGATAGCCCGACCGTTTTAAGAAAAAAGGCCTATACCCGTTAAAACAAGTAGCCTTTTTTCTTAAAAGGGGCACGCCCTGTTAATTTATAGGATATTTACAACAGTTTCTATTTGTGGTGCAAACTTTTTGATGGTTGTTTCTACTCCGGCACGCAATGTCATTTGATTTACGCTGCAACTGGTACAGGCTCCTTCGAGACGCACTTTTACGTGTTTGCCGTCCTCTATGGAAATAAGGGTAATGTCACCACCATCTGAATTCAAAAAAGGTCTTATTTCTTCTAGCGCTTTTTGAACTTCTAGGGTTAATTGTTCTGTTGTCATTGTCTTTGTTTAAAGATTCAAAAGATTAGAAAATTGAACGATTGAAAATTATTTTCATGCGTTCTAATTTTTTATTTTTTTACTGCGGAACAACCTGCCATAGTTGTGATTTTCACAGCTTCGGTAGCAGGTAAATTTTTATTTCTGTTGACGGTTTCCTGCACTACATTTTTTGTGATTTCCTCAAAAACTGTTTCGATAACTGAACCGGTTTGCATGGCTGCGGGACGACCGTAATCACCTGCTTCCCGAATCGATTGTACGATGGGCACTTCACCAAGGAATGGAACATCTAAGTCTTCGGCAAGATTCCTGGCCCCTTCTTTTCCAAAGATATAGTATTTGTTTTCAGGCAATTGCTTCGCCTGTTCGCTTTCGCTCGAGTCTTCCGGTGTAAAATACGCCATGTTTTCTATAATTCCTAAAACTGGTACATTTATAGCTTCTGAGAGGAACATTGAAACTCCTTTTTTGGCATCGGCCAAAGCTACGGCCTGAGGAGTACTTACGATGACAACTCCTGTAATTGGCAAGGATTGCACGATAGAAAGGTGAATATCTCCTGTTCCTGGTGGCAAATCGACTAACATAAAATCTAATTCCCCCCAATCTGCATCAAATATCATTTGGTTCAAGGCTTTAGAAGCCATGGGCCCTCGCCATATTACTGCTTGACTTGGTGCCGTAAAAAATCCTATCGAAAGAATTTTTACCTCATAACTTTCTACGGGCTTCATTTTTGATTTTCCGTCTACCATGACAGAAATGGGCTTTTCACTTTCTACGTCGAACATAATAGGCATGGACGGACCATAAATATCCGCATCTAGAATCCCTACTGAAAATCCCATTTTAGCTAATGATACTGCAAGATTTGCAGTAACGGTAGATTTACCTACACCGCCTTTACCAGAGGCTACTCCGATAATATTTTTTATACCTGGAATTTGTTTCCCTTTGATTTCTGGTTTGTCCGGCACTTCCACTTTACTATTAATTTTGATTTTAGCCTCCGGAGATACTAATTCAAGAATTGTTTTTCTGATGTCGTCTTCCGCACGTTTTTTGATGTGCATTGCTGGGGTATGTAATACTAGATCTACCACTACTTCATCGCCAAAAGTGACTACGTTTGCAATTGCTCCGCTTTCAACCATATTTTTCCCTTCTCCGGCTATAGTAATTGTTTCTAAGGCTTTAAGAATTTCTTTTCTTTCTAATTTCATTTTTAGTTTACTGTTTCTATTGGCTTATACCACCAGAATATTATCTTTATTTAAACTGATTTCAGATTACAAAGATACTATGAAAAGTTCTTATTATAAAGGATTTGCATCGCATTTATTGATGCACAGATTGCTGGTCGTTATTGAGTATTTGTTGAGATTAGAACCCCGGAATCTGAACTATTATAAATCATTCTGTCCTGACTTCCGGTTGCCAAAAATATTTTTCTAAATCTACAATTTGATTGTTGGTCACGATTATTCCCTCGCTTTCCAATAATTGCTGCATCAGATTGGTGCCGTCAAAATGTAATTTCCCCGTGAGCAAACCGTTCCTGTTGACTACACGGTGTGCCGGAACATCCTCAAAACCATGGGAGGCATTCATTGCCCAGCCTACCATTCTGGCAGAGCGTGCCGTTCCTAAGGCCTTTGCAATAGCGCCATACGAAGTAACCTTACCGTATGGAATTTGCCTGACGATGTCATACACGCGTTCAAAAAAAGTATCGTTTGACATGATTTTAAATCTAGTGAAAAAAGGTTTTATGGGAGACCCGGTGAGCCAATTACCCCATATAATAACGGACAATATTAATCAAAGTAACTAATGATATAAACCCGGTTATGCTACCAATAATTGTATTCATGTTTCGCATAATATAATCCGACTTCTCTTGTATTTTTTGAAAAAAAGTAATGTACAAATAAAAACCCAAAAAAGAGCCCAACACTACGCCTGTCACAAAAACAAAAACATTTGAAAAATCAAACAGAAACAAATTATAAGAAGCCAAAGTAATGCTTGCAAAAACATAATAAGGGATCGGGAAAAAGTTAAGAGAGGAGAGCAAAACTCCTAAGAAAAAACGAGTGGAAGTACTCTTCTTTTTTATTTTGCCTTTTTTAATTTTGGGGGTTTTAGCAACCAACAAAAAAAAAATAGTCAACGCAGTAAAGATGACAAATCCTACTTCTCGCAATAAAACAATCACATCCGGGCGCACTTCGATAAATTGTGCAAATAAAATAGCGAGATAGGCTTGTACAAAAATTACGATTACTGCTCCCAAAACAAACCAAAAAGCGCTTTTCTTCCCTTCTTTCAGATTTACTTTAGCAGCTGTCATATTTAGAAGTCCCGGGGGAGTAATCCCCACAAAGGCAGTAACAAAACCCAAAAACAAGGAAGTGATTAAATTCATAAGCAAACGGTACCAGTATTCAAAAAAACAATCCCAAATATAAAACTATTCTTTAATTTTAAATCGAATATACGTAATTGCTTTATTAACTTCCAAATATTGTTTTTCATAAAATGTCTGAAAAGCAGTTACTTCCTCGGGACTTCCTTCATTTACATACACATTATGATTGGCATATAAAACTTCGTGCCCTTCGCCATGCAGCAAACCTAAGGTATATCCATGCATGAATTCACTGTCTGTTTTAAGATTTACAATACCGTCTTTTTTAAGTACTTTTTTATACAATTGCAAAAACTCGGAATTTGTCATTCTGTGTTTGGTCCGTTTGTATTTTATTTGGGGATCGGGGAAAGTAATCCAGATTTCGTCTACTTCATTTTCATCAAAAATATGATTGATCAATTCGATCTGAGTTCTAATGAAAGCCACATTATGCAATCCGGTATCCACAGCAGTTTTAGCACCACGCCAGAAACGCGCGCCTTTGATATCAATTCCGATAAAGTTTTTATTGGGATACCTTTCTGCCAGACCTACTGAATATTCTCCTTTCCCACAGCCTAGTTCCAGCACCAATGGATTTTCATTTTTGAAAAATTCTGTATTCCATTTCCCTTTCAACGGAAATAAATCACCTACTACTTCTTCCCTCGTTGGTTGAAAAACGTTGTTGAATGTCTCGTTTTCCTTGAATCTTTTTAATTTGTTTTTGCTTCCCACTTTTTTAGTATATTTTGGCAAAATTAAGGAAATATATAAGACGGAGCGAACTAGGGACCAAAAAATGAAAAACGTTTTAAAAACAACATTTAATGCACCCTTTAAACTATTATTTAATTAAAGATGGCTTTTAAACAACAGTACATTTTATGAAGAAATTTTAAACTAAGTAATGACTCAAATTTAATGTCATATTTTAATAAAGCACTAAATTTCTTTGCCACAGATTAGCACAGATTAATTCGTTATGTAATTTTAAAAATCTTTTTAATCCTTACAATCTGTGGCAAAAACTCTTTTTAATAATTGCGACAATATATCTTTCTTGCTACTTAAGAATAAAACAAAAACTAAAAATTTTATTGCTTTGCTTGTAATTTTTTGATCATGGCATCTTCGATAAAAGTTTTAACTTTAATCACTTCACCTGAATTATCATTTGGGATTGTCATAGACAAAACGTATTGCTTTATTTTCCATTTTTGCCCTATTTTGACTAACACGCCTGAGCCGCGACAAATTTTCATTTGAGTATTCAGTAATTCATCAAACCAAGCTATTTTACCTGTTTTGTCAAAATGAATATGACGTTCTAAAGCTGTAAAACTCCATGCTTTTCCTTTATCGAAATGTGGTTTTGCATAGGCCTGAAAAGCTGTTTTATTCCAATTCTCTGTTGCATCAGTACCTATAAAAATTGCATCATCTGACATCAAGCCGAAGTATGCGTTATAATTAGCATCTGCAGCAGCTTTATGCCAAGTATTTAATACAACATTGATTTCATTTTTTGAATCGGTTTGTTTTACCATCACACTTTTACAACCAGACACGGTTATTACTATCAAAAAAGCTAGTAGTTTTTTCATTTCATTCGGTATTTATTTATGGTTTTTTATTCCATCTTATTTTTATTTTTCGATCAACAGCTACCGGTCTCCTCATAGTCCTTTTCTGTTTGAATTACAAGGTAGCATAAAAACATCCGATATAGCAATGAATCGCTCGAAACTAATTATTCAAACAACTGAAAATCATTTGAAATCCAAACCACAAAGTCCAAAATACGTAAAGCAATAGCTCTATTTTTTGTAAAGTGGTTGTGTTGATTCATAGAACGCAGCCGAAAGAAATAATTTTTGGATTTTGACAATCCTATTTGATTTCAAATTTAGTTTTAGAAACAAAACAAAATACCGTAACCAATTGATTAAAAGATTATTGAATATAATTTATTTTTAATCTAGACACTTCAATTACAAATCTGATTTCAAACTAAAAAGAACCGCCCAACCCAAGGCGGTATTACACATCGAGTTTTGACGTATTTTTGTATTGTTTAGACAGTAAAATGTAAGATTTAAAGTTAAGATTATGAGAAAGTTAAGCACCTCCATACTACTTATTATTTTTGCACTACTATTCACCCTAGTTTCCTGTAAAAAGAAAGATGTAAATGACACTAAAAAGAAAACGAGTTTAAATACCGTTGCAGTTGCTTTTGACAGTACACAAATCAAAACGTTTTTTGAAAAATATCCAAAACTGCAGCCTTACCAAACAGAAGTAGAAAAGTTATACCGCAAGCATCAGTTTCATTACATCTGGTTTGACAAGGATGGCCTAAATGAATTTGCAGGTTTATTATACAACAAAGTGAATAATCTGACGCAGGAAGGAATTGAAACTGCGATTCCGTACAAGGAAAAATTAGATGATATCTATGACAATCCGGAGGACAATCAAAAAGCGAGTATTGACACTGAATTACTGAGTTCTGCATTATACTTTTTTTATGCAGATAAAGTATACGATGGTATAAGCACTCAAAAATCGAAAGATTTAGAATGGTTTTTGCCTCGAAAAAGACAATCGTATGTCAATTATTTAGACTCGTTGTTAATCAACCCTTCGTTAATCAAAAAAGAAGAAAAAGGCGTATTGAAACAGTATTACCTCCTTAAAGCTGTACTGCAGGAATACCGCAAAATAGAAACTAAAGGTGGATGGAAAACCACTGAATTAGACCCAAGTGTAAAATCCTATAAACCCGGAGACAGTGCCACAGCCATTGCGCAAATCAGAACACGTTTATTTGTCACGGATGATCTTGCAAGAGATTCTAAAAGTGCCGTATATGATGCTGAATTAGCGGCTGGAGTATTGAAATTCAAAAAGAGAAGTGGCAATCTACTGAACAAAATTATACTGCCGGAACACATCCGCTACATGAATGTATCTGTTGCAGACCGCATCAAAACTGTGATGGTCAATATGGAACGCTGCCGATGGATTTCGAATGATATTACCAAATCCAAGGAATTAATCGTGGTGAATATTCCGGCCTATGAACTGACTTTTTTAAGAGATGGGAAACCAGAATTACGCTCCAAGGTTGTGGTAGGAAAAGCCATGCATAAAAC
Organism: Flavobacterium sp. RSP46; assembly: GCF_003984825.1. Lineage (NCBI taxonomy): Bacteria > Pseudomonadati > Bacteroidota > Flavobacteriia > Flavobacteriales > Flavobacteriaceae > Flavobacterium > Flavobacterium sp. RSP46. The sequence goes on from NZ_RYDM01000011.1 coordinate 46,509, forward strand.
CGTAATTTTTAGTGCGCCAATGCAATACATTGTATTCAGACCGTATTGGAACGTGCCGGCAAGTATTCTCAAAAAAGAGATTCTTCCTGCCATTGAAAACAATCCCAATTACTTGGCCGAGCACGACATGGAATGGAAAGACAATTACGTGAGACAAAGACCCGGACCGGAGAACTCCTTGGGATTAGTCAAGTTTTTATTTCCCAATTCGAATGCGATATATTTGCATGATACGCCATCCAAAAGTCTATTTGGCAAGGAAGATCGCGCTTTTAGCCACGGTTGCATTCGTGTCGCCAAGCCAAAGGAACTTGCTGCCATGATTATGAAAGATGACAAGAAATGGAATCCTGCTAAAATAGAAACTGCGATGAACGGCGGAGAAGAATATTGGTACACGTTAAAAAATAAAATTCCGGTATACATCGGTTATTTTACCGCTTGGGTAGATGCGGACGGCGTGGTTCATTTCTATGAAGATGTCTATAAAAGAGACGAAGCATTAGCAACCTTGTTGTTTGATAAGTAAAATTTATTTTGTTTAAATAATCATTAAAACCGCAAATTCGCTAATTAAAAATATCGAATCCATATCTATAATTTACGAATTTGCGGTAAATATTTTTAAAACGGAAAGCGACATACGACAAAAATATCGGTTTAAAGTAAATTTGAGACTAACTTAGAACTAGTATTTTATCCTGTTTATTGTTTGAACTATTCTTTTAATTTATTCTTTTCCTCTTTTAAAACTTTAGCATTTTGTGAGCTAACAATTTTTTTGCCCGTTTGTGCTTCTATTTGCTTTCTGGTATCGCCGGCAATTTCACCGCCTTTTCGGGCAATTTTTTTATTATCTGCAAAGGTTTTAGGATTGTTTTCTTTGCTAATTTCTGTTGTGGTTGCTTCTGCTAACATATTTAATACCAATTCTAAGTTGGTCATATTATCTCTTAGATTTTCTTTTTTTAAGCCTTTTAAATTCTTGTACTGCTTTACTGTGTTTCCGCTCCAAGCTTGGGTAATTATATCGGTAAGTGAAGCAAATTGCTGTCCTTTCTTAACACCTCTATTTTCCCATTCATCGGTGAGTTCTTTTCTAACTTCTATGCTTTTTAACCGCTGATTAATCCAGGCTGTGGAGTATCCTAATTTCAAATAATTTTCCATAGCACGATCAATAGCCTTTTCAGGATCTTGACTTTCTTCTATTCTTTCATAGCCTATTTTGGCTAACCATTGTTTAAAAGGCTCAGCTTTAGGCGAAGGAATGGATTGGATCAAACGGAATAGTTGCTCCGTATCTGCCACATCCGTTTGTCTCATTTTACCATCATCAGCCATCATTTTCAACTGTCCCATATTATGGGACAGTTCACTTCCTTCATTTTTTAGTTTTGTTTTCAGCGCACTCCAATATTTCCTTGGTCTTGGACTATCCGTCAAAACTTGTATAATATCTACAATCGAAAAAAACCATTTCTCTTGTTCGTTATCCCATGAGGAACGGATTTTTTGGCTTTCAAATAATTTTATGTTTTCCATTAATTTATTCTATAAATTTCATTTTCTCAAATTGCAACTTTTCAACGCTTTTCGGAATTATATTGAAAGTACTAATTTACTGCTAAAATTATTAAAACCACTATCCAAATTTTAAAGAATCTCAACCAAAAAAAAGGACACTATCCTATAGAGACAGTGTCCTTTTTTTGTTTGCCAAATGGCAACTATTTAATGAGTTTTCTTTTTTTCGAAAGTTGTTTCCAACACTTTTTTAATTTTGTCTAAGGCACCATGAAATGCTTTTTCGGTAGTATCAGCATGATTGGTAACTGCTACAGGCTGCATATTTATAGGTCGGGCTTCAATCAAGCATCGTTTGTCGTTGAAACCACCTTTATCACTGTTCTCGTCACCAAGGTGTACTTCTAAACGGGTTACTTTATCTTCAAAACGCACCAAAGCCGTTCCCAATTCCTCGGTAATATACGCTTTCAAACGTGCGTGTCCTTCTACATTGTTGTCTGTGTTGATTTGTACTGTCATGTTTTTATTAATTTAATGTTGTCTTTCAAATTTACCCATTGCAGTATGAAAAAACGAACCAATTAATAAAACATTGTGAAAAGAAAAAAGTGAAATTGTGGAGTTAAGGAAGGGAATGGATTGTGGTTTACGGTTTAAGATTCGCTTTCTTGATTTTGTCTCGAAATAATTTCAGATTGGATTATAACCACACATTCCTCGAGATTTTTTTCTATCTCCGCACTCCAGAAACGAAGTGCTTTCCAGTTTTGTGATTCGAGATAATTGTTGACTTCAATGTCTCTTTGCATGTTGCGTTCTATTTTCTTTTGCCAAAACTCCGTATTGGTTTTCACGCGGTCTTTTTGAGTTTCCCAATCTTTACCGTGGAAGAATTCGCTGTCTACAAATATGGCAATTTTGAATTTCTTGAAAGTTAAATCCGGTGTGCCAAAAATAGTTTTATTGTTTTTACGGTAACGGTAGCCGAGATGCCATAAAGCTTTTGCCAAGCGGATTTCGTCTTTTGTTGCTCTACTTTTTATAGATTGCATTCTTTTTCGTCTTTCATCAATAGATAAAAAATCCATAATGTAAATTTAACCAAAATTAATTTCAGTCATCATTAATAAAGAGTTATAGAACTACTTTCTAAATATTTTATCTGATAATATTTCTTTGACATTTAAATGATTCGTTGAAGCTAACCTTTTTGAATGTTCCGATATTAATTCGATCCAATCAAATATTTTTTTATTTTCACTAGTTTTTACGCCCCAATAATCAGATAATTCGATTGCAGTTATTTCCCTAAAGAGTTCTAATATTTGCTCAATATTTTCAAACAAATTAATTAGAGTCCTTGGTACCATTTTGTAAGTCTTACCATTTATCTCATAAACAGGCGTTATACCACCCGCAGAAAATTGATCTCTAACGTTAGGACAAACTATATTCTCTCTATTCACTAACCAAACACCTATTCTACCATATTTATTACCCCCATTACCGAAAAGTTCAGGGAAATAAATTCTTGCTTCATTTATTAATTTTGTTTTGTCTTTTTTTACCAAATCATTCCAAAGTTTTATAATAATACTTGATGAACTCCCATTCTCTTGGTCCATCCACCAAATATCCTGACCAGGCTTTAATTTGCTCTTATAATAATCTATAATTGGTCGAATGGGATTTTCTTTATTTCTTAAATCATCATATGTAACACTCATTTTATCAAAAATTGTTTTTCCTTTATCCAAATTCATATCTATAAGATATCTAGGTGAATGAGTTACAACAACTTCAGACAAACATTCTTCATATGGTCTACATTTGAATTCAATAGGACTCGCCAATTTAGCGAACAACATATAGATTCGTTCCACATCATTAACCCTAGAAGATTCAAGAACACTATTCCCTGTTGTCTTCCAATGATTTTGCGTAGTAGTTTTCACTTCTATCCCATAGTACTTTTTTGCAATTATATCTGGAAATTTTTGACCGCCAACCCATTCAATTGAACTCTCAAAAGGTGTCCCAACAGCTAGCTCTGTCATTAACTTAGAAATATAAGGCTCTAATTTATTGCCTGCTAATGACACAAAATTATTCGCAGTCTTAGCTGTGTAATTAAGTTGAAGAAGTGTAGAGCTCAACAATGAATTAAATTCATCTTTATGAGGCTCTGGATTAGCGGAGTATATCATATGTTATTTTTTAAAAAATAAAGGCCAAACCTCTTCTAATCTTTTAGCTAGGTTATAAGCAAGTAATGGTGGAACTGCATTCCCAATTATTTTATAAGATTGTGAGGGACTAATTAAATAAGAACCTTTTCTACCATTTTTATTCTCAATAACAAATTCATAATCTATCGGAAAAGTTTGTATCAAAGCACATTCTCTAGGAGTTAATCTTCTTTGTTCCAAGCCAGCTGAGAGTTCTTCTTTATAATTCCCTCCATTACTTGCATCAAGTCTTCTAAATTCTATATTACCGTGGTGTTCGGCTCTAATAGTTGGAGCTATCCCATTAAGTTTAATTTCAATTTGTCCTTGACAATGCTTACCCATAAATTTTGCTTTAGAAAAATTCTTTTGGGATAAATCATTACTGTTTTCAGGCTCTTCCAGCAAACTAAAAATTTCTTTAAGTTGAACTGGATTTTTTAAATCTGAATCTTTTATAGTGTAAGAATGCGTTCGATTTGGATAAGGATTATATTTTTCCGAAATGCTTTGCTTCTCTAATTCTTCAAGAGCCGATTTTTTTAAAGCCGATTTTTTTATTCCAATAAATATAACTCTTTCCCTTGATTGAGGAACACCATAGTCTGCTGCATGCAATACTTTGGGATTTAAAACTATGTATCCATTTTTTCCAATCGAGGAAAAATCACGTTGGATAATTTCTTTAACATTGGATAGATTTACTAACCCCTTTACATTTTCAGCAATAAATATCTTCGGCTTAGTTATTTCAATAACTTCTCTCATCCACATGTATAGTTTACCACGAGTTTCTTCAGATACGGATTTATTCACATTGAATTCGCCTTTATGATTTTTATGTGATTCAAATCCATTTCTCTTTCCTGAAATACTAAAGTCTTGACATGGAAATCCACCAGTAACAATATCTACATTTTTTGGAAATACTTCAGTCCCACTTTTGTGAAGTTTGACTAAGTCTACTATGCTATCAGTATGGAACATTTCAGAATTATGCCCTTCTTTTTGGAAATGATTTACCCAAGCATTCCTTGCATCACTTAAAATATCATTTGCGAACACAGTTTTAAATCTTGTTTTTTTTAACTTAACAAGTTTATCATTTACTACTTCTTCAATAAAATCTGGCTTAAGCTCTTCATTAATAGATGCATTATGAACAGTAAATCCTCCCTCAAATCCTAAATCCATTCCGCCACATCCTGAAAATAAAGAAAGCACATTAAGCGTACTTGACTTATCTTTTTTATTGGCAATCATTATAGATTGAGATTGACTTGAAAATTTTAAATTTAATTGCGGCTCATTAACAATCAATTCTTCAACAACACCATTTTTATATTGCATCTCTTTCATTATCATTTTTTAAAACTATTATCATTAAAGAAGCTTGTAAAATCAGTATCGAGTGCAAGGATTATTTTCTCCATTATTTCAATTGAAACATTTCTTTTTCCTTTCTCGATATCAGAAATATAATTCCTGTCAACATTCGAAATATTAGCGAGTTGCTCTATCGAGAAACCTTTTTCCTCTCTTAATAATTTTACTTTTTGACCGAATTTTTCTTTAATCTCCATATTTGATAAAATTAGTTTTACGCCTACAATTGACCCGCCTACAATTGACCTCATTAATTTTTAGTTTTCAACTTGATTTTTTGATAAGTAAATTCATTTCACAAAAAAAACGCTACTCTTTCGAATAGCGTTTTTTGAACTTATTATCAATTTATGATGTGATTGCTTTGCCACGTACCTCGCAATGACAATCGTCTTAAGAATCGAATGCCCTAGCCCTGATGGGAACGGCATCCTTTTCCTTCCGCCACTTTCGGCGGAGGAAAAGATACAGTGTACAGCAGGAATAAGCTCCTCCCTTCTCCCGAAGTTTCGGGATCGCTCAGGGTAAAATCGGTATCACAATTGTTATTATTCCAATTCTGGCAATAACACCACTCCCATGTTGTACAACGTGAAGGCCTGAAGATCTACATTTTCCTGGATGGTTGCCGCTACGGATTTTCCGGCGCCGTGTCCTGCATTGATGTCAATACGGATTAGTGTGGGGTTTGTTCCGGTTTGTTTTTCTTGTAATTCAGCAGCAAACTTGAAACTGTGTGCTGGTACTACTCTATCATCGTGATCGCCCGTAGTGACCATGGTTGCTGGATATTGAATCCCTTTTTGTATGTTGTGTACTGGAGAATAGCCTTTGATGTAGCTGAACATTTCCTTGCTGTCCTGCGCCGTTCCGTAATCATACGCCCAACCTGCTCCTGCAGTAAAGGTGTGGTAGCGCAACATATCCATTACGCCCACTGCTGGTAATGCAACTCGCATCAAGTCCGGACGTTGCGTCATGGTAGCTCCCACTAGCAATCCTCCGTTTGACCCACCACGAATGGCAAGATATTGTGAAGATGTATATTTTTGAGCAATCAGATATTCAGCCGCTGCGATGAAATCATCAAATACGTTTTGCTTTTGCATTTTGGTTCCCGCATCATGCCATTTTTTCCCGTACTCGCCACCACCACGTAAATTGGGTACGGCATAAACGCCTCCGTTTTCCATCCAAACGGCATTGGCAATACTGAAACTTGGTGTCAAACTCACGTTAAATCCTCCGTAACCGTAAAGCATTGTTGGATTTGTTCCGTCAAGTTTCAATCCTTTTTTGTGGGTGATAATCATCGGGATTTTGGTTCCGTCTTTGGAAGTGTAAAACACTTGTTTGGACTCGTATTGCTCGCTGTTGAAATCTACTTTTGGTTTTTCATACACCGCAGAAGTTCCGGTTGCTGGTTCGAATGAAAAAGTAGAACCCGGAGTAATATAATTCGTAAAGGAATAATACACCGTTTTCTCTTTTTTCTTTCCGCCAAATCCACCGGCAGTTCCTACGCCTGGCAATTTAATTTCACGAACTAGTTTTCCGGAATAATCATATTGTTTCACCACCGAAACGGCATCTTTCATATAATTAGCAAAGAAATACCCGCCACCTGTTGAAGGAGACAACACATTCTCCGTCTCAGCAATAAAATCTTTCCAGTTTTCTGGTTTCGGGTTTTTTACGTCTACGGTAACAATGCGTTTGTTGGGCGCATTTAAGTCGGTTTCTATGAATAGTTTTCCGCCTTCGTTTTCAATAATGTTGTTGTCGCTCTTGAAATTATCCACAATAGTCACAATAGGACTGTTTGACTTTGTCAAATCTTTGATGTACAATTCGTTTCCGTAGGTAGAATTAGACGCTGTGATTACTAGATAATGGTCATCTTCCGTAACTCCACCGCCTACATAACGGCGCTTTTGGTCGGCACCAAAAATCACTTGATCCTGTTTTTGTGCAGTCCCTAATTTATGGAAATACAGTTTATGCTGGTCAGTTTTTGCAGACAATTCGCTTCCTTTTGGTTTGTCATAACTGGAATAGTAAAATCCTTCATTTCCTCTCCAAGACACACCGCTAAATTTCACATCGACAATAGTATCTTCAATTATTTTTTGGGTAATGGCATCCATGATAATAACTTTTCTCCAGTCGCTTCCGCCTTCTGAAATAGAATAGGCTACTTTAGAACCATCTTTGGAGAAATCTAATCCGCCAAGCGAAGTTGTTCCGTCTTTAGAAAACGTATTGGGATCCAAAAATACGGTTTCAGTTCCTTTGGCGTCTTTTCTGTACAACACTGATTGGTTTTGTAAGCCGTTATTTTTATAGTAATACGTGAAATTTCCTTCTTTGAAAGGCGCTCCTATTTTTTCGTAATTCCACAGTTTTTCCATTCTTGATTTCAAGACATTGCGAAACGGAATTTGCGCCAAATACCCGTAGGTCACTTCATTTTGGGCTTTTACCCAGGCACCCGTTTCCGCTGATTTGTCATCTTCGAGCCAGCGGTATGGATCCGGAAGTTTGGTGTCGAAATACACATCCACGGTTTCCCCTTTATTGGTAGTGGGATAGGTTAGCGGTTTTGGATTTGGATTTTGGCCGAAAGTCGCCATTGCAGAAGTTACAGCCATTATTAAAAAAGTGTTTTTCATATGTTGATATTTATTGTTTTTTATAGGTCATTTGTAATTGTTTCACCTGTTCACTATGCTCGAGTCGCATATCATCATTGGTGTTTGTGATCTAATTACCTTCATGCTCATTTCATTAGATTCTGTTTTAGGTTGTTACAAAAATAGGGAAATTGTTAGTGTATTAAATGAGGGAAAGTCTTAAAAAGAGTTAGCCTTTAAAATGTTTTTTTATTACAGTTGTGACAATTTAAACCGAATTATACATTCCTAATGCTGAAAATAATAAACATATAAGTCATATAAGTTTTTTTTAAGTTTAGAAATAATTGCCGTGTGCAGCAAAAAAAATAAACCATATAAGGTCTTTAAGGTCATTTAAGTTTAAAACGAATTCGTTTGTGTCACATTTTGAGCTTCATACTAATATGACTTATATGTTAAATATAACAGCCTAAAAACTTATTTTATGGTGCAAAGAAAAACGCTACTCTGTCGAATAACGTATTTTGCTACCGTTATGTCGTTTACTTACTTATTTTCTTTTCCTTGCTGAAAATTCTGTAATTCAATATTCACAGCTTCCAACAACTGTTCTTCCGTTGGCAGGTATAATTTATATTGACTGGCTACAATATTTTTTTCGTTTTCCGGCAGCGTAAATTTTACGACACCGTCATTTTTATTGGCACAAAGCAAAATACCAATAGTTGGATTTTCACGAGGCAGTTTTTCTACTCGATCATAATAATTGACATACATCTGCAGTTGACCAATATCCTGATGCGTGAGTTTATCTGTCTTGATTTCGATGATGACGAAGCATTGCAATATTCGATTATAAAAAACTAAATCTGTAAAAAATTCATCGCCATCAATGTGTATTCTTTTTTGTCTCGCGACAAATGAAAAACCATTTCCCAGTTCCAATAAAAAATCTTGCAAATGAGTAATTATGGCGCTTTCTAAATCTCTTTCGTAATAAGCCGCTTCCCGTTTTAACCCTAGAAATTCAAGATACATCGGGTCTTTTATAATCTCTTTAGCATCTGATGGTAGTTTTTCATTTTTGGCTACAGCAAGTACGCTTTCTTTATCATTGCTCATTAGGAGACGTTCATATAAGCTACTGTTGATTTGACGTTCGAGTTGTCTTGACGTCCAATTATTCTTTACACTTTCCGCAACATAAAAATCTCTTTTATATTGATTGTCAATTGCCAAAAGGAATTTATATTGTGTCCAACTCAATTGTGTCCGCAGTGCGGACACAATTGGGAAAGTGCGATAAAATTGGCGATACCAGTTTAATTGTCGATAAGAAAAGCCACTTCCATATTCTGGTTGTAATTGTTCGGCGAGGAATTTAATTAAGTATGTTCCATAATCAGCACGGTTCTTTCCGTCTTGTTCTTCCACGAAAATACGTTGACCAATATACCAATACATCAAGGTTCTTTCATTGTCCACCGCTTTAATCGCTTTGTCTTTCGAAGCTGCTATAATGGCTTTAATATCAGGAATTACAGATTGGTTTTGTAGCATCATTATTTTGGTTTATAAAATTCATTCGATTCTGTACACAATAATACGAAAAAAGCACTGAAACAGTAATAAATGCTTTTTGTTCTTAAACCAAAAAAACGCTACTCTTTCGAATAGCGTTTTTAGAATGGTTGACATCAGAATGAGGTGCTTATTTGACCTGAACTGGGTATGTAATTTGTGCATCTGTTGCACCTCCTGCATTTGCAATGTTACCGGATGCAACACCTTCAGCATTTTTAATTGGCTCATGTCTCAAGATGACCACTATATTTCCTGTTGTTGCTGTAGTACCTGTCTTTAATGTAAAAGTCAACCCAATAGGCTTCCCATTAACATCGGCATCAGTATATGTAAATGCTCCAATGGCTGTTGGTGCCTGAAAGAATAGTTGGTGTTCATCCCCTTCTTCTTTTATTTCCAATGTAATGTCATCAACTGGTGACACGGACTCGTTTTGGAAACTAACAGCCCCTGTATAGGTTGTATTTACCACTAAATCCCCGGACACTGTTATCACTGGCGCGTTTGGTCCGTCGCCGTCAAGATCTCTCGAAATCATCGTAACTGTCTGGCTTCCTGATCTCAGAGTTGTGGTCACCGTTGTGATTACTTCTTCCTCATTTACTGCAATTGGATCATCATTGCTACAAGATGAAAAGATGGATATTGATATTAATGCGATTGCTAGAATTTTTGAATTTTTCATTTTATTGTTTTTTGTTTACTTTTTAATAATTGAATTTTAATTGAATTTGAAAGTTTCTACCCATTTCATCGGCAAAAAAACGTTGCCTGTTAAGATAGTCCCTGTACTTAGTGTTTAAAATATTTTGAATGGAAAACGCAATCGTTGCATTGGTTTTTCCGAAAGTCTTGAAGTTCATTTCCGAATAAAAATGCAACAATTGATACCCTGGCGGAGGTGTACTGATGTCTACCAGAACCGGAGCCAGCTCATTATCTACCACAATGTTTGTTGTGAAATTATTGTTAGGAAACTGATTTTGATGCAGTACGATTTCACTTTTTAACTCGAGTTTCAAATCATGCCATTCTCTCTTTGAAAACTGAATTTTGTTACTCAGATTCAAGGGCGGAATATCTATTAAGGACTCCTTGTTTGTGATGTCTTTACCATTGACATAGGCCAAGGTGAAATCATGTTGCCATTGTTTGCTTATTTTCCAATGGGTTTGCACGTCAACTCCTGCCAATCTCGCATTGGTCTGCTGGTATTCCCACACAGGAAAAGCACCACGAATGGTCGTCTCAAAACCAACAGGACGCAAAAACATAAAATTATGGATACTATTGATAAAAGGATTCACCTCAACCGAGAAAGCAGTCCATTTTTTCTGTAATGTTGTCGATAGTTTGATTGCCTGTTCTTTGTCTAATGCTAAATCACCCAACTCGATAACCCCGGTGGAATGATGCAAACCGTCACTGAAAAACTCGGATGGATTTGGGTTTCTTGTCGCAAGGCTGATATTGGCATACCAATCCAGGTCTGCCTCAAATTCCTTGTGAAACCCTGCACTGGCTGAAATATTATGAAAAGTAAAACTAGGCTTTGTCAACCATTGATTGCCTTGTTCTCCCACTATAAAATTATCAAATTCAGGAGTATAGCCTCTTTCCTCCCATCGTGATTTCAAAAAAAACTTGGTGGCATCCACACGGGAATAATCATATCGCAATCCTGAATCTACCGAAAAACTATCCGCTAAATCATAACTGACAATACCATAGCCCCCAAATTCAACCCGATCAAAATTAGGAATCAGCGGCTTTATTCCTGTAGCCGGATTTGCAAAATTATTCTGAATAGAAGAACTAAATCCAGTTTTCAAGCTCCAGTCGTGCAATGATTTTTTATAATCAACATTAACGGCATGCGTGGTCAAATCCAAGTCTAAAGCGGCTACATCATTAAAATCTCCCCTGCGCACATCAAATTCCAATCTTTTATTAAACTGAAAAGAGTACTGTACCGCCAAAGAAGCCGTTTCATCAAAATAGTAATTGTAGTTCATTTTAGCCAAATGATGCTGTACCTTCTGCTTCGGATTTCTAATGGTGTACGTAAAATTATTGACAACTGAAGGAATTTTATTGGTAATGGAATTGTACAAATCGTTTACATTCCCGGTATGTGATGCACTTAAAATACCAATAGTCGTATTGTAAAAACTGTAGTACCCGGAAATATCATATTTTTTTCCTGTAAATTTTACATCGCCGGAAAAATTAGCTTCCCGATTCCCAGAATTAGACAACACATAATCCGGTGCTTCTCTGTCGCCTGAATACTTGAATGTTCCCAGTGCATTCCAACTCCATCCTTTATCATTTCCTTTGTGCAGACTCGAACTAATAGAACCGCCACTGCCATTAGACGCCAAATTCAGAATAGTTTTGCCAAACAGCGTATCTTTTTTGACTGAAACTGGCTCTATAATCACTAAACCACCGACGGCATCACCGCCAAATTGAAGTCCAGAAGCCCCTTTGATCACCGTGATTTTCCCTGCAGCGTTTATATCAAAATTAGGCGCATGTTCCGTTCCCCATTCTTGATCTTCCATGCGGACATTGTTATTGATTACCGGAACTCTACTTCCAAACAAACCATTAATAACTGGTTTCACCACAGAACTTCCTGTCTTTAGACTGGAAACACCTACTATTTCTTTCAAAATATCTCCAAGCGTCTGATTGCTGAATTTTTCAATCGTTTCCGTTTTGATCTTTTGTTCCAAAATCGATTTATTCAGCGTATTGGCTTTTTGTCTGATGACTACTTCCTGCAGTTGGGCAGTGTTTTGTTTTAGAGCAAATTTCAAAATTTGGTCACCCGCTAAATTTACCAGCGTATCAACAGATTGAAAACCAACATATGACACAAATACCTTGACGGTCCCGGAAGGCAATCTCTTTATAAGATAATTACCGGAAACATCCGAAGATACCGTTTTTGTCCCAATGTGTACGTGGCTCCCGGAAAGCGGCATGCCCTCCTGAGTAGTAATTTTTCCACTAACTGTATTTTGCGAAAAACCTACGGTGCAAAACAAACAGAAGCAGAAAACAATATAAATTTTTGTTTGCATTTTCCTCGTTCAAAATATATAAACATATGAATCACTTCCAATATTTGAAATGATGTATTGATGTGGATATTATTTTAAACCTGAGGAGGAGCTCGAAGCGCAAAAAGGCTTCCTTTAAAGAATTGTGTAATTTGTTTTGAGATAGCCGAAGAATTACTTGAATTCATCTCTATTTTATATAACTCAAAAGACTTTACATCCGAAGATGTGAAACTGCTAATTGTAAAATTACATAAATAACAGCTGTCAAATTTATGATGTTGATGTGTAATTTCTGCAGCAGAAGTATATTTATGCTCACATTTTTTTTCAGAAAATTGCTTTACTATATGCTCATAACTATGTAGGGATTGAATCAGTATTGAAAACAATACCGCAATCATTAATACAAGGTTTACTATAGAAAATTTCTTTTTCATGCAAGGCAAATATAGGCATCCTAATATAAAAATCCATTTGTTTTTCACAAAATATAGCTTTTGTTGAAACAAATGGATTTAAAATTGACTTACTATAAACATTTTTCTCATCCTCGAGCAGGAGAAAACAAGTCGCTATCTTGGATCTAAAAAGTATTATACCAATTTAGCTGCGATCAAATATTCAGCAATCTGGATGGTATTTGTCGCTGCTCCTTTTCTCAAGTTGTCCGCAACAATCCACATATTTAAAGTATTTTCTTGGCTTTCGTCACGACGAATTCTACCTACAAAAACGTCATCTTTTCCTTGCGCATACATTGGCATTGGGTACGTGTAGGTGTCATTATTGTCCTGTACGACTACGCCATCGGTATGATGCAAAATGTTTCGTACTTCGTTTACATCAAAATCGTTCGTGAATTCTACGTTTACCGCTTCACTGTGTCCGCCTACAATTGGCACCCGTACCGCAGTCGCTGTAACAGCAATTGTATTATCGCTTAATATTTTTTTGGTTTCACGTACCAATTTCATCTCTTCTTTCGTATACCCATTTTCTTCAAAAGAATCACATTGTGGAATCGCATTTCTGTGAATTGGGTATTTATACGCCATTTCACCTTGAACGCCTGCGTATTCATTTTCCAATTGTTGCACTGCTTTTACGCCTGTTCCAGTGATGGATTGGTAGGTAGAAACAATGACCCGTTTGATGTTGTATTTTCTGTGCAACGGAGCCAGAACCAATACCATTTGAATGGTAGAGCAATTTGGATTTGCAATGATTTTATCTGCGGCGGTCAATTCTGTTGCATTGATTTCCGGAACGATTAATTTTTTAGTCGGATCCATTCGCCAAGCCGATGAATTATCGATAACGGTTGTTCCTGCTGCTGCAAATTTTGGAGCCCACTCCAGTGAAGTGTCGCCTCCTGCAGAAAACAAAGCAATATCTGCTTTCATATCTACTGCAGTTTGCATGCCTACCACTTTATATTTTTTGCCCTTGTATTCAATTTCTTTACCCACTGAGCGCTGTGAAGCAACGGGAATTAACTCGGTTACAGGGAAATTTCTTTCTGCCAAAACTTTCAACATTACTTCGCCAACCATTCCGGTAGCTCCTACAACTGCTATTCTCATAGTATATTTTTAGTATTACTTCGTCCGTTCGCCTTTCAGGCTCGGGTGAATATTAAATTTGAAGTACAAAAGTAAGTAATATTGAAATCAAAACAAGGAGGTTAACAAAAAACAACAAAATGTTATATTTTTAACAAATTAAAAGACAACCTCAAATTTCCCATTAAAAAATCTGTTCTTTTTTAATCGCAAACCTATAAATAGTATTTTAAACCATTAAGAGATTAAGAAAACTAAGTTGTAAAGTATTTCTCCCGGCACCTTATTATGTTAAGGACGAAAATCATCTTGTTTTATATAACCTTTTGAATAAAGAAAAAAGGCCTCTATTCCAAAGCGGTTTAGCTATACTGTAGTCGAAATTACTTTTTCAATAAATCTCTAATCTCAGTCAGCAATTGTTCCTGTGTTGGTCCAGCTGGAGCAGCGACGGAAACAACTTCCTTTTTCTTGGCCTTTTCAGCAGCTCTTAAAACCACAAAAATAAAGAATGCAATTATTATGAAGTTGATAATGGCTTGGACCAAATTACCGTAGGTAATCACGGCGGCACCCGCAGCTTTTGCAGCAGCCAGGGTTTCGTAACTATTTCCGTCTAAGGTGATAAATTTTTGGGTAAAATCAATTCCTCCGGTTAACAAACCAACAACTGGCATTATAACATCATCAACAGCTGAGCCTACAATTTTGCCAAATGCGCTAGCAATAACCACCGCCGTCGCTAAACTTAAAACGTCTCCCTTCATCAAAGAGGCTTTGAAATCACTAAAAAATCCCATAATTTATTTTTTTAGGTTAAAATTTACTTCTGACAAACGAATTTAATAAAAATTTTAAAAGTAGTAACAGCCCTTTCTTCTAAATTTAATCGCTACCTATAAAACACGCGTTTCACCCGTTGCGAAATACTGGTCAAAATTTCATAGGGAATTGTATTTAATTTCTGGGCTATAAAAGAAACCGTTGGATTTTCGCCAAAAATAAGTATTGAATCACCTTCTTTGCATTCAATGCCGGTGACATCAACCATCAGCATGTCCATACAAATACTCCCAACGATATAGGCTTTGGTGTTTTTTATCATAACAAATCCCAAACCATCTCCCCAGCCTCTGGAAATCCCATCAGCATATCCTATGGGAATTGTAGCAATTTTTGTTGGTTTTTCGGCTACAAATCGGCGGCCATAGCCTACGCTTTCTCCAGCAGCAATCGTTCTTATTTGTGAGATCACGGATTTTAGTGTCCCCACATTTTCGAGTTGCTTTTGTTCTTGGGCATCATTTGAAACTCCATAAAGACCAATTCCTAGCCGAACCATATCGTATTGCGAATCCAGAAAATTGCTTATTCCAGAGGTGTTCAGGATGTGACGCAAGGGTTTTATTTGCAATTCAGACATCAATTTAGAGGATACTTTCTCGAACAAATTAATTTGGGAATGAGCAAAATCCATGTGTTCAAGATCATCGCTCGTAGCCAAGTGTGATAAAATACTTTTTATTTGCACGGTACTGTTTCCTCTTAGCGCAGCTATCAGTTCATCGAGGGTATTTTCTTCAAAGCCCAATCGATGCATGCCGGTATCGAATTTAATATGAATTGGAAAATGCTTTAAATTTTTTTGTTTTGCTATTTTCAAGAACGCATATAAACCTTTTAAACAGTAAATTTCCGGTTCCAACTGATGTTGAATAATAGCCGAAAAACTAGTATTCTCTGGATTAAGGACCATAATAGGCAAATTAATGCCCCCGTTTTTTAATGAAATTCCTTCATCGGCAAAAGCCACGCCCAAATAATCTACTTTATGATGTTCCAGTAATTTAGCAATTTCGAGTCCGCCGTTTCCGTACCCGAATGCTTTTACCATAACCATAATTTTTACTTTTGGTAGCAACTTTGATTTAAAAAAATTCAGGTTGTAACTAATAGCATTCAGGTTGATTTCTAGGACCGTTTCATGTGTCTTCTCCTCTAATAAATATACAATTTCTTCAAACTGGAACGATCTCGCCCCTTTTATCAAAATGGTTTCATTACCAAAGTCCAAGTTTTCAAAATCAGCGACAAATGCAGCTGTGTTTTGGAAAGTACTGCAGTTAGCAAACTTGTTTTTAAATGCTGAAATGGTTTCGCCAATACCAATTACCCGTGTAATCCGGTTGGAAACAATTAGCTCAGCCACCTTCGAGTACAACACATCGTTAGGCAAACCGCTTTGAAAAATATCAGATAGAATGACTGTTTTCTTTTTATACTGTTTTTGACTTTCAAGAAAATCCAACGCAATTTTTAAGGATTGAAAATCAGAACTGTAACTGTCATCAATAATACTGCTATTGTTGATTCCGTTTTTGACTTTTAATCGCATTTCTACCGGATACAACAACTCCATGCGGTTTTGAATCGTTCTGTCATCGTATTTAAAATACAACAAAACCATCAAACAGGAAATTGCATTTTCTATCGACGCCTCATCCTGAAATGGTATTTTTATGTCAAACTTGTTGTTGTTTTGTAGCACCGTCAAAACGGTCTTGTCTAAAACTCCCTTTTTAGTAATCAGAACCGAAGCCTTAGCATCGTTATAACTCCAGCAAAAAACGGCGGTATCGGGACGGATCAACAAATCAATTGTTGGATTTTTATGATAAATAATGACTTGGACATCCTGGAAAAGTTTCAATTTTTCTTTGATTTTGTCACTGATATCAGCAAAACCTTCGTCATGTGCCGTCCCTATATTCGTGAGAATTCCAATCGTAGGTTTAATGATTTTTTCGAGTTTTTCCATTTCTGAAACCGTAGAAATACCGGCTTCAAAAATTCCTAAATTGTGTTTTTCATTTATCGCAATCACAGACAGCGGAACACCAATTTGAGAGTTGTAACTCTTTGGACTTCGGATAACGTTATAATCCGGACTTAATAAAAAATTAAGCCATTCTTTGACTATCGTTTTACCGTTACTTCCCGTAAGCCCAATGACAGGAAAATCAAAGAGACTGCGATATGCTGCGGCAAATTGTTGCAAAGCCAACAAGGTATTGGTCACTACATAAAAATTAGCTTTCCCTTCACAATCTTCAGGAATATGGGTAACTACAAAATTCTGGACGCCACTTGCAATTAAATTTTTGAGATAAAGGTGCGCATCCGTATTGGCTCCAACCAATGCAAAAAACAGCGTTTTCGGGCCATTTTGCAAAGAACGACTGTCTATAGAAATAGAATCAATAGCCATCGTACTGCTGGTTCCAATAAACTTTGCGGGGATATTTTGTATGCTATTTAGAATTTTTTTGCTCATGGAATAAAAAAAAGATTGAGGTGAATTTCTTTTTTGAAAATGATACTTTCAACAGGCTGTTTATTTGCAAAACTTCCTCAAAAATAGCACTTCTTTTCAAAACGAAGCGACAGATATACGATAATTATGAGCAATTTCGTTTATTAAAAACAAGAAACTCTTTTGATATGCTTTACTAATTTTGACAGATTACCTATATTTGTTTGATACAAAATCAAAACTATTGAAAAAAACCCTTCCCCTCTTCTCTTATATTTTCCATCCAATATTCATTCCGGCAATGGCAACATTGTTCTACCTTTTTTTTAATAGATCTGATTTTGTGAGTCAAGAAAAGATATTCATTTTTTTTCAGGTGTTGATTGTGACGGTGTTAATTCCTGTTTTGGCCTTTTTTCTCTTACGCGCTACAGGAAATATAGATTCCATAATGGTTTCTAAAATATCCCAGCGTAAAATACCCTTAATACTTCATTGTTTCTTGATCATCTTATTAGTTCGAAAAAGTATCACTATTGATTCCTATCCAGAGTTGCATTTTTTTTTATTGGGGGGACTTTTGAGTTCATTATTAGCTCTAATCCTATTATTTCTGCAGATAAAAGCAAGCCTGCACATGATAGCTTTCAGCTCTTTGACTGTATTTATCATTGGATTAAGCCTGCACCTTCAAATTCAAAATATTTTTACTATTGCATTATTACTACTGTTGAATGGCATGGTTGCGACTTCCAGACTGGAAATGAAAGCGCATACCATTAAAGAACTCTTTCTAGGTTTTGTTCTGGGAATTATTCCACAATTGCTTCTATTGGTTTTATGGCTATAAAATATAAAATATTATGCCAATATTTAATGCTTTCATGGTAATTGACTTGTCTTCTATTTTTGCCGATTTGAATATTGAATTTAAACCATAATAGGCATACAAATTAATTGTATTGTATCCTGCAGAGACATAAGCCCCGTATTGTAATTTATTAAAATCTTTATTTCCTGTAACCACCACTTTGCCTTGAGCACTATCAAAAACGGACTTGTCGTAGAGCAAATAACTAAACTTTATTCCTGTATAAATGCGCCAAAATTTATGGCTTTCATAAGTAGAGGTTCGCCATCTAAACTCAACAGGAACATCAACTGAAAGCAGGGAAAACTTATTTTTATTATAATCCCTATTGGTATCAATCAGGGCATAAACTGGCATACCGTCTGTTGCAGAAATGGCTATGTTTTGATTGTAATTATTATATGTAAATCCAATACCGGAAGCTATTGCAACGGTTCTCTTTTTATTTAAAGGCATATCCCGCAAAAAACCACCTGACAAACCCGACGAAAATTTGCTTTGTGACAACCCCGAAGGGCCGTCCGTCAATATATTGTAAGTGATCCCAAAATAGAACTGATCCTCACGATACAAGGAATCCACTTTCATAATTAGAGTATCTTGTGATGGTGTATTTTCCTGAGAAAAAACAGTAGCAACCATTAGCAGCAGAAAACAACTAAGAAAAATTCGCATAATTTTTTGGTTTTAAATCGCTCAATGATTCTATCAAATACCCTTGGCTTCCAATTCTCATTAAAACGATACAAATATACCCTTTTGATCGTTTTGTGATAAATAACAACCACAAATAATCCTTTTTAAGACCTTTAAAGATAAAAACGCTCTACAGTTCTTGCAGCCACGGAATTCTATTTGACAGAAAGGACTGAACTACCCTTGTTGACCTAAAGGAAGGACGGCTCACAAAAAATTAATACTGGTATTGCCTGCTGATCTTTTTTTGTTTACTCTCTTGACAAACTAAAAAATTGACCACGCCCTAAAACAAAAAATGCTCCCCTTTTAGGAAGCATTATTTCATCGCAGAGAGGAAGGAGTTGTTTGTTTTTATAAAGTGTCTTAAAATAAGGCTTTGCAAAGCTTTTATTTTAAGTGACACCTCAACTGACACCTCTCAATATGTTAGCAAATTGTTCTAAATTTCAATTATTCAAATATAAGGATTTTTTTGCTGGAATTAATGATTAATTATAATAATTTGAACTGGTTAGACAATATTTTTTGAACTGGTAAAGTTCAAAATTTAGTTGCCTAAAATTTAATTTCTATCCAATTATCAAGGGTTCAAATTGTTCAATTTTTAGGCTGGTGTATTGGCAAAATTCCTCAATAGATACAAACTCATTTTGGAGCTTATTGAGCTCTTGTCTGATTTTTTGAAGCAGTCTAATACTTTGACGATAACTTTTTCCTGTTATGCGTTGTATGTCTTTCGGGTAGATACACAATCTCTTGTTTTCGGTTCTCATACTCTATCTATAGCTTTGATTGGGCGTTGCCTAACTTGAAACCTCTATGATTCAAGTTCTGGCACTCAATAAAAATAGTAAATATTTCGTTCAGAAGCGGCAATTTACTTCTATTTATGATGAGTATTTCTGCCATTTATGTCACAAAGTGACACATGGAATAGTGATGTCTTTTTTATGTGGTTTAATTGACTAAAATTTGTTTCATAATCAATCGAAAGGATTGCCCGTGTCTTTTTATACGATAATCTTTAATTTGGCTTCGTCGTGTTCTTTGAAAGCGTTACTTGAGTTTAATTGCAATTCTAAATCTTCCATAGTATCTGCTTTTAATGTTGCACTAAAATCTTGTGCTCGTTGTAGCATTTTTATATAGGCTAATGGATCTTGTTGCCTTGTTAATCTTCGTAAAGCTCCTAAATAATCATCACGACATACTGTTGGAATTATTATTCTTGTTTGTTCAGCTTTGACCAATTCGGCATTCATCATTACTCTTGCAATTCTTCCGTTACCGTCCAAAAATGGGTGTATTTCACTTACCATAAACATAATGTAAGCTGCTTTTGCAAATGGGTCTGTTAGTACTTTGTAGAAATCAAACCCTTTTATTAATGTGCCTTTTACTAATTCGAAATCGACAAAAAATGTTTCTCCAGCACGATTGTTTTTATCTTTAAATACGCCTGGCATTTTTGATATTCTTGCTTCCAAAAGTAATCGATGTCTGTATTGAAGAATGCTAATGAACTCTTCCGGAGAAGTTGGCGTAACATTCATTTCGATTTTATTACTGACCAATTTATACGTTCCTAATATGTCGTGTGAATCTTCATCACGATTGAACATTGGGGTATCGGTTTCAATAATGTTTTTTGCTTCAATCACTTCAAATCGAGTTCCTTCAATATAATTTGAAAAATAGGCTTCAAAAAAAGCGAAATTTTGAAAAGCTGTATTAGTTGTATTTCTATCTATCGCATTTTTGAATTCTCTTTGCTTTAACTCTAAAAATAATATCTCAAACAAATCTATTCTTGATTGGTCATAAGGATTTCCAAATGCTCGTGCAATGGCTCGTGGAGACGATAATATTTTGGAAGGCTGTGTAGATAATAAGGCACTAATTAGTTTGTTTAATTTCTCAAACTCACTTTGCATTCTTAATTTATCGGCGATTACTTTTGCGCTATCTCTAATTTGATTTAGTCCTTCTTCGCCTTTAACTTGTACTATTTTCTCTAGTTTGTTTTCGAGTTCAGCAATTGAAATAGTTTTAGATTCTGGACCCGATTTTCTGGACGGTTGTAGGTTTTCTAAAAATGCTCTTTCTTGTTGTGAAACAAATAACTCCCCCGAAAATGAATTGTCACCTTCAATTGCTCCAATACCTTCCATAAAACGAATGGTTATTCCAGGCAACTCTATTTTTTTGGTGTAGGTATAGGTAACAAATATTTGTCCTGTTGCAGTTGGTTTGAATTCTATTGCGGAACGGTGGCTTAATAATGCACCGGGATATAAATTGCCCAGAATAGAAAAAATATTTCTTTTGATAATAACCTCGTCCGTATCAATAAAATTGGAAGTAAAGATACGAGGAGCAATTTTTTTAATTTTACCTGCACTTTCAAGCAAAGCAATTTGTTTTCTTACTTTTTTATCGCTCGATGAATAAATAATTTCTTGAAGGTGTGTTGGGACAAAATTTTCCATTAGTGGTGCTTTATTGAAGCAAAACTATACTTTATTTTCCACTAAAAAGTATTTATCGGGCTTTTTTTTCCATTATAAACGAATGTTGGGGTAGGAATGGGTGTTTTTTTCCAGTAATAATTATAGTTTTTCTAAACCAGTTAGCCAAGTTTGTAATTCTTCAACAACTAAATCAGTTTGTGGAGTATTAGCTGGAAATAGAACATCAATAAAACGATGCAAATATGTTAATCTTACTGTATTATGTAAATTTATAAATTCCCATATTGTACGGTGACACGTACATAAATAGGGCAGATGCCATCATTATTGACTTTTGATCTCTTTATATAAAAGAGAACGGATACGGCTGTGTTCATGGTTGGTGACCTTTTAGTTATTATTAAATTTAAACTTTGTAATTCTTCCAAACAAGATGTTCAAATAGTGAAAAGGTATTTGAACAAATGTTGAACTGGTATCTTTTGAGATAGGTGTCACTTAAAAAATATAATTTCAGTGACACCTCAAAAGACACCTAAGTTTTGAGATTTAATGAATAATTTGATTTACCGTAAATGAAAAAACCCCACTAAATCCTAGAATTTAGTGGGGTTTGCTTCTTTTTGTATTTCTACTGGCAGAGAGTAAGGGACTGCATACATCACAATCCCTTAAAATCAATTGCATTGTGATTAATGCAAATATACTCATAATCACTATGTTTAAAGAGGTTTACGAAAAATAGATTTATTCATTTCGTTGAATTAAAATGTAACTAATTGTATTTAATCGTACGGTTATCGTACAAATTGATTATTTTTGTATTGCACAAAATATCAATACTATGGCAACAGTTAATTTTTTATATCGTTCAACAAAAGATAAAGCAAATTTACAAGTGAGATTACTTTACCGTTTCAATGATAAAGATTTTGTTTTTGGAGCAAATACTAAGTTTGAAATTACAAAAACCTACTGGAGCAAAGACCATAAAAGAAATTCAAGAGATATACATTTGTCTAATGAGCAAACCCGAGTTAATACAGAACTCAATAAAATTGAAAATCATATTTTAAACTCTTTCAATGCTTTTGTTCCTGATGTTATTACAAAAGAATGGCTACAAAACGAAATTGACTATTACTACAACCCTATACAAGAAGCCGAAGCCCTACTGCAAATTCCAGTGATATTGACCACCCAATTCCAATTTAAAGTGAGCACCTGATTCCAATTCAAAATGACCACCTAA
>NZ_RYDM01000012.1:0-26600 GCF_003984825.1 Flavobacterium sp. RSP46
ATAGGGTGGTCAGTTTACTCCGGAACTGGTGGTCAATTTGCACTGGAATTGGGTGGTCAATTTGACCGGTTTTTCCATTTATATCAATAAAACGGAGTCCTGTTAATGCAGAAAATATTGCCATATCTTTTACAATCTCTAATTTTATTTCAATTTTCCAAAGCGTTTTTAGTTCCTCTTCGGACAAATACTCTCTATAGGTTTCTTCTTCTTTTATGAAAACCGCGTCACTAACTAGGCTATTTGTAATCAAGTTTTCCTTATTTGCTTTTTTTAATACTGAAATAAAGTTTTTATAATAACAGGATGCAGTGTTGATAGATAGTTTTCCTTTTTTGGTTCTTAAATTTTGAGTGTCGAGTAAAAACGCTCTGAAATTTTTGATGTGATTTGTTGAAAGTAACTTGATTTGCAATTCATTTCCAGCAAATACTTTGAAATAATCAAGAGAGGATTTCCAGCTAAAATAATTGGACTTACTTCCTTTGTTTTCATAATCGTCTACGATGTTTTGATAAAATTCAATAAAATCAATATCTAAATTTACATTTTCTTTAAAGCCAAATTCTCTGTCCCTAATTTGAGTCAGTCTTTTGGCTCTAACTAAATCTGCTAGTTCTAGCGTTGTTTTATTGTGAATTTTTTCAAAATCGTCTTTTGGCTTTGCATAGATTTGAAGTTTTAAAAATTCTCGTCTACTTGGTTTTCCAGTTTTTGGATTTATAATTGGAGGGAAATAATCTAAAAACAAACTAAATTTGTTATTTGTAATTACTTTTTTTCGGAGGGTAACATTTGCCATAATTCTTTTTTTTTATTTAAATATGGCATCGATGTCCTCTTTTTTTACAAGAGTAAATTTGCCTTGTTTTTTCTTTGGTATTTTGAATCTAATGATAAGATTATATAACCCTGCACTTGAGATATTATATTTTTCTTGAACCTCTTGGATAGTATAAGAATTGTTGAGATTTATTTCGTTTTCTGGGCTTTCTAAATTTTTCTGTATTTCTTTTAAATTATTGTCAAAATAGGAATCTATATCTTTTCTTCTTATGAGTGTTTTTCGTGCGGAAAAATTATAAGAATTTATTTCATTTCTTTCAATTAATCTATAAATGGTTTTTGAAGATATATTCAATAATTGGGAAGCATCTTTGACAGTTAGAAAATCTTTATTTTTAATTTCTTCTATTTTTTCTTTGGGTTTCTCATTTACTTTAGATTGTGTTTCCGAATTGCTCTTTTCAATTTTTAAATTACGAACTAGCATTTTATTGTTTCTGCTATTGCAGATCATAGAGCAAAATCGGGTTCTAGTAGTCTTAGCCACAAACTGATTTTTGCAATACTCACATACTCGATTTACACTTAAATTGGAACTCATTAGCTCACGTAATAAATAGGTTATAAAAGGTTTTAAAAGAATTAAGTGGAATTAAGGGACATAATTTGCCTAATTTTTATTCAAAGATAATTATTTTTTTTAATGAGGTACACTATCGGTACAAAAAAAGGCAAATAATCGATATTTTATTTGTTTTTCAGTAAAAATTAAAACAACAAAACCCTTTAAAATAAAGGATTTTGTTTGGGTTCGCGTAATTTGATTTGGTGTTTTACTTTCCGATGCAGAAATTAGCAAAAATATTCCCTAACAATTCGTCATTAGTTACTTGTCCCGTAATCATTCCAAATTGGTACAAAGCTTCCTTAATATCTAATGCCATCAAATCGGAGGACAAGTTCGTTTCAAGACCAAATTTTACTTTTTGTATTTCATCTAACGCTTTTAATAAGGAATCGTAATGTCTGGTATTCGTTACAATTGTTTCATTATTTCGTAATGCTCCGGTATTGACAAATGAAAGTAATTGATTTTTTAAATCCTCAACGCCTAGTTTCTCTTTTGCAGAAATCAGTAAGATTTCAGGAATTTCTGATTTCAAATTTCCTATTTCACTTTCTTCTAATTTATCGGCTTTGTTACCAATGATTACAAGAGGTTTCAACGGAAACTGGTTTTTAATTTTTTCCAGTTCCACTTTTAACTTTAAACCAGAAACTTTAAACTCGGAACTGTCAAATAGAAAAACGACAACTTGCGCTTGTTCAATTTTTTCAAAAGTCTTACGAATCCCGATGCTTTCTACCACATCTTCCGTTTCCCGAATTCCAGCCGTATCAATGAATCGAAAACCAATGCCGCCAATCACTAACTCATCTTCAATGGTATCACGTGTCGTTCCCGCAATTTCCGAAACAATGGCGCGCTCTTCATTCAATAAAGCATTCAAAAGTGTCGATTTACCTACATTGGGTTCGCCCACAATAGCTACAGGAATTCCGTTTTTAATCACATTTCCTACGGCAAATGAATCGATTAATCGTTTTAGGACAAATTCGATTCGGTTCAGTAATTCATGAAATTGGGTTCGGTCAGCAAATTCTACATCTTCTTCGGCAAAGTCCAATTCGAGTTCGATTAGTGATGCAAAATTCAAGAGTTCTTCTCTTAATTTTGCTATTTCATTAGAGAAACCGCCACGCATTTGCTGCATTGCAATTTGGTGTGAAGCTTCATTATCTGATGAAATTAAATCGGCAACAGCTTCTGCTTGGGACAAATCCAGTTTTCCGTTTAGAAATGCTCTCAACGTAAATTCGCCAGGATCTGCCATTCGACAGCCTTTTCGAAGCAATAATTGAATAATTTGTTGTTGTATATAAGTAGAACCGTGACAGGAAATTTCGATCGTGTTTTCGCCAGTATAGGAATTTGGTCCTTTAAAAATGGAGACCAGGACTTCATCCAAAGTTTTGGAACCATCCATTATATGCCCTAAATGTAACGTATGCGTTTTTTGGGTTGTTAATTCTTTGTTTTTGATGGATTTAAAAACAGAATTTCCAATAGCAATGGCATCTTGTCCGGAAATCCGAATTACGGCTATAGCACCCGCTCCCGAAGGAGTTGCCAGTGCCACTATGGAATCGTGAGGTATCATATTTAAAGTCAATTTGGTGTAAAAGTAAGTAAATTTGACATGGCTACAAGTCTCTTGTAGTAAACCATTAAGGTTATTTTTTGTTAAAAATTAGCCAAAGTGATAATTATCATACTATTTTGTTTTTTGTTTTGTAAATTTATATAAATAATTAATTTGCAATAAATTAACTATAGTATGAAGAAAATCTTATTTCCTACCGACTTTTCGGAAGTGTCTAAAAATGCGTTTATCTATGCATTGAAATTGGCAGAATCTATTAATGCTGAAATAGTTACAATGCATGTGTACCAATTTTCACAAGCCAATTATGTTAATGTTTCTAAGTATTTACATGAAATTTATGAGGTTACAGAACTCAGTAATTTTGAAAATTATAAAGATGAAGTGCCACTTTTAAGAAAAATTGCGGAAGCAAATAATTTAGGTCATATCAAAATAAGCCATGTTTTGATTTTGGGAAATTTGGTTCCCGAAATTAAAAAAATAACCGAGAATGAAAATTTTGATTTCGTAGTT
This sequence comes from Flavobacterium sp. RSP46, assembly GCF_003984825.1. Lineage (NCBI taxonomy): Bacteria > Pseudomonadati > Bacteroidota > Flavobacteriia > Flavobacteriales > Flavobacteriaceae > Flavobacterium > Flavobacterium sp. RSP46. Next base: position 3,528 of record NZ_RYDM01000012.1, read on the forward strand.
ATGGGTACTAAAGGCGCCACTGGTATAAAGGAAACTTTTTTCGGTACGATAGCCACAAAAGTAATGAATGATGTCAAAGCATTAGTTTTGGCAATACCGGAGCATTGTACATATCATCCTATTGAAAAAATACTGTTCATTACGCAATATAAATTGGAGGACACAGGGTCTTTTGTAAGAGTTCTGTCTTTGTCCAAAATATTTCAAGCACATATTGATTGCCTGCGTGTCGAGTCTCCGCATCATGAAGTTAAAGAGGACAGTAGAGAAGATTGGAAGGTATTAGTAGAAAATAATGGAGTTACATTTTACTCCATTAAAGGAGAAGATGTAGAAGGAATTATTTTAAATTTTATCGATTTGCATAAAATTAATTTGATTGCAATGCATGTGTATCACAGAAATTTCTTTGAGAAACTTTTCGAAATTAGTCTTTCAAAAAAATTAGCATTTCATATCAATGTACCCATTCTTGCTATTCATGAATAAAAATATTCTGATTTGACTACGTAAAGACACCAATAATTTATTTTAGTAAATCAATTATTTTAATAAAAGATAAAATGAAAAAAATTCTATTTCCAACCGACTTTTCTGAAGTGGCTACTAATGCTTTTGTACATGCTTTAGAATTTGCAAAAATAGTTCAGGGCGAACTCGTTTTATTGCACACCTTTGAATTGCCCATTTATGACAATCAGTTTTTTCCCGAAAATTACGCCGTCATTTATGATTCCTTGGCCTTAGCTCAATTTGATATGTTTAAAGATGAAATCCCAAAATTGCGCGCCATAGCCGATGAGCGGCATTTGGACAAAATAAAAATGTCTCATAGGCTCATGGATGGGAATTTGCTTTATAATATTAAAAAATCAATTAAAGAAGATAAAATAGATTTTGTGATCATGGGTACTTCAGGAGCTACAGGATGGGAAGCTTTTTTTATGGGTACCAATACAAGTGCTGTTATTTCTGGAATAGATATTCCTATGTTGTGTGTTCCGTTAGAAGCAAAATTCAAAAAAACAGAAATTATTGGATTTACAACCCGTTTTAGAACTAAAGATAAAAAAGCATTGAAAATGGTGTTAGATATCGCTAAAAAAACGAAAGCTAAAGTAAAATGCTTGTATGTAAAAACTAGTGATTCCGATGTTTCAAATGATACAGTAACTGCTTGGGAGGAAGAATTTATTAATGAACCCGTTGAGTTTTTTGTGATCAATAGTGACGAAGTCAAAGAAACAATTCTGGATTTTATAATGTACAAAGAAATTGATGTACTGACTATGCTTACGTATAAAAGAGGTTTTTTTGAAGGGATTTTCAAACCTAGTTTAACAAAAAAAATAGCTACGAATTTTGATATCCCAATTTTAGCGATTCCTATTGATTGATTCAGTTTTAATTCAATTGAAATCTTGAATTCTATATAGTGCGGCATCGCCATTGCCTTTTAATTTAGCCTTCAAAGTAATCTATTTCGTTATATTTGCAATTCATTAATTGAATTATGGAAATATACAAAGCAAAAAAGATACGCTTTTCAACAGCATTGACAGCAATCAATAAAAAGTACAATAGTATAAGTATTTTAAGACTTCTTTCTATTGTACTTTTTTTGGTTTCTATTTATTACTACATCAAAAACAGCGAAATTATTTTCATAATTGCCGCCATTTTTCTTTTTGGACTATTCGTAGTATTTATGCGCATTCATTCTAAATTAGTTTTCGAAAAACATGTCAATCAAGCCTTACTTGATATTAATGAAAATGAAATTTCCTACCTGGAAAGAAATAAAATCCCTTTTGAAAACGGACAGGAATTCAATGATTTTCACCATCCGTATGCCTATGATTTAGATATTTTTGGCGAGCATTCTTTGTTCCAAAACTTGAATAGAACCGCTACTTTTATTGGTAAAAAAACATTCGCAAACCAGCTTTTATCAATTTTGCCCAATGAAGAGATTCTTAGAAATCATCAAGCGGTAAAAGAATTAACCAAAAAATTAGACTGGCGTCAGGAATTTTTGGCTTTCGCCAAAATAAGCAATGACAATCAATCGAATTATGAGACTCTGCTCAAGTGGTGTACATTTAATAGTACGCCCTTGGCTAAAATGAGTGTTTTCATTTCTTATTTTTCACCACTTCTTTTTCTGGGAGTTTTGATTGCCTATTTAGTAACTTCGACTACTGTTTTTGCTTCAGTTTTATCGTATTTATTTGTATTTAATTTAATTGTTTTGGGTCGGTTTATGAAGCGTATCCAGGCAGAAATTGCTAATTCTACGAATATAGATAAAACCATTCATCAATATAGTTTACTGTTGCAAAAAATAGAAAATGAATCTTTTCAGTCGAAAAAATTAATCGATTTACAGCAAAAATTAATGTTCAAAAAAGAAAATGCCAGCGTGCATTTGAAACAGTTAGCCGGTTTGTTTTCTAATATGGACAGTATCTCAAATTTTGTTACGGCTATCGTATTCAATGGAACGTTCCTTTTTAATTTACATGTTTTAAAATCATTAATTCAATGGAAAAAAGATCATGCCCAAGCTTTAGAAAATTGGTTGGAAGTTATTGGTGAATTCGAAATGTTGAACAGTTTGGCCAATTTTTCGTATAATAATCCGGAGTTTGTATATCCAACATTGAACAGTAATTTCGAAATAGATTTCAAGGATTTAAGCCATCCTTTATTAAATGAAAAAACTAGAGTAGGAAATGACGTGCGTTTTCATCCCGAATCGTTTATGATTTTAACAGGTTCTAATATGTCCGGTAAAAGTACTTTTCTAAGAAGTTTAGGAATCAATATGGTTTTGTCAGGAATAGGTTCGTCGGTTTGTGCTCGTCAGGCTAGTGTACATCCGTTACCCGTTTTAGTTTCCATGCGATTATCTGATTCGTTGTCCGATAGCGAATCGTATTTCTTTGCCGAAATCAAACGCTTAAAGCAGATTATGGACGAATTGGAAAATAGACCGGCATTTGTTTTATTGGACGAAATATTACGTGGTACCAATTCAGATGATAAACGCAACGGAACAATTGAAGTGGTCAAAAAAGTAATTGGTAAGAAAGCCGTTGGAGCTATTGCAACGCACGATATCGAAGTTTGCCTGACAACCAATGAATATCCAAATATATTAACCAACAAATGTTTTGAAGTAGAGATTATCAATGATGAACTCCATTTTGATTACAAACTTCGGGACGGAATTTGTAAAAATAGAAGTGCTACTTTCCTGATGAAGAAAATGGGAGTGATTTAAAAATCCATTTTTCTAAAAAAATATTAAAAAAAATAAAATGAATTAATTTAAATTATTACTTTCATAATTCAAAAGAAAGATAAAATTTATGAAAAAAAATATATGTGTATTTTTGTTATTTGCCTTCACCTCGGCAATTTTTTCTCAGCACAATCAGTTGAATTTGCATAGTAAAGTTATTTACATGGAATACAAAAATTATAAATCATTGAAAAAAAGTGGTAATAAAGTTATAGATTCAATTGGTTTTAATATTGTCAAGAGTGATACATTAATCATTATTAATGGATATGATGAGAAAGGAGTAAAAGTTTTGTATGAAGAAAAAGATTCTATATTTTTAGAACGCTATAAACAATTAGTTTTCAATAAAAAATATCAAAAAAAAGAAGAGAGATTAAAACCAAGAATGAAAATTTGGAAAGATGAAGTAAAAATTTATTTTGACAAATCAGTTAGCCAATATAATAGTAAAAAGCTTAGTAAATTTATTCATTATCTTGATAACGAAATTGATTCACTAAAAATTACAGTGGTAAAAGATAAAGAAAAATCAAACTATTTAATTTATTCTATAGACGATACCAATGATGTCAATTTAGATATAAGAATTAAAGGGAATGACGGATATTATCTTTTATGGAATAACAAACAAAATATTTATAGTTGCTCATTAAAAATTAACGCAAAAAAAAATCTAAATGAAGAGCAGATATTAACTACTTTGAAAGTTAATTTTATACGATCTTTAGGTTATTTTTATCAAGAACTAGATTATTCAGATTGCAATAGTTACTTTTCAATTTGTAAATCAGATAAAAAAGAATTTGGAACGAAAGATCTTGAAATTCTAAAATATCATTATTCTTATGGAATTTGTAAAGGAACTAATTTAGAAACATTTGAAAAAAATCATAAAGATGCGAAAGAATCAATAAAAAAAGGAAATACAAAGTTTTATTTTATTCATAGTGAATAAGCAAAAAAACCGTCTCGTAATTAATCGAGACGGTTTTTTAAATATAAAAATGGTTTGGTTAATAGCGTATTTTAAATTGAATTAACTGTTCAACATTACTGGCATTACAAGCATCGTTACCGTTTCACCTTCTTCTAATCCATCAACAGGAGTTAGAATTCCGGCTCTGTTTGGCAATGACATTTCAAGCATAATCATATCCGATTGTAAGTTAGTCAACATTTCAGTTAAGAAACGAGAATTATACCCTATTTGCATATCATCACCTTGATAATCACAAGTCAATCTTTCTTCGGCTTTGTTTGAATAGTCAATATCTTCAGCAGAAACATTCAATTCAGCACCTGCTATTTTCAAACGGATCTGGTGTGTAGTTTTATTCGAAAAGATAGCAACACGACGTACAGAACTCAAAAATTGAGAACGGTCAATCATTAATTTATTCGGATTTTCTTTTGGAATTACTGCTTCGTAATTTGGATATTTTCCATCAATCAAACGACACATTAAAACATAATTATCAAAAGAAAAAGTAGCATTCGAATCGTTATATTCAATTTTTACTTCAGCATCCGAAGTACCAAGAATATTTTTTAAGATATTCAAAGGTTTTTTTGGCATGATGAAATCAGCCACCTGAGAGGCGGTTACATCGGTACGCGCATATTTTACTAATTTGTGTGCATCAGTTGCAACAAATGTCAATCCTTGTGGCGAAAACTGAAAAAATACACCAGACATTACCGGACGTAAATCATCGTTTCCGGCCGCAAATATAGTTTTACTTATAGCAGTTGCCAAAACATCAGCAGGAACAAGCGTTACAGATGGGTCGTCTAAGTTAACCGATTTTGGAAATTCATTTCCAGGAGCATAAGCCAAAGCATATTTACCAGAATTAGAACTGATTTCTATCGTACTGTTTTCTTCAACTGTAAAAGTTAAGGGTTGTTCAGGGAACGTTTTAAGGATTTCCAAAAGTAATTTTGCAGGCACAGCAACGCTTCCTTTACTTTCTGAATCAATTCCTAAAGTAGCAGACATGGTTGTCTCTAAATCAGAAGCAGAAACTGTTAGCACATTATGGTCTAAATCAAATAAAAAATTATCTAAAATAGGCAAAGTATTACTGCTGTTGATAACGTTACCTAAAACCTGTAATTGCTTCAATAAGTACGAACTCGATACTATAAATTTCATCTGTTTTGTTTTATTTTTTAAGGTATTTCTCTAAATTCGAAATACGTTACATTTTACAAATATATCGTAAACTATTCTAGTTTCGAAACTTTTTTATTAACATCTATTTGCTGTATTTTCTTTTTCGAAGAAAAGTAAATAAGATCCCAAAAAGTACCAAAATAAGAATTGGAAGCCCGATAGTTAGGATTTGTGTTCGGGTATAGTTTTCATAAACTTTTTCTTTATCCAATAAAGGTAAATCAAGATCTTTGCTTCGAATGTTAATAAGTCCTGTATCATCGAGTAAATAATTCACGCAATTTATCAGGAAATCTTTATTATCATACAAATTTCCAGACCTTTGGTCATAACCCAATTCTACGGGTTGAAAGTTTTTATCCAATTGGTTTTTTATCAAATCTCCATCCGAAATCACAATCATTTTGTTCTCTTTTCCTGTCGTTTGAAATGTTTTTTGTTTAAATGGTAACACTCGATTTTCAAACATAGAACGAAACGAACCTTCCAATAAAACAGAAAGCGGAATCTTTCCTTTGTTCAAGTAATCATTTGGCGAAGTTTCTTCGGCAACACTATTCAGGTTGATCTCTGTTGGAGTTCCTATTTTTTTCGAATATTGAGACGACTCCAACAGAATAGTTTTCTTAATTCCATTTTTCAAAGTATCGATTGGATTCGCAAAATCAAATTTGATTCCACCTAAATTTTTAACTATCGGATGTACACTATTTGGATACACTTGTGGCGCAAACTTCCAGTTGAATTCCTGAAATTGTGTCGCACTTCCTTGTTCTCCAGTGGCTAGTTTTATGGGGCTTCCCTGTTCGTCTTTTACTAAATCAGGATTGATTCGGATGCCGTATTTAAAGAACATATCATTTAAATTTAGATCTCTTGGATACGCTAAAGTAGCTCCTGAAGCATTGTACAAACTGTCCATTTCAGCCGTAACTTGGTCAATCAACCATAATGTTTTTCCCCCGTTGATGATAAATTGATCCAAAACTTGTTTCTCCGCATCGGTAAACGTTTCAGTTGGTTTAGCGATAACTGCCAAGTCATATTTTTCTAAAGCTTCTAAACTTCCAATCGGATTTTTGGCAACCGAATCTAAAGTAAAAGGACCAATATGGTAACTTTCGCGCACTTGCAAAAGAAATTTAGCCATCATGATATCTTGCAATTCACCGTTTCCTTTGATAACAGCAATTTTCTTTTGTTTGGCTTTGGTAATTTTATTCAATCCTTCAGCAATTGAATATTCCAAATGCTGAACAGATCCAATGACTTTTTGGGTAGTTGACGCACCCATAATGTTTTTCAACAAGGGGATATTAACTTCTTTATTGTCATAAACGGCTGTGGCCCAAGGAAAAACCATCGCTTGTGATTGCTTTCCTTTGTCGCCAACGGTTATGTTTATTGGCGTAAGCCCCTTTCGATACAAGTCTTTAATATTGTCCATGCTGGTGTCATCATTCTCCAATGGATCTACGAATTCAAAAACAATATTGGAGTTATAGGCCTGAAATTCTTCCAGTAATTGTTTTGTTTCTTGTTGTAAACGCTTGAATTCAGCCGGTAAATCACCTTGCATATATACTTTTATAGACAACGGATTTTGGACTTGCTTTACGATAGTCAAAGAAGTAGGAGAAAGAGTATATCTGTTGTCTTTTGTTAAATCAAAACGATGAAAAAAGGAATTTCCTATGACATTCGCAAGAACTACAAGGACAAGGACAATCAATACTGATTTTAGGTTGTTTTTCTTAGAAGTAGTCATTACGATTTGAAAGATTTTAGATTATAAACAGTAAATGAAAGAAAGACAACGGTTATACTGGTAAAATAAAGAATATCTCTGGTATCTAATACGCCTCGGCTCATGCTTTTGAAATGATCTTGCATTCCTAATGACGCGATTATGGAAGATACATTTGGAACAACAGCAGCTAACCCTTCAAACCCAAAATAGAAGAAAAAACATAAAAATACGGCAATAATAAATGCCACAATCTGGTTATCCGACAATGTTGAAGTGAATATCCCAATGGCAGAATAGGCTGCAATTAAGAATAATAATCCAAAATAAGAACCAATTGTGCTTCCCATATCAATATTGCCTTCCGGCATTCCTAAACTCGAAATAACGGCTACATAGATGAAGGTTGGAATAATTGCCATGACAATTAAAAGTAAAGCACCAAGAAATTTTCCATTTACAATTTGCCAAATACTCAATGGTTTCGTCAGTAATAATTCTAATGTTCCTTGCTTTTTTTCATCCGAAAAACTGCGCATGGTTACTGCAGGAATCAAGAATATCAAAATCCATGGCGCTAAGGTAAAAAACGGAGTCAAATCAGCAAATCCGGTATTCAAAATATTATAATCTCCTTCGAAAACCCAAAGAAACAATCCATTAATAATTAAAAAAATGGCAATAACTAAGTAGCCGATGGGCGAACCGAAAAAGGATTTTATCTCTCGTAAAACTATTGATTTCATGTTTTATTTTTTGTTTAAAGTTTAAAGTTTTTTTAGTTTAACGTTGCTCAACTTTAAACTAAAAAACTTTAAACCAAAGTAACTAATTTATCCACGCTCCACGCTTCTGGTTTGTCGTTGAATAATTTCTTGGTGAATGTCCAAACATCGTAAAAAAGTTCAGAATTCCTGTAATTTTCTAAATCGGCTTCGGTTTCCCAATAACTATAGGTAAAGAAAATGCTTTTGTTGTTTTTGTCCTGATACAATTCTAAGAAACGATTACCGGGCGCATTTCGTATTTTATCTTTCATTAATTCAAAATTTTCTAAAAAAGCAGGAATATTTTCCTCGTGAAAACTCAATTTTACTATTCGTACAAACATTTAGATTTATGATTTTAGATTAAAGATTTTAGATTTTTAAACTGATTACTGAACACTGCTATCTGAATATTATATTTATTATATCTCTATAATTCAATCCCAATAAGCTATTCGCTGAACCTACTTTAGAAGGATTGCTTCTGAAAATTGCAATTTCAAGAAAACCGGCTTCATTGAAAATGGCTAATTTTTCTCCTTCATACGATTTAATCGGATATTTATCGGAACTGGCAATTGCGGAATAATTGGGCAAAATTGTTTTGATATTTTTAGTTTTCAAAACAATTTCATACGCCCTTCCTTTGGCGACTTCAATAAAATATTTTTTAGTGATATTTGTAATTACATTCCCAAAATGATCAATGTAAATCACATGACCTTTTAATGAATTCCCATCATCCGAAATAGTGGCTTGCAGATTTGTAACTTGCTTAATAGTGTGCATTTCTTTACCAATGACGTTCATCAAACCCCCTTTGGCTAAATGGCAGGCTACTTTTACAAACACATCAAGATCAGCCGCATCACTCGGTAAACGATCATGAATATTGATTGCCACCATTTTTTGCGGAACAATTTTTTGCGAAAGCATGCTTAAAATACCATTATCAGCAGCAATAAAATAATGATCATTCCATTGCATCACAATATGTTGGTTTTCCTTATTGGCTTCTATATCCACACCTATGAGATGAACCGTGCCTTTTGGAAAGCTAGCATATGAGGCACTAATTGCATAACTGGCTTCTAACGTGTTGAATGGATCAATATCATGTGAAATATCAATAATTAATGCCTCGGAATACTCAGACAAAATTTTCCCTTTCAGCGCACCTACAAAGTGGTCTTTCAAGCCATAATCGGTAGTTAGGGTAATTATTGACATAAATTTGTTTATAACTATTGGTGTTTTGTAAACCTAATTTTCATTAAATTTGAGAAACGCAAAGCTAATAATAGTAAATTCAAAAAAGCAAAAAACAAAAGACAAATTCAAATTAATACTACAATTATTCGCATTGATAACAAATTTATTGATTTACTTAATTTAATTTAAAAACAACCTCATTTGAACGAAAGAATAATCGAGCTCATAGACATCGCTCCAACAGACTTTTGGGGCGCTCAAGACACTCATCTTGAAACAATTAAAAAATATTATCCAAAATTAAAGATTGTCGCCCGGGGAACAACCTTAAAAGCTTTTGGTGAAAAAGAAGTTTTAGACGACTTTGAAAAACGTTTTCAACGATTAATGGTGCACTTTTCAAGATACAATAACATTGATAATAATGTAATCGAGCGTGTTATTCGTGGTGATGTTCAGGAAGACAAAAAATTTCAAGGACAGGATAAAATTTTAGTGCATGGTGTAGGTGGTAAAATCATCAAACCTATGACTCCCAATCAGCAATTGTTGGTGGATACCATGGAAAAAAATGATATGGTTTTTGCAGTAGGACCTGCCGGTACAGGAAAAACGTACACCGGAGTTGCTATGGCAGTGAAAGCGCTAAAAGAAAAGCAAGTCAAACGCATTATATTGACAAGACCAGCGGTAGAGGCAGGGGAGAACCTTGGTTTTCTTCCAGGAGATATGAAGGAAAAACTAGATCCATATATGCAACCACTTTACGATGCTTTACGCGATATGTTACCCAACGAAAAACTGGAAGATTATATTTTAAAGGGAATTATCCAGATAGCACCATTGGCATTTATGCGTGGTAGAACACTGGATAATGCTTTTGTAATTTTGGATGAAGCCCAAAACACAACGCATTCTCAAATGAAAATGTTCCTAACTCGTATGGGAAAAAGTGCTAAATTCATGATTACTGGAGACCCAGGTCAGGTCGATTTACCCCGAAGAACCATATCCGGACTCAAAGAAGCCTTATTGGTTTTAAAAGACGTTGAGGGAATCGGAATCATTTATCTGGATGATAAAGACATTGTGAGACACCGATTAGTTAAAAAAGTAATTGATGCCTACAAAATGATTGAGAATAATGATTAAAACAAAAGGAGGCTTTGTGAAAAAGCCTCCTTTTGTAATTTTTTTTATTAATCCTGAAACATAGCACTCCAATTCTTGAATTCTACATCAGAAAGTGTGTACTGATTTAAACTTTCAATAAAAGCTTGATAAGCGGTATTGAACAATGATTTTAGTTTGCAATCGTGTGATTGAAAGATGCAAGGTTTTGAATCGCAGTTGACGATGGGCGTATCGTCTTGTTCCAATAGGTGAATCATATCGCCTAATCGAATTTCTCTTGCTTTTTCAGAAATCACTATTCCGCCATTTTTTCCTCTTTTGGTGAGAATTAATTGATTTGCCGATAAAAATTGAACCACTTTTATAAGATGGTTTCGCGAGATTTTAAATGTAGTCGCTAAATCATCTAGAGAACTTTGTGGAGTATCTTTTTTTTGATTTAGATACATCAAAACGCGCATACTAAAATCGGTAAAGTGATTCAATTTCATATTAAAATTTACTAATTAAGGCTTAATAATTGAGGGCCAAATTCTTCATACAGAATATTTTCTCTATTTACGCCAAGTGCAACCAAAGATTGATATTGAACTTTTATAAAAATAGCCGGTCCGCAAATATAATATTTTGCATCCTCAATAAGGATTTCTTCTTTTATTAGCTGCAAATCAATTCTTCCTTCGATAGCATTTGTTTCTGATTCGGGCAAAGTTTCATAAAAAACGAAAGAAGTTAACCACTCATTTTCGTTGTTTAATTCCTCGATAGTATCTTTAAACGCGTGAACATTTTCGTTGCGACAACTGTGAATCCAAACTGTTTTATTTTTTTGAAGTGAATTTTTATTGGTTTCAACCATACTCATCATAGGAGTAAGTCCAACACCTCCACTAACCAGTACTAAAGGATTTTTTGCGTCTGGATCTGCAAAAAACACCCCCGCTGGTGCACTAACTTCGATACTGTCACCTTCCTTTTTGTTATGTAAAGCATTGGAAACAATACCATCGGGAGATGTGTTTTGACTAATTTCTTTTTTTACTGAAATTCTATAATATTCATTATTAGAATAAGACGACAGACTATATTGTCTAGGCTGTTTATGACCTAATTCAGGAATATACGTACTCACAGATATATATTGACCCGGATAGAAATCAGCAATTTCTTTGTTGTCTTCCGGTTTAAGGTAAAATGAATTAATTTCGTCGCTTTCTTTTACAATTTTAGAGATTATGAAGTTTCTCCAGCCATTCCATCCTCCTTTTTTATTAATTGTTTTTTGGTACATTTCAGCTTCAATACTAATCATTATCTGAGCCAATTCATTGTAAGCACAGGTCCAGGCTTCAATTAATTCTACTGTTGCGAGATCACCTAAGACTTCTTTTATCGATCCGATTAAATGGTTTCCAACAATATCATATTGCTCTGGTTGAATATTTAAACTTACATGTTTATTTCCAATTGATTTTAACGTATTGATCAAAACAGTAGGATTTTCTATGTTTTCAGCATAAGCAAGTACAGCTCCACTTAAAGCATTTTGTTGTTTTCCACTAGCTTGATTTGCCATATTAAAAATGTTTTTCAACTCTGGATTATTGGATAGCATTCTTTGGTAAAAATAGGTTATCAAATCATTTCCATTTGTTCTTAAAATTGGCACAGTTGCTTTTATTAATTCTTTTTGACTTGCATTCATGGTATTGAAATTTATTTTTTACAAAGATAGCAATCATTTTTTATTTGTTGTATTTAAAATACAACAAATAAATAGCTATATTTATCAAAATATCGTCAAGAAAGGTTAACCTAAACTTTTTATAAATTTTTGCGTTTCTCTTTAAAATTGAATAAATTTGGAAATATTAAAAATGACAGTGAAAACCGAAAGATGCTACAAGAAAAAATAAAAGTCGTAATAAGCGATTTAGACGGAACGTTACTCAACTCAGATCACAAAATATCCCAATACACCAAAACTGTTTTTCAAGAACTCCATAATCAAAATTACCTAATAATTATAGCAACTGGTCGTCATCATCTGGATGCAATGCCTATTGTAGCAGGATTGGATGTTCCTGTTTATTTAGTCACTTCAAATGGAGCACGGATACATTCTCCTGAAAAAGAGCTGATTTTTTCTTATAATATGGAAAGTGAGGCCGTTAAATCCGTCTTGTCCTTAGATATTGATCCTGAAATTACAACCGTATTATTCAGAGAAAATGTTTGGCAAACGAACAAGCACAATGAAAAATTAAATGAGTTTCAACCAGAAGTAAATTATCATCCAGAACTCGTTGATTTTGAAAACTTAGAGGATTTGAGTGCTATAAAAGTATTTTTTACGCACGATCGACATTCAAAATTAATCGAATTAAGAGATCAAATTTTAGAAAATCATACCGGACTTTTTAGCCATGCTTTTAGTCTTCCGCTTTGCCTGGAATTTATGGACAAATCCGTAGATAAAAGTGTTGCGATTGCCAGAATTTTGGAACTGGAAAATTTTGTTTTTCAGCAAGCACTATCTTTTGGTGATGGCTACAATGATGAAAAGATGCTTAATTCTTCCGGTAAAGGTTTAGTGATGGGGAATGCACCTGATAGTTTGAAAAATAAATTGTCTCATTTAGAGGTAATTTTAACTAATGATAATGACGGAGTCGCCAAATATATAGCGCAGGAATTATTGAATAATTAATGTTTTTAACTAACCATATTTTCCCATTTTCAAAAAAAACTAAAACCAAATGAACAAAAAAATAATCTTCGTTATCTGTATCTTATTTTTCATAACAATTCAAAGTCAAACGCTAAAACTGGAAGAAATCATGAAAGGCAACACTTTTATTGGTGTTTCCCCTGAAAATGAAAGATGGTCTTTAGATGGTCAGAAAGTGTATTTTGATTGGAATCCAAACAATGAGTTAGGCACAAGTACTTATTTTTGGAAAAATGGATTAACAAAACCAGAATTAGCTTCTCCAGATGAAGCTGCTTTTTCAAAACTAGATTTTAAAAAAACAACTAATCCAGATTTATATTATTACATCGATAAAGGAAGATTATTTTCGTATGCTGTAAAAAGTAAAATCTCGAAAAAACTTTACCAACAAAGCAGCCCGATTGCTAATTTGCAAATGGGTTCTGTACCAGGAGTGCTTTATTTCAGGCAAAATGAAAATCTTTTTCAGTTCAATACCAATGAAGGTTCTATCATTCAAATCACAAACTTTCGTAAAGGAAAATCAGATGAGAAAGCCACAGATAAAGAATCTTTTTTGAAAAGCCAACAAGCAGAATTATTCCAATTTGTCAGAGATCAGGAAGCACTGAAAAAATGGAATTTGGCAAAATCAAAAACTACAAAATCTGATTTTCCAAAGCCTTATTATTATGGAAAAAATATCTTTGGAAGCTTAAAAGTGGATCCAAAAGGAAACTTTGCCACCTTCAGATTAATAGAAGATTCAGAACGTAAAAGTGAAAAAATGGAACTTTTCATAACTGCTGATGGCTACAACCAAATTGAAGATACAAAGGAGAAAGTTTCTGTAGATAATTTGTTGGCAACTAAATTTGGAGTCTATAACATTGTTAAAGATTCTGTTTATTTCGTAAATTTTTCAACATTAAGTCATATTCAGGATGTTCCTAAGTATTTTGAATGGTATGAAAAATCAAAAACTACAGAAAAAAAGAATAAATTGATTGTAGTTCAGGAACCTGTTTACAATGAAAATGGTTCGTATGCAATTAGTGAAATACGAAGCCAGGACAATAAAGACCGATGGATTGTCAGTTTAAATTTAGAGAAAGGAACTTTTCAGGAATTAGACCATCAACATGATGAAGCGTGGATTGGCGGGCCCGGAATTCCTTCTAATTCGTATGGAAGAGGAACGCTGGGATTTTTGGGAGACAATGAAACTGCTTATTTTCAATCCGAAGAAACTGGTTATTCGCATTTGTACAGCTATAATTTAAAATCAAAAAAGAAAACTCAACTGACTAAAGGAAATTGGGAAGTGCGCAACGTGAGTTTAGCAAAAGATAAAAAGTTTTTTTATTTAACCACAACAACCACGCATCCCGGAAACAGAAATTTCTATAAATTAGAAGTGGCAAATATGGTTTTACAGCCAATTTTGACTAAAGATGGTGCTCATGAAGTGAGTTTGTCTCCAGACGAAAGCACCTTATTGATTCGTTACTCGTATAAAAATAAACCTTGGGAATTGTATGTAGCGCCTAATAAAAAGAATACAAACTTAAATCAGATAACGGCTTCAACATCGGAAAGTTTCAAAGGATATTCTTGGCGTGAACCGGAAGTGATTACTTTCAAAGCGCAGGATGGAACTCCCGTAAATGCGAGATTGTATAAGCCGCAAACTACCAATGCGAATAAAGCAGCTATCTTGTTTGTTCATGGTGCCGGTTATTTGCAAAACGCCCATAACTATTGGAGTAACTACCACAGAGAATACATGTTTCATAATTTATTGGTCGATTTAGGCTATACTGTTTTAGATATTGATTATCGAGGCAGCGATGGATATGGGCGTGATTTTAGAACAGGAATTTACCGTTTTATGGGCGGGAAGGACTTAACAGATCAAATTGACGGAAAGAAATACCTAGTTGAAAATCATGGAATCGATGCGACAAGAGTTGGGATTTATGGTGGTTCTTACGGCGGTTTCATCACGTTGATGGGAATGTTGACTACGCCTAAAGAGTTTGCTTCTGGAGCTGCATTGCGTTCCGTTACAGATTGGGCGCATTACAATCATGGCTACACCGGAAACATTCTTAATTTTCCGGAAACGGATCCAGATGCTTACAAGAAAAGTTCTCCAATCTATTTTGCAGATAATTTACAAGGCGATTTATTAATGCTTCATGGAATGGTAGATGACAATGTTGAATATAAAGATATTGTTCGTTTGTCTCAGCGTTTTATCGAATTAGGAAAGAAAAAATGGAGCTTATCTAGTTTTCCCGTTGAAGCTCATGGTTTTAAAGAAACCTATTCCTGGGTTGATGAATACAGCCGAATCTTAAATTTATTCAACGAGACGTTGCTTAAAAAATAGTTTTACAGATAAAAATAAAATGTAATAGTTCCGTTCTTTTCTTTGCGAAACTATATGAAATAGTTTTAAATTTGCAAGAATAAAAATAAACACACACAACTAGTATAATGAGCAACACCATCACAACTACTGATTTTAATTTTCCAAACCAGCAATCTGTTTACCGCGGTAAAGTAAGAGAAGTATATAATATCAATGATGAACTTTTGGTAATGGTAGCTACGGATCGGCTTTCGGCTTTTGATGTAGTTTTGCCAAAAGGAATTCCATATAAAGGTCAGATTCTAAACCAAATTGCTACTAAATTCATGGAGCTGACGCAGGATATTGTTCCTAACTGGTTGATTGCAACTCCTGATCCTAATGTGGCGGTAGGGCATTTATGTGTCCCTTTTAAAGTAGAAATGGTCATTCGGGGCTATCTTTCTGGTCATGCTGCCAGAGAATATGCTCTTGGCAAAAGAGAAATTTGCGGAGTTTCAATGCCTGACTATTTGAAAGAAAATGATAAATTCCCGGAACCTATTATTACTCCGACTACCAAAGCGGATAATGGCGAACATGACGCTGACATTTCTCGTGAGGATATTTTATCGAAAGGAATTGTTTCTGAAGAAGATTATGTGGTTTTAGAGAAATTCACGAGAGATTTGTTTCAAAGGGGAACTGAAATTGCAGCCAGTCGTGGTTTGATTTTGGTTGACACCAAATATGAATTTGGAAAAACCAAAGAAGGGGTAATTGTCTTGATTGACGAAATTCATACGCCGGATTCTTCTCGTTATTTTTATGCTGAAGGATATCAGGAACGCCAAAACAAAGGTGAGGAACAAAAACAATTATCGAAAGAGTTTGTTCGTCGTTGGTTAATCG
This sequence comes from Flavobacterium sp. RSP46, assembly GCF_003984825.1. Taxonomy (NCBI): domain Bacteria; kingdom Pseudomonadati; phylum Bacteroidota; class Flavobacteriia; order Flavobacteriales; family Flavobacteriaceae; genus Flavobacterium; species Flavobacterium sp. RSP46. Next base: position 19,855 of record NZ_RYDM01000012.1, read on the forward strand.
AAAATGGTTTTCAAGGATTAGAAGGACAACAAATTCCTAATATGACGGATGAATATATTCAAACAGTTTCTGAAAGATATATTGAATTGTATGAAAATATCTTGGGAGAGAAATTTGTAAAAGCAGACATCAGTACTATAGACGAAAGAATCGAGAAAAATGTCTTGGAATATTTAGTCAATAGATAATTATTTACACTAAAAGTAAAATACAAAACCGCAATTCATAATTTTGAATTGCGGTTTTTAGCCCCGATAAAAGTGGAAATCCTTTTCCTTTTTACTTTAAAAAGGAAAAGATTACTTCACTATACTTTTATTTTTATTTGAGTTCAGTGAATTTCATTTAAAACGGATAGCGGGATTAGCTCCTAAAACTATTTGAAATAAGAGAATGTTTCTTCGTTTTCTAACTTCAATAAGGTTTCATAAATTAATTTAATCACATTTTCAACATCGTCACGATGCACCATTTCAACCGTGGTGTGCATATATCGCAACGGCAACGATATTAATGCAGAAGCTACGCCGCCATTACTATACGCAAAAGCATCGGTATCAGTACCCGTAACACGAGATGAAGCTAATCTTTGGAACGGAATTTCGTTTGCCATGGCGGTTTCTAAAATTAATTCTCTCAAATTATTTTGAACAGCAGGAGCGTAAGTAACTACAGGACCTTTACCAATTTTTGTATCTCCTTCAATTTTCTTTTCAATCATTGGAGTAGTAGAGTCATGACAAACATCGGTTACGATCGCTACATTCGGTTTGATGGTTTTGGTAATCATTTCGGCACCGCGAAGCCCTACTTCTTCCTGAACTGAATTCGTAATATACAATCCAAAAGGAAGTTTTATTTTGTTTTCGTGTAGCAAACGAGCCACTTCGGCAATCATAAACCCACCCATACGATTATCAATCGCGCGACAAACAAATTTATTTTCGTTCAAAATCATGAATTCATCAGGATAGGTAATCACACAACCTACATGAACGCCCATTTTATCAACCTGTTCTTTGGTTTCACAACCAATGTCAATAAATAGATTGTTAACTTTAGCTACTTCTTCTTTGTCTCTCATTCGTGTATGAATAGCAGGCCAGCCAAAAACACCTTTTACAATTCCTGTTTTAGTATGAATATTGACGCGCTTTGAAGGTGCTATTTGGTGATCGGAACCACCATTTCTGATCACGTAGATTAATCCATCGTCTGTAATGTAATTTACGTACCATGAAATTTCATCTGCATGACCTTCAATTACTACTTTATAAGGTGCATCCGGATTTATAATTCCTACCGCTGTGCCGTAAGTATCTGTTATAAAAGTATCAACGTAAGGTTTTAAATAATCCATCCATAATTTTTGTCCACCACTTTCATAACCGGTAGGCGAGGCATTATTAAGATAGTTTTCTAAAAACTCAAGTGACGACTTGTTTAATATTGATTTTGTGCTCATAAAATTATTTTTTTGCTAAATTATAAATTTGGCATTACAGTTGCGTATATAATGTATAATTTTGGCAATTAAACTTTCCTAATATGAAGCTAATTAAATTTTTGTTGTTTTTTCTATTGATAACTTTGTCTGTTAATGCACAGGTAATGCCGCAGGATACTACAAAAATAGGGCATGAGTTAGAAGATGACGAATTGATTCTTAATGACACCATTCAATTACCAGAAATAATAATATACAAAGGAAAAACAGATCCCGAAGCAAGAAAGCAATTTTTATTACTTCAAAGTCGGGTTTATAAAACGTATCCTTATGCAAAACTAGCTTCGGAGCGATTGACGATTCTTAATAAAGGAATGGCAAACCTTAAAACAAATAAGGAGAAAAAAAAATACTTTAAGATAGTAGAAAGTTATTTGAGTGAGGAGTTCGAAGCTAAACTTAAAAAGCTATCTCGTAAACAAGGTCAAATATTGGTAAAGTTAATTCACCGTCAAACAGGCACTACCACTTATGAGTTAGTAAAAAACCTTAAAAGTGGCTGGAAAGCTTTTTGGTCCAATACTGCAGCAAGCATGTTTGACATTAATCTAAAAACAAAATACGAACCCTACTATGTCAACGAGGATTATTTAATAGAAACTATACTAGTACGAGGATTTGATTCAGGAAGATTACAAAATCAAACTCCGGCACAGCCTATTAATTATGACAGCTTGAACGATGCTTGGGTTAGCAGGGCAATTAAATAATACCATCATTTTGTGTTCCTATTTCTATAAAGATAATGTTGCAGCATAGTTAGCAGTGTAGGAGCTACTTTGATAATTTTTTTTATAAATCAGTAATAATAAATTCACTTCTTCTGTTAAGTTGATGCTCCTCCTCAGTGCACTCTAGATCGTCTACACATTTGTTTACCAGTTGGGTTTCACCATATCCTTTTCCAATTAATCTGCTTGTATGTACTCCATTTTTTATCAGCCAGTTAATAGTAGATTTAGCTCTTCTGTCAGATAACGCTTCATTGTATTTGAACGTTTGTCTGCTATCTGTATGAGAACGAATATCAAGCTTCATCGTTGGGTTTTGATTTAAAACATCTAATATTTTTTCTAAATCAAAAGCTGCCTCTTGCCTGATATTTGATTTATCCAGATCAAAATAAATCATTTTTATATTAAAACATTTACCTAAATCATCCCCTATGGTTACTTTGCACTTTGCATCTTCTAATGCGATTGGTACGTATGTCTTTCCATTTTCATCAGCTATTGTAATCTTTTGTTCTTTTGCAGTATATTCAGGTTTTTGAGCCCTTACGTAATATGTTTTACCACATTCAACAGGAAAAAAATAATTAGCTTTATCATCTGAAAGGGTTGTATTTACAATGTTAAAATGATTGTCAAATAGAGTAATTTTAGTGTTCGGAAGGAATTCTTTTGTAGCAATATCAGTGATCTCACCATATAATAACTGTTGGCAAATAATTTTTTTCAGTTCTGAAAATTTATAAATATCATCATATCCTAAACCACCATCTCTATTGGAAGAAAAAAAACCTTTTCTTGATTTTGTATCAATTAGGTAGGCAAAATCATCTTTTGGAGAATTAATATCTGCCCCCACATTTTGTACCTCACCAAAAGTTCCATTGGGATTTATAGCGGCAACAAAAACATCTAAACCTCCTAAGCCAGGATGGCCGTCTGATGCAAAATATATTTCGTTCTCATCATTTACAAACGGAAATGTTTCTCTACCTTCAGTATTTATCACAGCACCTAAATTCTCTGGAGTGCCAAAGCTTTTGTCATTGTGTATTATTACTTTAAATAAATCAGATTGACCTATAGTTCCGGGCATATCCGAGACAAAATATAATGTTTTCTCATCTGGACTTAGTGTAGGATGAGCCGTACTGTAATTATCATTATTAAAAGGAAGTTCGGTTATATTAGACCATTTGTCATTTTCTAAAGTGGCTTTATATATTTTTATTAAAGTAATTTTATTAGCATCTTTTCCTTTTTTTCCATCAAGATAGTTGTTACGGGTGAAGTACATGGTTTTTCCATCTTTTGTGAAAGCAGGAGTAGACTCGTTAAATTTAGAATTTATATGGGTATCGAACTGGAGAGGGTTTCCCGGATTCCTATTTTCCCCTAAATTGGCAGTATATAAATTGGTAAAATATTGATTTGTCCATTTATGTTTTCTTTGGCCTACACTTCCGGTGTCCCTTGCCGATGCAAATACGATTTCATTTGCATGAAATGCAGTACCGTAATCGGAATATATAGAATTTATTCCAGCATCCTCGATTTTATATCTTCCGGAATTTGCTTTGATTGCGTCAAGATAATTTACATTTTTCATAAAAATCTTGCCGCGGCTATCGTTTCCAGATTTTTGATTGAATAGTTCTAATAGATCATTGGCTTTGTGATTTTGACCAATGGATCTCAAGCACTGCGCATAACGAAAATAATATTCAGGTTCTAAATCGATAGTATTCATTGCAAATAACTCTCCATACCATCTGGCTGCTTTTTCTAACTCTGCATTAAAGTAATAAGAATTTCCTAATTTCTTAAACATATCAGCCGATTTGTATTTTTTTTCGGCTACTTTTTCGTAGGTTTTTATGGCATCAATGTAGGCATAGTTGTCATATTTTTTGTCGGCTACAGTAACTTCCCCTTTTTGTGAGTATCCATGAATAGATAAAGCAGTTATTACAATTGTATAAAGGAGTATATTATTTTTCATACTAATTTTTTTAGAAGAATCTTGGAGTTATAATTTTACCATTATTTTTAAAGATTTCATAGCGCAAGAAAAATTCATGCGAGCCAGAATTATAGTTGTTTAATCGAGTGGTTTCCCTGTCATACCCATATCCTATATACATCCCGTCAGAAATTTGGAAACCAACCATAGCACTAAGTGCAGCACTCCATCTGTAGGCAATACCAACGACAAATTTCTCGTTAAACATAAAGTTTCCTGAAATATCGACTTGAAGAGGAGCACCTTCAATAAATTTTGACAGAACCGCGGGTTTAAATTTTATGGTTCTATTTAAATCAAATATATATCCTGCAATTAAATAATAATTTATTTTTTCTTTGAATATGGCAACTTCATTATTATCATAGCGGTCTGATTCAATAAAGTTAGGAATAGAAAAACCTACATACGCTTTATCCGAATGTAAATAAACACCTGTACCAATATTTGGAGAAAACTTATTATCAATATTTTGTATACTTTGGTCTACAGGATAAGCATCTACAGGATTTAATTTAGATATATCCAAATTGAATAAATTTGCGGTACCTTTTATGCCAAAAGAAAGTTTAAATGTTTCTGAGGTTTGTATGGTATATGAAAAATCGGCAGAAATAGTATTTTCATTGGTGGGACCAATTTTATCATTGATAAAAGAAATTCCTAAACCTAGATTGTTATTATTTAGCGGTGTATTAATCGTTGCTACATTTGTTACAGGAGCACCATCTAAACCCACCCACTGCGTGCGGTGCATAGCAAAAATACTTAATGCTCCTCTAGATCCTGCATAGGCCGGATTGATATTGATTGTGTTGTACATATATTGTGTAAATTGAGCATCTTGTTGTGCATAACTTGTAAATGCTGTAAACATCAATAGGATTAAAAATATTTTTGTTTTCATAGTTGCTTTTTTATTTTGTTTGAACTAATTATTTAAAAAAGGTTCAAAAGGGTATTTAGGATAATGTCAATTCTATTTTTGTTAAAGAATAGTGCTAATTCATTTTTAAAACCGAAGGACAAAAAAGAATCCTCCGATTTTTAAATTAATTCAAGATTATTTACTAAGGTATAAATACCCGTCTAATTTTTTGATTTCCACTTTGCCATTCCCATTAATAGCACTGTAATTTAAGATGTAAAAATAAGTACCGGTAGGTAATCCAGAAGATTGACTAATAGTTGTTCTTCCACGAGATATACCTTCAAAATTATTAGTTTGATTATTATAGTTTTTTGTTTCAAAAACTAATACACCCCAACGGTTATATATTTCAACCGTATTCTCTTGGTAGCAAGTTGTGTTTTCAATATTATCGATTACAAATACTTCGTTTATACCATCTCCGTTTGGCGAAAAAGCATTATGGACTTTTATGTTTCCACATCCTAAAACGATACAATCATCGTTAATATTCACTGTTAACTGGATGCTTTTTGGACACATTTCGTCATTAATTCGATACTCAAAAACTTTGTTTCCTAAAGTCAAACCAAAAGGCGATAAGATATTTCCTTGCAATGCGCCAGTATTATTAACATCTGTCCAAGTTCCATTTATTAGAGTTCCCTCGGGTAACAAATTAAAGATATTGATTGTTGAAGAGTCACCATTACACGCAGAGCTTACAATTGGTGTGGCGTTATTTGATGCTGTTACATTCACAATTTGAGTAAATTTAGAAACATTCCCGCAAGAATCAGAAACAGACCACTCTCTGACAATTGAGTAGGAGTTAAGAGAGCTGTTAGTAATTTTTTCAGTAAATAGTGCGGGGGAAACAGTTGAACAATTATCTGTAAATATAAGTTCCGGTTTCAAAGGAATAGCATCACAATTTACATTAATATTAGATGCAAACTCAGTTGTTGTGGTTGGGCCGTTAGTATCTTGTACACTGATCCTTTGAGAAGCAGTAGTTGCATTTCCTGCTAAATCAGTAGCGGTCCATGTCCTTGTTATCGTATAGGAACCAATACAGCTTCCTTGAACCGTTGCGTCAACAAATGTTAGTGTAACAGAACTACAGGTATCAGTAGCTGTTGCTTGAGCAAAATCAGGAGTAGTACTACATTGTATCGTTGATTGCACTGGTAATGATGCAAAGACAGGCGCAGTACTATCTTTAATGATTATTGTTATTACAGCAGTATCACAGTTTTCAGTGTTTGATTTTTCGCATATTTGATACGTTAAAACGTACGTTCCAGGAATTGTTCCGTTTAATATATTGATGTTTCCAAGGTTATCCAATTGAATGTTTGAATTTAGTCCAGAAACTAAAGAGATGTTTACCGCTGAAGCCACTACCGGGTTTCCGTTTATTGAATCATTTATTAAAACACTTCCTAACAATCCTACTGAAGTACAATTTTCGATTGAAAAAACATCATCATTAGCAACAATAGCAGGCGCAGTAACGGTAACGCTAACGGTGGCAGTATCACAATTGTTTGGATTTATAATTTCACAGATTTG
>NZ_RYDM01000013.1:0-9678 GCF_003984825.1 Flavobacterium sp. RSP46
AGGTGGTCATTTTGAATTGGAATCAGGTGCTCACTTTAAATTGGAATTGGGTGGTCAATATCACTGGAATTTGCACATATATTGGTAAAATGTCATTGTTATCCTCATAATTTTCATTCTTACTTTTTCTATCCCAATACTGTTTTGTTTGAAGTATTAATATATCAGGCTTAATGAGTCTATCAGGAACAATTAAAGGTGCATTTGGATCATTTTGGATTTCTTTTGTTAATAGCATTAAAGGAGTAGGTTCGGGTATAATTTTAGTAATAATTTCAAATTTCTTTTTAAGAATCTCAACTGTGTCATTACCCGTGTAATTTTCAGGAAGTTTTGTAATACGCAATGGTCTATCATACCTTACACTGATCCAATGAGAATAATCAGGTAAAGGTATTTGCATTTGTTCACAAGCCTTTCTTACACCTGAACCTGATATGCCATGTTTCTTTGTAATAAACCCAAAAGTGTTTTTCCAAACTAAATCATATAGTTCTGTACGACTAAAAGTTACTTTTTCCATATTGATCCATAATAAAAATCCATTTGAAATTTAATTAATTTTTTATCGAATTGCAGTTCTTTAATTTAAAACAATTTTATTTCTTAATATTTAAAAAAAAATATTATTTGTGTGAAAATAATTAAACTGCGTCAATTTCAACGAAAGATCAGTTGTAACCCTGCTGCAAAATTGTTTAGGAACTCACTTACAACAACCTGAATATAGGGTTTATGAAATGACAAATTAAAAGAAAATAAAAACAACCCAAAATAGTATTAAAATAGTATTTTTGGAGATTAGCATAGTTAATAAATTTCAATATTAATTTCAAATCAAAATTTAATATATACACATAAATGACATTTACAGAAGCGAAACAAGAATTTGATACCAAATATGAAAATGTGGCAGAGTTTGAATGTTTCATTCAAGAACACCTTACTTTTAATAAAAAAACAAACTTCAAAAAGACGGACGGAACCAAAAACGAAAATTACTATAAATGGCAATTTTTATATGCAATTATTCAATCCGGACTTTATATAAAAGACTACATAGGAACAGAAGTACAATTTCCAAAAGGAAACAAATCTTCTGCACCTTTAAAATTGGATGGAGCAATTTTTGATGAAATTACTTGGTTTGACAAGTACAAAGACTACCACGAAAATGGCAATAATGAAAGTTTAGAATGGTTAAGAGAACATTTAATAGTTTCCATAGAGTTTAAAAAAGAAGACAATAAAAATATTGCCGATGTTTGGGATAAACAACTTAAAGCCTATCTAAACGAAAGTAGAAGACCGTTTTGTTTAGCTGTTCTGTATGATACAGAACGACTTTATTTGTTTCGCAAACACAATAATAAATTTCTACGGTACAGTGAAGAATTTAACACGAAAGGACTAGAAAGTAAAACCAAAGAATTGGCTTTGCACCTTCCCGACCCTTATATGAATATTCCAAGTTTTGACGATATTTTAGAATGGACAGAATCCAAAACTATTGACCGTTCTAAACGTGGAATTAAAGAGCTAGATATTATTTCTGGAGTTCATTCTACGCAGATTAATGATGCTATGAGCAGCATTCTGCGGACTATGGAAAAAGTGGGATTAGTAAATGAAAGAGGATTCGAAATTTTAATTCAAATACTAGCATTAAAGATTTTTGATGAGAAAAGGAACCAAAAAAATAGTAGCCGCTTTTTAGACTATTACATTACCTCAGAAGAAAGAAATTTCAAATCGCTTGCTGATTTGCCACTTCAAGAATTTCTTAAGAGGATTAATCATTTAAGAATAGACGCCTCTGGAACTTATTTTAGAATACTTAAGGACAACACATTAAACCCAAAGGATGAGAACCATATAAAAGTTTTAATCGAAATTGTATTACAATTTCAAGATTATTCATTTGTAAAGTCACATAAAACAGATTTATACCAATTAGTATTTTACAAATTCGCTCCAAAATTTTCAAAAGAAGAAAATGCTCAATTCGTAACGCCTTTGCCTTTAATTGACTTTTTAGTAAGTATTGTCAATCCAAGAAATGGCGAAACAGTAATTGACCCAACTGTTGGTATTGCTGACTTCCTTTCAGTTTCTTATGTAAACTCAAATAGTAAATTAGACGACAATAATATTTTTGGAATGGATATTTCAGACCAAATGGTAATGCTTGCCACCTTAAACATGTTACTTAACGGGGATGGAAACGCAAAAATTAAAGCAATCGCTGGCCAAGGTTCTATTCTTTCAAAATTTGACCATAAAGGCGATGTTATTGAACTTGTACCAAGCATGAATAAAAATGGTGATTGGGATAATAGGCCTGATGAAAATCAGTTAAAAAAATTCGATGTGGTTTTGACAAATCCACCTTTTGGTGAAGATAGAGCATTTGTACCTTTAGATGATAAAGAACTTGAAATGATACAATGTTATGAACTATGGCATTTATATGGTAGTAAAGGTGTACAACCTTTAGAAGGGAAAAATAAAAAAGCAGTTAAGCAAATAAACAAGTTAGATAAAGGGATAATATTTCTTGAAAATGCATACCGTATTTTAAAAGAAAATGGCAGAATGGGAATAGTAATATCAAATTCCATTGCCAGTATTGACAGCCACAAAATAGCAAGAAAATGGCTGATGGATAAAATGCGGATTGTTGCCATTTTTGATTTACCAGCCAATGTATTTGCAGAAACGGGGGTAAATACGTCAATTATTGTAGCATACAAACCCAATGAAACAGAACTAACAAAATTAAAAGCACAGAATTACGAAGTGTATTTTAAAGGAATTGAAAAAGTGGGTTACGAAGTAAAAACAAGTAAACGAGTAAAATTCTTTTCGCCAAACTATAAAATCAATTATGAAAACTTTGAAATAGAAATTGACAAAGACGGGAGAGCTATGCTTGATGAAGAATTCACAAACACTATTTCTGAATTTAAGAAATGGTGTTTCAAACAAGAAAAATCATTACAGGATATTTTTGTAAAAGCTAAATAATTATGAGCAACGAATATATAAAAGTACCTAATACGATCTCTTTCAATTCTATTGTTGAGAAAGACTACACTTTGTCTTCTTCTCAATATATGGACTTGATAATGCCAAACGAAAACTTTCTTTTTGTAAAAGATTTTTTAAATAGAGATTTACAACGTAATGATTTAGGCGTAGAAGTTGGTTCATTAAATTACATAGGACAGTCCACCCATTATTTTGTAAGAACAAGAGCTTTACAATCTCATTCCTTTTTACCAGAAATAACAAGCGAAACTGCATTGCCAATTATGCCCAATTCATTTGTTGCTATGAATTTACGAGAAGGAGATATCCTAATATCGAAGGACAGTAATATTGGTGAAATAGTAATTTTAGATAAAGACTATCCAAACTTTATGCTTTCGGGAGCAATCTACAAATTACCCGTAACCGAAAAAAAACACTATTTATTAGCATTTATAAAACACAATCTTTTTAGAGAACAACTGGATTTTATGGTTCCAAAAGGCGCAACCATTCGCCATGCCAAAACATTGTTTTTAGATTGTAAAATCCCTATGCCAAATAAAAACGCGAAAAATGTAATCAACTTTGTTGAAGTTTTAACTCAAGCCATAATAAACAAGGAAAAACTTATCAAAGCAAGCCACGAAGCTATTTTAAAAGCTATTGAAACAGAACTTTTGGCAAATCAGAAAATAAATGATTTTAAATTTGAGTACCCGAAAATTAATGAAATAGAGAAAATTGGGCGTTTCGATACAAATTTGTACCGTAAAAGCTTTAAAGAAAAAGAATTTTTAATAACAAATTACAATAACGGATTTCAAACATTAAAGAAAAATGGTTTTACTTTAATAAGAGGTAATAATCTAGCTGTATCAGTTATTGGAAAAAGTATTTATTCGAATCAAGATAACCGAGGCTTTTACAACCTTATACTTCCAAAAAACATAAGTAAATACGGAACCATTATTAAAAAGGAGTATCTTGGAAATCCAAATAATTTAATAAAGCTTAAACAGGGTGATATTGTATTTGGTGCTGAGGGATTCGAAAAAGGTCGTTCAATCGTGATTTTCAATGATTCAAAAAGAAATATCACTAATTTTCATGGAATGACTATTCGTAATAATGAAAATAATTTGGTTAAATCTATTTTTCTAAAATGTGTTTTAGATTATCTAAGAAGTCTTGGATTAATTGATTTGTATGCTACCGGTGGTAATGGAGGTAGTCTTTCTCAGAAATATTGGGAAATTATACCTTTCCCAAAGTTTGGCATATCCAAACAAGAAGAAATTGCTAAACTATACCACAATGGAGAAATAGACTATAAAGCTGAAGTATTTACATTGGCAAACTTTTTAAACCAAGACAACGAATACAACCAACAAGCAGGAATTTACGAGCTAGATAAAACCGCGAAACAACTTAAAGAAATATTAAACCAATCCATTGATGCTATTGTAAATGATAGGGAGGTAGTAATAAGATTTAAATAATATTATATGACAATACCAACAGAATATCAAGGAAAATATTTTTATCATTTTACGCATATTGAGAATTTAGAGTCAATATTAAAAAATGGCTTTCTTTCAACAAATGAGAAAAATAAATTGGGAATCACACACAATGATGTTGCTAATGGAAATATTCAAGGTAGAAGAGCTGATATGGAAGTACCTATTGTTCCGGGAGGTACAGTACATGATTATGTTCCGTTTTATTTTTGCTCATCAAATCCTATGCTATTAGCCTTAACTAATACTAAAAATATTGATCAACCTTATTTAATTTTCTTTGCTATACCGTTTGAAAAGATAACTAAAGAAAATGTTATTTTTACTGATGCATCTGCAAACACTACTATACCTCCAAATTTTTATACAAATCCACAAGATTTAATTAATTTAGATTGGAATGCAATAAATCATACTAAATGGGCAGTAGGAACTGCTGATTTTAAGCATAAAAAAATGGCTGAAGTTCTTGTTTTCAATAATGTTCCCATAGATTGGATTACTCATATTGCGATTTGGAATGAAGAATTTAGAATCAAAGTCACAGAATTATTTGCAAAAAATAATAGAAAACTACCTCAATTGAATTTTGGTCATTTAAACTATAGACATTTTTATTTTACAAAATTTCCATTAGGGAGACCAAGGGAGACCTTAACTACAGGCCCAAATTATTTAAAAAGAATGTTTGATTTATTCACAAACAAAATTATTACAGAAAAAGAGAATAATGATAAAGTTTATAAATTTAAAAATACTCAAAAATTATTAGAAAGCATTGATAATGATTTTAATTCTATTGATGAATTAAAAGGTATTTTTGAACTTGAGACAGAAAATGAAATTCATAATGAAAACGTAAGCGATCATACTTTAAAAGTTGTTTCAAATGTTACAAACAGTGATTACTATAAGGAATCTGGAGATGAAGACAAAATTATTTTGAAATTATCTGCTTACCTGCACGATATTGGAAAAGGTCCAAAAGAAATTTGGAAAGACAATAATTATAAACAAAAGTCATATCCTGACCATCCCGTTGATTCTTTGAAAATGACTGCAAGAATAATGTTTGAAGAAATTGAACTATTAAGCGAATATCAAATTAGAATGATTTGTCTTCTTGTAGGTTACCATGATTTAATTGGTGAAATTTTTGGTAAGGGCAGAGATCGAAAACAATTATTTACTATTATAAATAATGAAAAAGAGTTTGAAATGTTAAATTGTCTAAGTCATTCAGATGTTTTATCTTTCAATAATTTATGGTCTTTAAGTTATGAATTACGCATAAAAGGATTAAGAAATGAATTTTTAGAACAATTAGATAAATGATACAATTTGTAACAGGTAATTTTTTTAATTATAAAGCAGACATTCGCATCAACACCGTAAATTGTGTTGGGGCAATGGGTGCTGGGGTTGCTTTGCAATTTAAAAATAAATACCCTGAAATGAATAAAGAATATGTAAAAGCCTGTAATGATGGCACAATACAAATTGGCAGACCACACGTATGGACAAACAATAACTTTTTTAATGAAGAGGAAAATGTAATCATAATAAATTTTCCTACTAAATTACATTGGAAAAACCCATCTGAATATGAATATGTAGAAAAGGGACTAGAGTGGCTTTCTAATTTTTTAACAAATCACAGAGGAAAAACTATAACTGTACCTGCTCTTGGTTGCGGACATGGCGGGCTTGATTGGAATGTTGTAAAAAAAATGATCGTTAAATATTTATCTGAAATAGAGATGAATGTTTTAGTTTTTGAACCTGAAAGTTCAATAAAAAAAAATGATATTCAAATTCAAGATGAACTTTTAAAGCATCATATAGAAAGGTTAACTCCAACCAGTGAAAACTATCCATCAAAACTTAAAGGAAAGTCTGGTTCAGAAATTTATATAAAAGGCGATATGAATTTATTAAACAAGAAATTATTTTCACTGTTTGTAAATTCAAATCCAGATGAAAAAGAAAAGAATGTAATTTTTCAATGTTTAGATAATAATGAGCTTACAAAGTTTACTTTTCTTTTAGGTTATAATAGCAGCTTTGAAATTGATGTTGTAAAATATTTACTTTCAAAAAAAATTCCTGTTATTATCACTCTACCCTATAGTATTCTTAATTTGAAAATCAGAAAAGATTTATTTGAGTATTGGGATGATAATTTAATTACTATAATTTCAATTTCAAGTCCTGACAGTAAATGGAATATTTCAGACTCAGTGAAATCCTTGAAATTTAGGTTGAAATTTTCAGATATCTTACTATTTACATATCATGAGTTAAATACAATAATCAAATTTGAAAAAGATATAGTTGAGAATAATAATTATAAATTTTTTATAAATTACTGGAGTGATTCTATTAATTTCTATAATTCTATAAAAGCACAGAAAATAGGAAAAGATCGAGACACTAAAAAACCAAATCTTAAAGCAATTTTACAGCTTATATAAACTAGGTTTAAAAAACATACAAATTATAATATATTGCAAACTAGCTACAAGAGCTCATTTTCTGAAGAATTAAAATAAATTATGAAAGCAAACGAATTACCAATAATTACCTTCCTTCAAGCGGTTAATGTACAATTTGTAATTCCAGTGTATCAGCGAAATTATGATTGGAAAAATGCGGAGTGCAAGGAATTATTAAACGATATTATTTCAGTTGAAACTGAGGATAGAGGAACACATTTTATTGGCAGTATTGTATTTGTTCACGAAGGCACATATAGCACTAGTGAAGTAAAAGAATTAGTAATCATAGATGGGCAACAACGTTTAACTACTATAAATATTTTGTATGTGGCATTGTATCGCTTTGCAAAAGAAAACAGTAAACCTCAGGCCGCTGACAGATTATATAATATGTTTTTGACCAATCAATATGTTCAAAACGAATCGAACAAATTAAAACTAAAGCAAACAGATTCGAATTCATTAGCATTTAACGCAATAATGCGGGGAACACAAAATGAATTTGGTACATTCTCAAATGTCATAGAGAACTACAACTATTTTAGAAGCTGCATCAACGATGAAAATTTTGAATTGATTTTAAGGGGTTTAAATAGACTCATATTTGTAGAAATCTCATTAGAAAGAGACAAAGACGATCCGCAGCGTATTTTTGAAAGCCTAAATTCAACAGGTTTAGATTTATCCCAATCAGATTTGATTCGTAATTTTATTTTAATGGACTTACCTCCAAAAGACCAAAATAGGATTTTTGAAACTATCTGGAATCCAATTGAAGAAAATGCAAAAGACATTGTAAAACAAAGCTCGTTAGTTTCGGATTTTATCAGAGATTACCTAACGCTTCGCAACAAGAAAATACCCAATAAAAATAAGGTGTATGCAGAGTTTAAAAGTCTTTATTCAAACAAAAAAGAGGATGCCTACCACCAGGAATTAGAAAACATAAAATCTTTATCCGTTCACTATAAAAAATTAGTCAATCCTTCAGTAGTTGCAGATGCAAACATCAGAAAAGAATTAGAATACATTAATCGGTTAGAAATAAATGTAGCCTATCCGTTTTTATTGCAAGTATTTGAGGATTCAGAAAATGGCTCGCTAAGCAAAGAGGATTTAATAAAAATCCTGAAACTAATTCAAAGCTATGCTTGGAGAAGGTTTGTTGTAGGCTTGCCAACCAATGCGTTAAATAAAATATTTATGAGCCTGTATGCCGAGGTAGATACAGAGGAATATTACGATTCTATTGCTAAAGTCCTGCTCAAAAAGAAAGGAAGTGCCAAATTCCCTACCAATGAAGATTTAAAAACGGCATTAAAGGATAAGGATTTGTATAACACACAGCCAAAAAACAGAAACTATTTGTTTGAAATGCTAGAGAACTACAACAACCGAGAATATGTAAATACTAACAATGAAAATATTACAATAGAACATATTTTTCCAAGAAACCCAAATGAGATTTGGAGTACTGATTTATCATCGGACGAGTATTTTTTATTTAAAGAAAAACATTTAAACACGATAGGAAATCTTACGCTTTCAGGAAACAATGGAGCTCTAAGTAATAAATCATTTCTGGCCAAAAAGGAAATGAATAATGACGGTAACGAACAAGGCTATAACTACAGCAGATTATGGTTAAACTCTTATTTGAAATCTTTGGATAATTGGAATGTTTCAAAATATAATGAACGGCTAAACATCATTTACGAAAGGTTTTTAAAAATATGGGAATACCCAGATGTTATAATTATTGATAGTGATGATTCATCAGATGAACAAAACATTTTTGATGCTGAAAGCCCAAGAAGTAAAAAGTTAGAGTATTTCGTTTTTGATAACACAAAAATCGAAGAGGATACAGTTTCCCAAATGTATTTATATGTGATTAGAAATCTTTATGAAAAGAACTCACAATTACTGCTAAATAATCAAGACATTTTCAAAATAACAAGAAATCCTTCTGATTTTAGATCCCCACAAGAAGTAATTAATGGATGGTTTGTGGAAGCTAATATGGATAGTAATAATAAGTTTAGCAGTTTAAAAAGACTTCTTGCTTTGTTTGAAATGGAAGACGAATTGTCAATAAAATATTCATCCGGCACAGAAAACGAATCAGAACCAAATCGTTTTAATGTTAGGAAAAAATATTGGCAACAATTATTACCAATAATAGAAAACACGAGCTTATTTGCAAATGTAAATCCTTCAAAAGACCATTGGCTATCTACAGGAGCTGGTACTGCAGGTGTGTCTTATACATTTGTAATCACTAAATCCTATGCAAGAATTGAATTAACTATTCTTAATTCGAGTAAGGAAACGAACAAAATGTACTTCAAAAAACTTCAAAAAAATAGAGAAGCAATAGAACAAACCTTTGGCAGCGCATTAGTTTGGGAGGAACTTCCAGAAAACAAAATGAGCAGAATAAAAATAGAAGAACAAGGCGTTAATTTATACGATGAATCCGATTGGGAAACAATGAATAAATTTATGGTTTCTAATCTTCCTAAGTTTGAAAACGCATTAAGCCCATTTATTGCAAATTCCAGTGATATTGACCACCCAATTCCAATTTAAAGTGAGCACCTGATTCCAATTCAAAATGACCACCT
>NZ_RYDM01000014.1:0-8857 GCF_003984825.1 Flavobacterium sp. RSP46
GTGGTCATTTTGAATTGGAATCAGGTGCTCACTTTAAATTGGAATTGGGTGGTCAATATCACTGGAATTTGCACATAAGACTGCTGATAATGTGATACCACTTTCTAAGAAGGAAAATGATCTTGTTGAATCATTATTAGGTCTTCTTCAGTCTAATCATACCATTTACAAATCATCTGAACAAGAATCAGAAATAGAAAAATTCAAAAACGGTAAAAAGTTAAAATTGATATTCGATAAGTTAGATATTCTTGTGAATCAACAAAAGGTGGCATTAACAAAATTGCAAAAAAAAATGATAAAGTAAATAATTTTGTAAGTCATTACCTCATTCATCTGCCAAAAAACATTTGCTTTTTATATGATTCATGAGCACTTTAAACATGATATAATCAATGAGTAAAGGCTAATAAACTTGTTTATAATAGATTTAATACTAGAACGATAAACGTAAATCTGCACAATAAACCAATCAAGTTTATTGTGCGATTTTAAGTTTACCAAACAAGGATAATGGTTACCATCAGAAAACAAAACGAGAGTAATTTTTATATAAAATCAACATCGTTATTTATATCCAATACTCCAATGTTCGCAAAAAACATCCGTTCACGTTTTCGTGAACAAACAAAAAAAGTGAACGCATGTTGCATATTGCGATATGTAATATGAGGTTTAGTATTGAAAAAGATATTAATTCTTTTATAATGGAAAATATTTTCCAAAAACACCATTTTACTGGAAAATTAAATCCGTTTTATCATCATAAAGTATTTATAATGGAAAATAGTTTAGTTTTATTCTTGTTCACAAATAATGCGTGTTCACGTTTTCGTGAACATTAAAAAAAAGTGAACACAGTATCTAAATAAATCCATTACAACGGCGATAATTGCCGTCAAAACACCTTTTTGTAAATAAAATAAGTGCTTTTCACCAATCATAGATACTTTTTACCCGTTTTTCCAAAATAATACTATTTTACACCTGTTTTTCCAAACTAAAACCAATTATTCCAAATAAATAACAATAAAAATTCACATTTCAAACAATCGAAGAGCATTCAATTAAATCTTAGCAATTGGTTTCCCATTGATAGAGGCTTCAACTAAATAGGCAATAAATCTGGCAAAGGGTTCAATATTCTGATCCACACTTGCCTGCTCAAGGGCGTCCATGTAGGCATCTCTTTCTTCAACGGGTATTACGGTCCATGGATAGCCTCCGGAAGACAACATGGCATTCATCAAAAAGCGTCCAATACGTCCATTTCCATCCATATAAGGATGAATAAAAACAAAAATAAAATGACCCAATACCGCTCGAACCGATGCTTCTTCCTCTTGCTCCAATAATTCAAAAAGAGTAGGCATTACATCTCGTATTCCATCTCTATTTATAGGAACATGTTTAGACTGACCTATATAAACCTGATGTGTTCTATAACCTGCTAAATCAGAAGGCTTCAACAAACCAATGGCAACACTGGGTGCAAACAATTCTCGATACCAGTCTCCATGCTCTTCATCAGCTACTTTTCCCGCATTTTTCCCGTCTAAAATATGACTAACACTTATTTTAACAGCATTAAAGGCTTGCCAATAGCCTCTGGCTGCCATGGCATCACGTTGCTTTCTGTCATCTTCATTTTCTTTGGCATTCCATGTCCCACTTCGAACCCTTTCAATCAGTTCTGGAGTTACTCGGTATTTTTCAATCGATAAAGAGTGATAGGCATCTGTGATATAAATTTCTTCAATACGTTTTAAATAACCTGCTTTGTCATTAGGTATTCCCAAAGATTTCGGGAAAACGGCAATAACTACCTTTCGCATCTCATGCCACATCAACCGTATTCTGTTAACATAAGGAGACCGTTCCCGAGTCGACAAAGTTATGGGTGTTTTTTGCTCAAACGGATCCACTTCTCTAACATCATAACCTGCAGACTTCATTGTTTTTTGAATGTCATTTGCAATTTTATCCTGACCAATATTTCTAAAAGCACCTACAATTCTTCCAGCCTTTAGACTATGCCCGCCATCAAGTAGCATTCCTAATAGTTCCGATGCGTCGCTAATTAAACTTAAAGCAGTTCTGACATCTGTTGGATTACTTGTAAATAAAGAAGGGGAACAATAAACAATAGAAGAAGCCAAATTTAAAATTCTAAGTCCCTTTATAATCTCAATCGATTCTATGTCCGACAATGGAGATTTCATGGTAAACAAAGTGGTGTTAAAAAGTAAAGGAGTTAGTGAATTATTCCCTTTTGTAGATCGAATAATCATTTGATGAGGTACAGAATCATTTCCGGCATGCATCAACAAGGATTGGTCTGCAGCAACACAATAATCATCTCCATAACGATCTTTTAAATACCTCGAGCAAAACCCCCAATAGGAAGTATACCAAGAGGTGCTATCTCCTTTTCTTTCATCATGTGGAACAGAAATATACCATCCTTTAAAAACTTCACGAATAAAACCTTGATCTATCAAGCGTTCTTTATGCACCCGACTCAAATCCGTTGCTTTGATACCAACGATTTTTTGGTCCTGTAGCTTTTGAAGCAATTCTAATGATGCAGCTAATTTTTCTCCTGGTGTTGCCATTTAATACCATTTATATTTAGTATACTGTTCGATTGTATAATCGGTATAATTTGTGTTTTAAGCATTGTATTATGCTGTGGGTTATTTATTAAATTATGCCGTGCAAATCTTATTGTATATTGACGTGTGTTTGTTATTATATAATGCAAATATACAAAAGGATTTAAAATATAAAGAGGATGAACTGAAAAATAATTGTTAAACATCACGGGCAATCAAGCGGTCTCTCTTCGGTCGTTCTCTTTGTTCCGTTCGGCAGCTCCAGTCAGTTGTCGGCAGAAAAAGCCTCCTTCCTCCATTCCGCAGACACTACGCAGCACAATAAAAATAGCAGCTTGAAAAATAGCAGCTATTTTTATTGCGCCGCTTCGTTCCTCATCTTCACACGTTCTCTACCCTGCGTTCGGCAGGGCTAACACATCCACAATACCGCTTCATTCCGTTACACTCCGCAGGCTCCGTTACACTGCATTCCAGCAGTATTATGTCTGTCGCCCTTTATTTTTTCAGCGGTTGCTCCTTCGCACAGCCATCGGGGTTGGCGCCGTTCCGTAAAAACGTCACTTCGCCCTAAATCAAGGTACCCCGCCGCGGCGGGTGTCTTTTATTTTTCCCCCGCCGTTTCACGCTGCTATTCCTTCTCTCTACTCCGCAAGCTTCGTTCCGTTCTCGGTCTAGCGTGGCTGTTCGATTGCCGCAACCCCGCCACTGCGCTCCTCATTCATTCCGCTATAATTCCGCTATCGCTTCATTTTAGCTCCATTCCTTGCGGTGCTTGGGGGTGTTAAAATCTTCCACGACCACAATAGTGCATTTTCTTGAAAAGAAAGAGAAAAAAATCCAGCAAATTTAGCATCCATTCCTCACTTCCAGTCGGTCGTGCCTTCCTCCATTTTCGTTCGTCATTTCTGCTGTTTTAGTGGCTTTCTTTTTTTCTCTTTTTTCTTTTCAAAAAAATTAAGTCGAATTTTTTAAACCAACAGCACTATGCCAAATTTCATCATCAAGACCCACCAAAAAGACACTACCTACAAGGGAAACCAAATCTTTATCCTCAACAAAGGAATGAATAGTGGAAAGCCCCAAAAAGAACCCTTTACCAACAGTTTTGTGATTATGTTCCCAGACGAAAAGGATGCCGAAACAGTCTACTGGCTTGCCTACAGCCTATGGAAATCAAACTTTTGGCACCAATTTTTAATCGGATCCGTAATTCCATTTTTACGCATAAATGATTTCAAGAAAGATTTTGATTTTAAAGTGAATGAAATGATGCAAGAACACGACCTGCACCAGAAACAAGTCCAAGCGCTGAGATTGCTGGAACAGAAAGAAGATCAATTACATAAAAACATCAACCTTATCAACGAAATGCGTAGAGCCATTTTAAACCGCTACTGCAGAAAATAATAATTATTTTAACCTAATTCTCCTAAATTGTGAAACTGTTCATTTTATACCAAACCGATTTTTGGAAAAGCAAAACATCAAGAGTCTTTTTCGGAATATTTGACAGCCGATCAAAAGCAATGGACTGCGCAAAATACAACGGATTGTTCTGCTCCAATGCCAAAGTGGTCATCGAAGAAGTGACCTTGAATATTCTCGAGGAAATATAAAAACAAAAAAGCCAAGTCTCTCACGACTTGGCTTTCTTAGGTAGTCCGGAAAAGGTTACCAATCGTAACCAGACTATTTCTTTTTAAATTTTGTCAATCCTTTTAAAAGGAGCGAAACCATAAAACTTACTATTGCGCCTACAACCGCTAAGATAATCGTCTTTATAATATCTTCAGAAAGGATATTAGGCACAATACTTAGCAAAGTTCCGGATGCGGTTCCAATTTGCAAGGTGTTATTTGATTCCATCTCGCGGTAAATTTTGATTGTCTTTTTTCAACCGATTTGTGATGGCCCGCTCTCGGTTGGTCTTATCATCTACCGTAATTTGACTAATTACTGAAATGACTCCTCCCGCAAGGGCTGCATATCCCGCGACACTCACAACAGCTATGGGTAATGCCACTGGAGCTGCAATGATACTGCCACTGATAGCCAATAGAGCCATTCCAATACTTCTCAAAATCCGGAAAAACTTAGGGGTAGGTGCTTTTGCACGTTCAACTATATTCATACTATAATTTATTAGATTGGATTCTTATTTTCACTTCTTCATTATCGGTCAAAGCTCCATAAACTAAAGCTTTTAACTTTCCAAACGCTTTTCGGGAAGAGCTTCCTCTCCCTATTCCGGTGTGCAGTGTTACAGTTGCGATACAGCCCAACAACTCTTTCTTGGCGTCATTGGCGGGATGGATTAATATCAAATCTCTTCCCGGAACATTTTTCAAATGCAAGTGCCATTGGAACTTGGAACTAAATCGCCTCTGCAAAACATATTCTCCTTCGGGAATACAAGAAATACGCTTTTGGTTTCCCAACCAAGGCAGTTCGATGGTATAACAAACTATTGTGCCGTTCCATTCCAAAATTCCTTGCGTTCCCTTAGGGAAATACGTCCTATTTAACACTAAAACCATCTTAAAGCCCGCTTACCTGAACCAAAGCCAATGGATTAAAAGATCCATTTTTCAACGGATACATTCTACCGTTTACCTCTTGAAAAAATTCAATTCCCAAAGCCAAAAACAATGGTTTTGTGCTACCAGGAGTAACTGGATTGGCATGATTGATATCGACGGTTTGATTCGAATCCCACGCTAGAATATCCGTTTCCGATGTAGCAACCACAAATGTTTCGGCTTCAAAATCTATTTCCGCACCTGCAGATATGATTTTGAAATGCGTGGTTCCGCTTGCAGCCGCAATCATGTTTGCAGGAACAAATGGAACCAAATCAACCATGATATCTCCCGAAGCACGGTCAATTGTACCCACAAAAGGAGCAAATAAAGAAGTGCCCAGTTTGCCCCTAATGTTGAATTCGAATCCAGCAAGCAATTCTGCCTCACCATCAATCACATTGCGCAAGCCGCGTTCACTTACCATATCTGCCTGAATGACTTTAATCATAGATTGAGTCAATCGGCTTACCATTCTACTATCAGCAGAATTAATGAGCAAAGTTCGCATTGCCGTTCTCAAAACTTTCCCTGCCTTTCCTGCTCTTCCAAATTCGGCTCCATTCTCGCGGGTTCTTTGAAATGCCGGATCGCTCGCAATTCTGCTCGCATCGACACCCCCTTTTTCTCTGGCTAAGTGGCCGTCTTTGGTTTTGTAGAAGGTAATATCTCCGATCGTACCTTTTAATTTAATTATGCCTTTCTGTCTTGCCATAATTCCTAAAATTTTAAATTAATAAATGTTTCTAATTCCCTCAATCATCATCCTGTTGCAACACTTTTCGATTGATTATAAAACAAATTTTAGTCAATTAAATCACATAAAAAAGGCTCCCCTATCCCATATGTCACTTTGTGACACAAATGGCATAAAATGACCTAAATACCCATTTACAACCAACATTGACGGCAGTAGATTTCCGCTTCTGAACCAAAGGAATAATTTACTATTTTTATGGAGTGCCAGAACTAGAACCACAGAGGTTCCAGATTAGTCAAAGCCCAATCAAAGTCATAGATAGAGTATGAGAGCCAAAAACAATAGATTATGTATCTACCCTAAGGACATACAACGTATAACTGGTAAGAGTTATCGTCAAAGCATTAGGCTACTTCAAAAAATGAGAATTAAGTTAAACAAACTAGAAGATGAGTTTGTATCCATTGAAGAATTTTGCCAATTTACGAGCCTTAAAATTGAACAGGTTGAACCTTTAATAATTGGATAGAATTTATGTTTTAGGCAACTAAATTTTGAACCAATGCCTGTTCAAAAAAAAATGGTTAACCGGTTCAAATTATGACAATTAATCATTAATTCCAGAGAAAAAACACTTATATTTGATAATTGAAATTTAGAACAATTTGCTAACATATTGAGAGGTGTCAGTTGAGGTGTCACTTAAAATAAAAGCTTTGCGAAGCCTTATTTTACGGCACTTTAGAAAAACAAACAACTCCCTCTTTCTCCGCCAGTAGAAATACAAATTGAATTAAAACCCTTTAAATCGTATGATTTAGAGGGTTTTTACTTTTATACCCCCTCCAAAATATTCATTAATGCGTGTCCCTAAGGGGATAAATTCGGGTACCCTAAAACTCAAAACATTTGGGTAACCGATTTTTATCTCAGGCTAGAACACACAAGGCTTTTGAACATATTTGATAACATGTTCATTTGTTGAATAGCTACATGTTTAATAACCTGTTTACTATTCAAACATCTTGTGTTGAAGTCTTTTTAGAATTAAATTTAAGTTCAACTAAAAGGTTACCGCAATGAAAACAAAAGTATCTATTCTCTTTTACGCAAAGAGAGCAAAAGCCAGTGTAAACGGTTTAGTACCTATCTACACTCGAATTACTGTTAATGGCCAAAGAATTGAATTGAGCACAAATAGATTTGTCGAAATTTCAAAATGGTCCACGGAAGCTGGCAAAATGAAGGGCAGTTCAGAAGAAGCCCGTTCAATAAATACTCATCTAGACATGTTCAAAATCAAGATTATTGATGTACAAATGGAACTTATCCATAAAAACATCAATATAACTTCTGAGGCACTTAAAAACAGACTGCTCGGAACCCAAGAACGTCAAAGAACCCTTATCCCTATTTTTAAAGATCACAATAACAAAATTAAAGAATTGGTTGGTAAAGAATATGCACCTGGAACATTAGAACGCTACAACACTTCTTTGAAGCATACGGTAGAGTTTCTGGAATGGAAATACAAAGTATCAGATATAGACATTAACAAAATAGATCATGCGTTTATTACCGATTATGAATTCTACTTGAGAAGCGTTCGCAATTGCGCCAACAATACTGCCGTAAAATACTTAAAGAATTTCAACAAAATAATCAAGATTTGCATAGCCAACCATTGGATAGAAAGAAATCCGTTTGCAAACTACAAATCGAAAGTTAAAGAAGTAGAAAGAGTCTATTTATCAGAAGACGAAATCCAAAATATACTCAACAAAGATTTTAAAACAGAACGATTATCGCTAGTGCGCGATATCTTCCTTTTCAGCTGTTTCACAGGCTTAGCCTACATTGATGTCAAAAACCTAACAAAATCGCATATAAGCCTTGGAATCGACGGAGAGAAATGGATATTCACCCACCGCCAGAAAACAGAATCCGCTTCAAAAATTCCAATCCTTCCAATAACACAAATGATTATTGATAAATATGAGGACCATCCGGAATGCAACAATCAAAACAAACTACTTCCTATTTTGAGCAATCAAAAAATGAATGCCTATTTAAAAGAGATAGCCGGCGTTTGTGAAATCGAAAAAGAACTAACATTTCACATTGCCCGACATACTTTTGCAACGACTGTAACATTAACAAATGGTGTCCCAATAGAAAGCGTGAGTAAAATGCTGGGACATAAAAATATAAGAACCACACAGCACTATGCTAAAATATTAGATAAAAAAGTGAGCGAGGACATGATGATTTTAAGAAACAAAATGTTAAACTGCAACAATGATAAAATTATCAAAAATGCCAATTAGAATTTCTACTTTCCTAATATAGCACATAATGAGTTTAGAATAGATAGTTCAAATCAGGTAATTTGTAGTACATTTATCTTAGTCTGGAAATTTTTTCAAAAGAACATTTTAAATCTTATAACATGCTAACAAAAACAATTGAATCACTAAAATTTCTTTTATTGGAATATCGTTTTTATTTCTGCAGTATTGCATTGTTATTGGCTCTCTTGATTTATAGTTATAATAAAACTTTGTCTTTGGAAAAAGAGCTCCAATTGAATCAAACCACGTTCGAAAGAAGGCAAAAGGCATATGATGAAAAAGCAAAACAACAGCGAGAAAAACTCGAGCGTATGATAAAAGAGATCAAATCAGAGAAATAAAACTTATAAGCGCTTCCGTTCAACACAGGCTTCATTGTTGGCTTTTCAAGACCAACGAAGCCTTGCTGTTGTAGGCAGTGCTTTATTTTGATACTTTAGACTTCTTAATATTCAAAGCTTTCTGTTTTATCCATTGAATTGAAATATCAACAGTTTCTGTAATATCGCCTGAAACAGTATTGTGTCCTAATTTGCAAATTCCAGTGATATTGACCACCCAATTCCAATTTAAAGTGAGCACCTGATTCCAATTCAAAATGACCACCTA
>NZ_RYDM01000015.1:1485-3345 GCF_003984825.1 Flavobacterium sp. RSP46
GTCTTATAGGTAGGTACTTCAACGAACTATTCCGTCAGTTCGCGGCGCTTTCATCACTCCGTCACCCCATCACAGTAATAACTAGTACGGGAATATTAACCCGTTGTCCATCGACTGTCCCTTTCGGGTTCGCCTTAGGTCCCGACTAACCCACAGCTGATTAGCATAGCTGTGGAAACCTTAGTCTTTCGGTGTGCGGGTTTCTCGCCCGCATTATCGTTACTTATGCCTACATTTTCTTTTCTCACCAGTCCAGCATACCTTACGATACACCTTCTACCCTGTGAGAATGCTCCCCTACCACTTACAATTAATTGTAAATCCATAGCTTCGGTAATACGCTTATGCCCGATTATTATCCATGCTCGTCCGCTCGACTAGTGAGCTGTTACGCACTCTTTAAATGAATGGCTGCTTCCAAGCCAACATCCTAGCTGTCTGGGCAGACAAACCTCGTTCTTTCAACTTAGCGTATATTTGGGGACCTTAGCTGATGGTCTGGGTTCTTTCCCTCTCGGACTTGGACCTTAGCACCCAAGCCCTCACTGTTATGAAACATTATATAGCATTCGGAGTTTGTCAGGAATTGGTAGGCGGTGAAGCCCCCGCATCCAATCAGTAGCTCTACCTCTATATAACTTTAACCATAACGCTGCACCTAAATGCATTTCGGGGAGTACGAGCTATTTCCGAGTTTGATTGGCCTTTCACCCCTACCCACAGGTCATCCGAAGACTTTTCAACGTCAACCGGTTCGGTCCTCCACTATGTGTTACCACAGCTTCAACCTGCCCATGGGTAGATCACACGGTTTCGCGTCTAACACTACTGACTAAAGCGCCCTATTCAGACTCGCTTTCGCTACGGATCCGTGGCTTAACCACTTATCCTTGCCAGCAACGTTAACTCGTAGGCTCATTATGCAAAAGGCACGCCGTCACCCCACGAAAGGGCTCCGACCGCTTGTAAGCGTATGGTTTCAGGATCTATTTCACTCCGTTATTCACGGTTCTTTTCACCTTTCCCTCACGGTACTGGTTCACTATCGGTCTCTCAGGAGTATTTAGCCTTAGCGGATGGTCCCGCCAAATTCAGACAGGATTTCTCGTGTCCCGCCCTACTCAGGATACCACTATCGTTATCTTCTATTACTTATACAGGGCTATCACCTTCTTTGGCCCTACTTTCCAGTAGATTCTAATTCTATCCGCAACAAATATCGTGGTCCTACAACCCCAAAAATGCCGTAACATCTTTGGTTTGGGCTAATCCGCGTTCGCTCGCCACTACTTACGGAATCACTTTTGTTTTCTTCTCCTCCGCCTACTTAGATGTTTCAGTTCAGCGGGTTTGCCCACCTATCGGTGTACTATGTCTTCAACATAGTGGGTTGCCCCATTCGGGTATCTACGGATCATATCGTGTGTGCCAATCCCCGTAGCTTTTCGCAGCTTATCACGCCCTTCATCGCCTCTGAGAGCCAAGGCATCCCCCATACGCCCTTATTTTGCTTATTGTACCAACATTCAATTAAGAATGCCGTTTCTTTTACTTGTCTATAAATAAACAAGCAAAAAATGCTTTCTACTTTTTATTATTTTCTTATCTCAATATGTCAATGAACTTTAAAGTAGTGTTCAGTGTTCAGTTTTTAGTATTCAGTCGAAACTGATCACTGATCACTGTAAGCTGATCACTCTTTTTGTGGAGAATAACGGAGTCGAACCGTTGACCTCCTGCGTGCAAGGCAGGCGCTCTAGCCAGCTGAGCTAATTCCCCAATCTTTTTTAATTATGAATTGTGAATTACGAATAACGATATATCGCGATTTCTCAACTCTAGAATTTCTTCTTTTTTATA
>NZ_RYDM01000015.1:3441-5492 GCF_003984825.1 Flavobacterium sp. RSP46
CTTTAAGTTAAATAGTTGTCTCGGACAGACTCGAACTGTCGACCCCTACATTATCAGTGTAGTACTCTAACCAGCTGAGCTACGAGACACTCTTTATACTTATGTCTAAAGCCGAAGGTCTTAAAGTCGAAAGTACTTGACTTTTGACATTGGACTTTACAACTTTACGACTGTAATATTATTTGAACTAACAGCAAGAGTAATATAATGTCAATATTTGTTTCCTTTTCGATATTTAGTCTTCTTTCCCTAGCGTGTATTACTACTAACACTAAGGCTCTAGAAAGGAGGTGTTCCAGCCGCACCTTCCGGTACGGCTACCTTGTTACGACTTAGCCCTAGTTACCAGTTTTACCCTAGGCAGCTCCTTGCGGTCACCGACTTCAGGCACCCCCAGCTTCCATGGCTTGACGGGCGGTGTGTACAAGGCCCGGGAACGTATTCACCGGATCATGGCTGATATCCGATTACTAGCGATTCCAGCTTCACGGAGTCGAGTTGCAGACTCCGATCCGAACTGAGAACGGTTTTGTAGATTCGCTCCTGGTCACCCAGTGGCTGCTCTCTGTACCGTCCATTGTAGCACGTGTGTAGCCCAAGGCGTAAGGGCCGTGATGATTTGACGTCATCCCCACCTTCCTCGCAGTTTGCACTGGCAGTCTTGTTAGAGTTCCCGACTTGACTCGCTGGCAACTAACAACAGGGGTTGCGCTCGTTATAGGACTTAACCTGACACCTCACGGCACGAGCTGACGACAACCATGCAGCACCTTGTAAATTGTCTTGCGAAAGTTCTGTTTCCAAAACGGTCAATCTACATTTAAGCCTTGGTAAGGTTCCTCGCGTATCATCGAATTAAACCACATGCTCCACCGCTTGTGCGGGCCCCCGTCAATTCCTTTGAGTTTCATTCTTGCGAACGTACTCCCCAGGTGGGATACTTATCACTTTCGCTTAGCCACTGAAATTGCTCCCAACAGCTAGTATCCATCGTTTACGGCGTGGACTACCAGGGTATCTAATCCTGTTCGCTACCCACGCTTTCGTCCATCAGCGTCAATATATTAGTAGTAACCTGCCTTCGCAATTGGTATTCCATGTAATCTCTAAGCATTTCACCGCTACACTACATATTCTAGTTACTTCCTAATAATTCAAGTCAGACAGTATCAATGGCCGTTCCACCGTTGAGCGATGGGCTTTCACCACTGACTTATCTGACCGCCTACGGACCCTTTAAACCCAATGATTCCGGATAACGCTTGGATCCTCCGTATTACCGCGGCTGCTGGCACGGAGTTAGCCGATCCTTATTCTTACGATACCGTCAAGCTGCTACACGTAGCAGGGTTTCTTCTCGTATAAAAGCAGTTTACAATCCATAGGACCGTCATCCTGCACGCGGCATGGCTGGATCAGGCTTGCGCCCATTGTCCAATATTCCTCACTGCTGCCTCCCGTAGGAGTCTGGTCCGTGTCTCAGTACCAGTGTGGGGGATCTCCCTCTCAGGACCCCTACCCATCGTTGCCTTGGTATGCCGTTACCATACCAACTAGCTAATGGGACGCATGCTCATCTTTCACCGTTGTGACTTTAATAGTTCCTTGATGCCAAGGTACTATACTATGAGGTATTAATCCAAATTTCTCTGGGCTATCCCTCTGTGAAAGGTAGATTGCATACGCGTTACGCACCCGTGCGCCGGTCTCTGTCTCCGAAGAAACATACCCCTCGACTTGCATGTGTTAAGCCTGCCGCTAGCGTTCATCCTGAGCCAGGATCAAACTCTTCATCGTATATTTGTGAGTTCAGATAAATCTGTTCTCTTTGTTTATGCGACTAAATTCTAGTGGTTTTTTCAAATCTCTCAATTCTATTACTCTTATTCTTTTGTCTTGTCTTTTGGACAAGACGGCTGTCAATTCAATATGTCTAGGAACGTGTTCTTTTATTTCTATCACCTCTATCAACACTTGTTATAGCGTTTCTCGAAGCGGGTGCAAAAGTACAACTTTCTTTTTAACTAACAAGAAAAATGTGAAGTTTTTTT
>NZ_RYDM01000016.1:0-2580 GCF_003984825.1 Flavobacterium sp. RSP46
TGCAAATTCCAGTGATATTGACCACCCAATTCCAATTTAAAGTGAGCACCTGATTCCAATTCAAAATGACCACCTAATTCCGGAGCAAACTGACCACCTCCATTTTCAATAAAAACTACTTTTTTTCATCTGTTAATTAGTATTCAAATATAGTTAAATATTAGCCTTTGTTTAACCCTCTTTTTTTTCTCATAGATTCTCCATGTAATTCGAGTCGATGGGATTGATGTATGAGTCTATCCAAAATGGCATCGGCAATAGTTTTTTCGCCAATTATATCATACCAACCTTGCACTGGGATTTGTGAGGTTACAATAATGGAACCATTATTATGCCTGTCTTCAATGATCTCCAAAAGGGTAATTCGGTTGTGACTATCCAATGCTTGGAGTCCAAAATCGTCTAGTATAATAACATCTTGCCTTTCTATTTTAGCCAATTCTCGTAGGTAAGAACCATCTGCTTTGGCCATTTTTAATTTAGCAAACAACTTAGATGTATTAAAATAACTCACTTTAAAACCCTGTATACAGGCTTGATAGCCTAATGCAGTGCCTAAATAACTTTTGCCTACACCAGTACTTCCAGTGATTAAAATATTTTCGTTTTTTTCTACAAATTCACATTCTGCTAAACGCAGAACCATGTTACGATCTAGATTACGGGTTTGGTCAAAATTGATGTTTTCAATATTTGATTTGTAATGGAATCGGGCATTAGTGATACTGCGAGCAATACGCCGATTGTGCCTTTCATCCCATTCGGCATCAATTAGCATCGATACAAACTGATCGAGTGTGTAATGGTCTGTTTTTCCGCTTTCAATAGCTGTTTTAAAAGCATTGAACATGCCATAAAGCTTCATTTGTTTCATTTTTGTTACTGTGGATTCATTCATGATTACTTGGTTTTTAATTTAATTATAATACTGTTTTCCTCTTATGTTACCGTGAACCGGGAGTTCTTGCTCGGGTTCTTGTTCAAAATCAATATGGTCTAAGTTGTTTTCTAATATATTTTGTATGGTCTTAAAATTGTAAATTTTAAAATCAAGTGCCCGCCTGCAAGCATTTATTAATCGCTGCTTCCCCACCTTTTTCTCGAAATTTAGTATTCCTAAACAACTTTTATAGGCTTGTTCAGGATGGTTTCTACTTTCAATAATCTGTAAAATATATTCCCCTACAAAGGCATCAATGCTATTTGCCCAATCAATGAAGCGAGCAGCACTCCACTGGGCTACAAATTGATGCGTACTGGCCAAATGTTCTGGAGTTGTATTATAGATGTAAGGCTTGTAATTTCGCGCGTGAACGGCTATTCGGTTGTATTTGTAATAGATCTCTACGGTTGATTTGGTATATAATAGTTTCGCTTTTTTCTTGATATATTGATAGGGAACGCTGTAGTAATTTTTGTCCTGACTCAATTGAACATGTCCATTTTGCATCACTGTTGCAAAGGATTGGTATTTGATTTCAAAGCGTTCTTGTGGTAGTGGACGTAGTTTTTGTTGCTCGTCTTCTAAAAATAATTCTATACGAGAGTAAGGACGTCCTGTGAGTTTTCGGCTATTATGAGCATCCAATAAATCCCATATCTGCTGGTTTAATTCTTCCAGAGAAAAGAATTTGGTTTCTTTTAGATTTACATAAATCCTTCGGTACAATATCTTAACGGCTCCTTCAACCAATGACTTATCTCTTGGTTTATACGCCCTGGCAGGCAAGATTGTGGTTTGGTAATGTTCGGCTAAATCAGCCAAGGTCTCATTAATTGTGGGTTCAAAACGACTGCTTTTTATTACTGCAGATTTTAGATTGTCGGGGACAATAGCCTCAGGAGTACCTTCGAAAAAGCACATAGCATTTTCTACAGAACTAACAAAATCTTCCTTTTGTTGGCTCATAGAAGCCTCTGCATAGGTGTATTGACTGGCTCCCAATATGGCTACAAAAAACTGTACTTCTTTGATTTCTCCTGTGTCTTTATCAATGATAGAGAGTGTTTTTCCAGCATAATCTACATACATTTTATCACCAGCTTTGTGATTCATATGCATTACCGGATTGACCCGTTTGCCCCATATTTTGTAGTGATGGCTAAATTGTGAACTCTTGTAGCCTTCAGGGTTTAGGGCAATATATTGCTCCCAAAGGTGCTGAATGGTAACGCCCACTTTTTTAAGTTCCCGTTCCATTTTAGGGAAAAAAGCATAAAGAATCTGCATCTTGGGACTTATTGATTCCACGGTAGTATGTGAAAACAAAAGTTCTAGTTCTGCATCTGTTTTTTCATTAAGGACTTCTAAACTTAATCCAAGGACTTCAAATAAAGAAATATACTTCTTTACTGTATTCCTAGAAAGGGATAAGTAGCTACTTATGAATAACTTACTCTTGCCGTTACAATAGAATTTAATTACTTTTCTAATTTTACTCATGTCTATTAATTTGTTTGCCATAATCCGTATTTTTTTAACGAATGTATGGTGCTAACAACATGAAAAAGTAAGTAGTTTTTAATGCTCAATTTTACCCCAAAATTAGGTGGTCAATTTGAACTGGAATAGGGTGGTCA
>NZ_RYDM01000001.1:0-120670 GCF_003984825.1 Flavobacterium sp. RSP46
TGAAAAAGTAAGTAGTTTTTAATGCTCAATTTTACCCCAAAATTAGGTGGTCAATTTGAACTGGAATAGGGTGGTCAGTTTACTCCGGAACTGGTGGTCAATTTGCACTGGAATTGGGTGGTCAATTTGACCGGTTTTTCCAGCTTAAAACATATAATCTAATTAAATCATGCTTAAATTGGTTCGATAACACAATATCTAGGGGAGCTTTTTAAAAAGACTTTACAGCAATGTAAGGTCTTTTTTGTTTTAAAGCGGTAGTGAAAACGGGACTTTACGGCGATTCAGTAGAGAATAGAGATTTTTTGACTTCTACCAACTTGCCAACTTATTTTGCAAAAAAAGGCACACTATTCGGTACCCATTAAAAATCTCGAGGTACCCATTTTATATTCTGACTTGTCATGCCAATTGTTTAACTCTAAAAAACGGAAACATGAATCAAGAAAAAACTACAATTCTAATGGTGCCTTTTGCCAAAAACCCACCTCCTTTTTTTAAAGAATCCTATCCTGCCTTTACCATAATATTACGCTAATAGTACATTAATTGTATATCTTTGAATTTCGATCACATGACTTATTATTTACAAATAGGTTCGGGAATAAATAAAGACACTTAATGCTGTTTGAACTTGCGGATTTTAATATCTTTTCTTTCGAATATACATCCAACACCTTTTGTTTATAGTTGCTTCGATTAAGTAAATAGTGTAAAAACGAACTAGAACTGACCTAAAAAAAACCAATACATAACCCTAAATTTAGATTTAATGAAGAAAATTCTTTTCCTCTCTCTCTTTTTTATACTGGCTTGTAAGCCAACTCAAAAAACAGTTATTCCGGCATGGGCCCCTTATGACGAAACCGAAGAACTAGCAAAAAATGCTACCAACGCATCAACAAAAATGCAATACAAATTGATCCAGTCAAAAATTCTGGATAAAAACACTATTTGGGAAAACATAGCACAACAGATAGGTGCTTTTTCGGAGGACGATTATCAAAGACTAAAACCTTTAATCTTAGAACAAAACATTCCCACCATTCAATCCCATATTCAATCTGGCAGCCTTAGCTATGAAACACTGACGCAGTGGTATTTATACAGAATTGTCAAATATGAAAATGATAAAGATAAGATGCTAAATGCAATTGTAGCTATTAACCCTGAAGCAGTTAATGAAGCACGAAAGAGAGATAAAAACAAATCCAATCACGACCATCCAATTTACGGCATACCAATACTTGTAAAAGACAATACAAACGTAAAGGGCATGCCTACCACCGCAGGAACACATTTGTTACGAAACAATACCGCTGCAGATGCATTTATAATTACCCAAATAAAAGATAAAGGTGCTATTGTTTTAGGTAAAACAAACTTAAGCGAATGGGCTAATTTCCTTTTCCTGACTGGTCCTAATGGCTATAGTGCAGTAGGAGGGCAAACGCTTAATCCCTATGGACGGAAAATATTTGACACTGGTGGTTCGAGCTCAGGAAGTGGTGCTGCGGTAGCCGCCAATTATGCAGCGGCAGCAGTGGGAACTGAAACTTCAGGTTCTATTCTTTCTCCTTCGTGGCAAAATTCAATTATTGGTCTAAAACCAACTACTGGTTTATTGAGCCGAACGGGTATTATTCCAATCTCAAGTACATTAGACACGCCTGGGCCAATGACAAAAAATGTTACTGATAGTGGAATCCTTCTTTCGGCTATGAGTGGAGAAGACAATAATGATCCTGCAACCAAGAACAATCCAAAAAACATAAAGTACCTCGATGATCTAAAGTCGGGAACGCTGCAAGGATTACGATTTGGTGCCATTAAAAACTTTTTAGGAGATTCAATTTATAAGCAGAGTATCAATACCATAATTAAGTTAGGTGGTATAGTCGTTGAATATGATCCAGAACCAATGAACTTCGACGGTTTTGGCACCATACTTAGTGCCGACATGAAAGTTGATCTTCCTAATTATTTGAATAAATATGCATCAAATGAACTTACTATCCGCTCTATTGCTGACATTATAGCGTACAATAAAAATGATTCGATACTAAAAATTCCCTACGGACAAGGACGTTTTGAACAAATGCTAGCCGAAAACACTACTGAAGCAGAATTACTGCAAATAAAGGCCAAAATCAAAAAAGAAGGAGTCAATTTTTTTGAAAAACCGATGGTAAAATACCAACTCGACGCTATCTTATCCATAAACAATAATAACGCCGGTCATGCCGCTGCGGCCAACTACCCTTGCCTTACTATTCCTATGGGCTACAAAACAACGGGAGAGCCATGGGGTCTTACATTTATAGCCAGACCGTATCATGAAGACAGCCTTTTAAAAATGGGATTTGCCTTTGAAAAAGCAACAAAAATTCGAAAATTACCGCAAGACTATAAATAGATTTAAAAGATTAAAATTAAAAATACCCGCATCTATTAAATCACTTGTACGTTGGTTACAACTTTAATTTAAAGCAAGAAGATGCAAAACAAAATTGATATTGAAAACCTAATACAGAATCCTCAAATTTCAATGAGATTACTTGAAAACCTATAAAAAGTTAATCATCGAATAAATCACCCGAACTAGCCTCAATAGCTATCGGTAGAACCTTTTTAAAAAAGACTTTACAGCAATGTAAGGTCTTTTTTGTTTTAAATTCACAATGAAATTAAGACATTACCTAGTTCAAAGATAGAAATAGGAAAATTTGTTGATAACCATTTTAACTTGGTTACAAATCTGTGCTTCCATGCAACGCCGTTTAACAACTACAATTACTACTAAATTAATTCTTATATTTGATAAATAACTAGGTATGTGTTTTTCCAATATGCA
Organism: Flavobacterium sp. RSP46; assembly: GCF_003984825.1. Lineage (NCBI taxonomy): Bacteria > Pseudomonadati > Bacteroidota > Flavobacteriia > Flavobacteriales > Flavobacteriaceae > Flavobacterium > Flavobacterium sp. RSP46. The sequence continues at coordinate 2,855 of NZ_RYDM01000001.1, forward strand.
GTGTTTAAAACTAAAAATGGCAAATCCTTATTGAAGTTTAAAATTTAACAACCACTAACCAATCTATTAAAACCTATGAACCAAACTTATTTTAAAAGAATTAACTTTAGTATCGTTCTTGTCTTTTTTATAACACTTTCCACTAGCTTAGGCTATGCTCAAAAAAAGAATGTAAAAAACAAAACAACTTCAAATTTTGTCTCAGATAGCGTATTTAATGCGCTTAAATGGAGAAATATCGGACCTTTTCGATCGGGAAGATCACTTGCGGTAGCAGGACATGCCAACCATCCTTTGACGTATTATTTTGGTTCAACAGGAGGTGGCGTTTGGAAAACAATTGATGGAGGAAATGAATGGTTTCCTATTTCTGATAGTATTTTTAAATCATCTGCTGTAGGTGCAATTACAGTTGCTCCATCTGATGCGAATGTAGTATATGTAGGAATGGGCGAAGCGGATATGCGATCCAATATCTCTTTTGGTGACGGAATGTATAAATCTGTAAACGGCGGAAAAACTTGGTCAAAATCTGGCCTCGATAAAGCGGATGCAATTGCTAATATTGAAGTACACCCTTCTGATGCTAACATCGTTTTTGTTGCAGCAATGGGAAATCCTTTTAAATCTAATCCGGAACGCGGTGTTTACCGATCAAAAGATGGTGGAAAAACATGGCAATTAGTTCTTTCTAAAGATGAAAAAACAGGCGCTATGTGTGTTCGTATCGATCCTACCAATCCTAGAATTGTTTACGCAACGCTTTGGGAAGGATATCGTAACGGTCATTCTATGTCATCAGGAGGAAAAGGATCTGGAATGTACAAATCTATTGATGGCGGTGATACTTGGAAATCGCTTAACGAAAAACCAGGAATGCCAATTGGAATCCTCGGAAAAATGGGAATCGCTGTGTCTCCAATAAATTCGAATCGCTTGTATGCTTTGATCGAAAATACAAAAGGCGGACTGTATCGATCTGACGATGCAGGCGAGCACTGGGAATTGATTAATGAAGATAAAAATCTTTGGCAAAGACCATGGTATTACATGAATTTACAAACCGATCCTAAAAACGAAAATGGATTAATTGTATTAAATGTAGATGCTTGGAAAACTAGCGATGGCGGTAAAAGCTTTAAAAAAATAAATGTCCGACACGGAGATACGCATGATGTATGGATTAATCCTTTAAACCCAGATAACTTTATCATTGGTGATGATGGTGGTGGAGAAGTTACCTTTAATGGTGGGGAAACCTTCACGGAACTAGATACGCCAACCGCTCAATTTTATCATGTATCAGTAGACAATGAATTTCCGTATAATATCTATGGAGCTCAGCAGGACAATTCTTCCATTCGGATTGCTTCTAGAACTAGTGGCAATAGTATAGGTCCTGAATCTTGGTACGCCGTTGCGGGTGGCGAAGCAGGATACATCGAGGCAGATCCAACGAATGCTGACATTACATACGGTGGCGAGTACGACGGTCAATTGAGTTCTTACAACAAAAAAACAGGCCAAGGAAAAGATATCTCTCCGTATCCAGAATCGAATATTGGGGCTCCTTCAAGTGCTAAAAAATACCGTTTTCAATGGACGTACCCAATTGTTTTTTCGCCTCACAACCCAAAAAGAATGTATGTTACCTCTCAGGTAGTACACGTGACGGAAGATCAAGGTCATTCATTTGAAATTATAAGTCCTGATTTATCTCGAAATGATCCAAAAACTACAGGAGAAACGGGCGGACCAATAACTAAGGATCAAACAGGAGCGGAAGTATACGCTACTATATTCACCCTCTCAGAATCACCGCTAGAAAAAGGGGTAATTTGGACCGGATCTGATGACGGTTTAGTACATATCACTAAAAACAATGGAGCAAAATGGGAGAATATCTCATTACCAACAACAGTATTGCCTGACTTTTCTTTGATTAGTATGATTCACACTTCAGAACACGAAAAAGGAAAAGCATATTTAACAGCCAATAAATACATGTACGGCGATCGTACACCGTATATGTTCAAAACGGTTGATTATGGAAAAAGTTGGACTAAAATAACCAATGGAATTCCATCTGATGAATATTGCAGAGTATTGCGTGAAGATCCTAACAAACCTGGATTACTGTTTGCTGGAACTGAGCGAGGCGTTTATGTTTCTTTCAACGATGGAGATTCTTGGCAAAAACTAAACTTGAATTTACCGGTTACTCCTATCCGAGATTTAAGAATTCAAAAAAGAGAAAAGGATTTAATCGTTGCAACCCACGGCCGATCTTTTTGGGTATTAGATGATATTACACCGCTTTATGAAATAAAAGACAAAACAGCAAAAGGAGACAAACACCTTTTCAAACCGCGTCCTGCTTATAGAATGCAAGGCGGACAAAGCGATGACATGAGTTCAGGAACTAATGCCCCAAATGGAGTAATTGTACGTTACTTTTTCAAAAAGAAACCTTCAACTGAGATAAAATTACAGTTTCTAACACTCAAAGGAGATACGATAAATACCTACTCTTCAACCAAAGACATGAAGGGTGAACCGATGAAAATTTCCAAGGAATTTTATCAAGATCCAAAAAAAGAGCAAGCGGGTTTCATCACCGCAAAAGCAGGTATGAACTCCTTTGTATGGAATATGCGCTATCCTAATGCCACTGCAGTTGACGGAACTAATGTAATGTGGGCAGGGTCAGGTGTAGGTGCAAAAGTAGTACCGGGATCTTATATTGTTCGGTTAATTGAAGACAAAACCATTATTGCAGAGGCAGCTGTTGAAATCAAACTTGATCCTCGAATGACCGCGAGTGATGCTGATTTAAAAGAGCAATTTGACTTGCACCAAAAAGTAAATAAAAAAGTCAATGAAGCTCATCTCGCGATTAACCAATTGCGAAAAATACGCACGCAAATTAATGGATACATAGCTACTGTAAAAGATACTGTGGCAGTCAATCAAATGAAAAAAATGACGAAATCGACTCTGGAAAATTTGGATAAAATTGAGTCATCATTAATGCAGCCAAAAGCTAAAGCACCACAAGATGTGTTAGCTTTCCCAATTCAATTGAACGATAAAATGGCTGGATTAGGATCCAATATTTCGTCATCGGAATCAAAACCAACCCGAAATGCTTATGTTGTTTATGAAGATTTAGCTATGAAAATAGATGCCGAACTCCAGAAAATAAAAGATATCGTGGATAACGATGTCAAGAAATTTAATGCTTTTGTAATGAAACAGCAAATTCCTGCCATTATTTTAGATAAGGAAATAAAATAATTAGATCGTATCAATCTTGTCAAATGGAGCGCAGTCGAGATTTAACTGCTAATCTGTCCCGAGGGGCGAGCCCAAGAGAGGAGCTTTTTAAAAAGACTTTACAGCAATGTAAGGTCTTTTTTGTTTTAAGGCTTTAGTGAAAGCCGGGCTTCATGGTGATTAATGAGAAAAACTATCTTGTTTTGCAAAAACCGTTCTGTTTCAGAAACAGCAGTCATTCTCCTTTTAAAATTTGAGATAAATAGTGATCCTATTCTATTTTTAATTTAGATATTTACATTTAAAATTAATCAGATGATACGAAGACAGTTTATTGGTTCGGCAGCTTTAGTAGGTATTGCAGGTGCTTTTGGATTCACAAAACACTCCAATGAAAAAAATTTAATACACCATGTGTTTTTTTGGTTAAAGAACCCCCAATCGGAAGAAGATAAACAGCAATTGATTTCCGGCTTGAAAACTTTAGCAGCAATTCCAACGGTTCGCCAATTTCATTTGGGTATATTAGCTTCTACGGAAAAACGGGAAGTAGTAGACACTTCTTGGGACGTTTCAGAGCTGTTGTTTTTTGATGATGAAGCGGGTCAAAAAATATATCAGGACCACCCTATTCATCAGGATTTTGTAAAAAACTGTTCCCATCTTTGGGAGAAAGTTTTGGTTTATGATGCAATAGACTTATAGGCCTTGAATCTTGAGATATTAGATCAAATACTTTTACCATAATTAAGAGATTCTAAACAAAAATTAATGAATTCTTATTTTTTTCAGCCATTACAATTTTCTACTTTACCATTTTTGCAATAATCTTTTTTGCTTGATTTGAATTACCCCAGCTTGCGATTTCGTGCAAAACAGGCATTAAGCTTTTCACTTTAGCAAATGAAAATGTAATTCCAGATTTAGATATTGGAAATTATTTGAATAACATTCGTCGGGAAAAATTATTTATTGTTGAGCAAAAACTTGTTGATGGCAAAATTTTTGAAATAGAAAGATCATATTATTTAGCAGAAGTAGAAATTGGAAATAAAGTATCTATAAACAATGAGGTTATTAAAGACGGCTCATATCAAATAAGCAACGAAAAAAAAATATATGAAGTCAAAAACAATACAATAATACAGATTTTTACAGTTAACATTTACAAAACTTCTTCTGAAACAGAAATTACAGTACATCAAAAAAATTACTGGGAGATATCAAAAGATGATAGCGTTTTTATAAACTCTGAAATTGCAGAAAGTCAATCATTAAAACTTACGAAAGGGACAGTTTTATTAGTTCATGATGGTAAAATTAACCAAATAAAATGGAAAACAATTTTTCATAATTTACTGTATTTATTTCTGCATTAAATTCTTACTAAGCTTCAGAGTAAATTGGGCATTTAATCGCAATAATACTTATGTCATGGGGTGATTATGTTTTTAAAGTTTCAATATAAAAACATGAGACAAATATTAAATGCCAACTGTAGAATTTGCAATTTTGAAACTGATTTTAAATATGGTGGCGGTCAGTTTAATTACCATGAAAACCACCCTGTTCCTGCTATAAATAAAGAAACTGGACAATTTGAAACCGTGAACTATTATTTCACTTCCTTAATTGCACTGCTCTCTATCCAGCCTTCGGTTCCATCCGTTAGTTGCACTTTTTTCCATTTTTCGATGACTTCCTTCACATAAACTTTAGTTCCTTCATGCAGCACAAAAATAGATTTACCGCCATTTCTGGGTTCGCTTTTCACATTCGCCATTTCGGCAAAAACAATGGCTGGTTTTTCGGTATCAAAATGACTTTTCTCAATAATAGCTGCGACCAGCGTCATTAGTAAAAGAAAAACAGCCAGAAACATTCCAAAAAAGAAAATCCGTTTAGGAAGTGTTCTTTGTAAAAAATAGTACCCGATAAAAAACAACAAAAAAGCGGCAGCCAATCCTACAGAAACCCATCCCCAGGTATTATAATGATAAATTCCCGTGAAATCACGAACTAATTTTGCAAAACCTACTTTTGGGATTACTTTAATTTCATCAATTGTTCTTTTTTGAGCGAATTTCAGGTTGTTTATACTTCCTTGATCGTTTGGATTGAGCACTAATGCTTTTTCATAATTGTAGATCGAAGGCGCAACCTGATTCAATTTATAATAGGCATTTCCTAAATTAAAATACAATTCCGAAGAGTACTGCTGGGCTTTCAAAACACTTTCATAGGCAGCCACGGCTTCAGTGTACTTTGCCTTTTCATAATACGCATTCCCTTTTTCAAAGCCGTTTTGGGCAAAGAAAAACTGAGTTGAAAGTAAAAGTATGTATAGTATATTTTTCATCATTATCTTTTTTTGCAACGAGGGCACAAAGGCTCAAAGTGTATTTACTCAAAAATTAATTTTAGTACTTTTATTAAGCAATCTGTTTTTCCAACGCAGCGATGATATAAACTGCTTTATCAAAATCCTGTTGTATTGTAACACTGGATGAAGGTGCATAACGAGCCACTTCACAATTTTCAGTAAGCGCAATAAAATCGTTTACAGCTTCTGGTTTTGCATTTCGGGACAACAATAATTCCTGAATATTATTCTTGCTCATTTCAGAGGTTTCAATGTGTAATTTTGCCTTCAGGAAATTATGCATCGCTTTCTCCAGTGCAATGTAAAACAGTTCTTTGTTATTGATTTGTTTCTTGGCCACTGATAAATATTTCTTGGCCAGTCTATTATTCATTCGGATTCTGTTTCCGGAAATATCGCCATCCATAGCTTCCTTTTTCTTTTTGAATAACACAATTATTGGAACCAATAAAAAAGGCAGTACTAACAATCCAATAAACAAATTCGATCCAAAGAAATCCTCTTTATCAATGGTAACCAGATTGGTTTTTGACTTGATCGTTTTAAATTCTTCAACCGCTGCAATTTTATTTTTATTTCCAGCTGTAGCAGAAGAATCTGCCGGAGAAGGGCCATCAAGAATATGGATCATAATCTCTGGAGAACGGAGTGTTTTATACGTACGGGAATCCAAATCAAAATAAGAAAACAGCATTGGTTTTACCGGATAATTTCCTCTGTATTGCGGAATTATAGTATAACTGTCTGACATTTTTCCGCTCATACCGGAAAGTGGTGTACTGATGTCTTCGCTGTGAACGGCATCATACATTTCCAGGGCATTTGGCACAACTGGTTTTGGCAAACTGAACAATTTTAGATTCCCTTTTCCGGTTACGCTGACAACAAGATCCAGACTTTCTCCGTTTTTTAAATCGGTTTTAGACGGTGTGACTTTGAAGTCGAAACTTCCAACCGCTCCGGTAAAATTTTCTGGTTTTCCAGACTCGGGTAGTGGTTTAACGGTAATGGTTTTGGCTCCGGCCGAAACTCTTTGGGTCGTTTCCGTTAGTACCATTCGACCAAACATATCCCTTTGGTTCGTTGGTAACTGTACATCAACTGCTAATGATAAGGGTTCGATCTTAAGTTTTCCTGATTTTTGCGGATATAGCACTACTTTTTTTAGCACGATATAGCGATAATTTTGGCCTTTAAACATCCCCTCTTCGGCAGCAAGCTGTTTTATTTCAATATTTTGACTCCAAAAATCATTGTATTTTGGCTTGGTCAGTTCTCCTAAATTTGAGATGCCAATATTTGCAAAATACAATTTGTACACGACCGTAATGGGTTCGTTGATGTACGGATTTGTTTTAGACACATCGGCAACAAGATATAAGTTTTCATCCGCAGACACTTGTGAATCGTTTGGATCTCTGGGTTGTTGCGTAGCCTCAGTAACATTGATTTTTACTGGTGCTGTCTTATAAATTTGACCATTAAACTCTATGGCTGCCTGCTTGATAACCAAGGTTCCTTTTTGATTTGGCAAAAGAATATATGAATAGACTTTCTCAAAAGAACTTCTCCCGTTTACCCAGGACTGACTTACTTGCTGGCTGGGCCCGGCAACAATTCTAAATCCTTCAAATGAAGGCTTCACAAAATTATCCCCATCTACATTCATCATAAAATCAATACGCAACCTCTCATTTAAGCCCAACGTACTTTTGCTGACTTTGGCCTCAAACTGAACCTGAGCATTAAGGGAGCTGCACACCAATAAAACGATTGCTGCTATATATTTTTTCATTTTCAAACTGTCTAATTGAATTACCAATCCTTCTCTGTTTTAACTGGTTTTCCTTTTACTTTCTGGGCATTCACCTTATCCTGAACCTTCTTTTCTTCTCTATTTACAGCATCTAGTAAATTTTCCAGACGTTGTTTGGAGATACCCCCAGGTGCTGGTTTTGGCTCCCCATTTTCATTGGGTTTTGGCTCATTTTTATCTTTGTCCTGATCGCCTTTATCGTCTTTTTTATCGTCCTCTTTTTTGTCTTTCTTCTCGTCCTTTTTATCGTCTTTCTTGTCTTTATCTTTCTTGTCGTCTTTTTTCTTGTCATCCTTTGGCGGATTGTCTTTCAGCATTTTTTTGGCCAAAGCAAAATTATAACGGGTTTCCTCATCGGTTGGGTCATTTCGCAAGGCGTTTTTATACGCTTCTACCGCCTGAGTATAATCCTTTTCATTCATGAATACGTTTCCCAAATTATGCAGGGCTCTGTGTTTTTGAGGTCTCGTTTTTGAATTTTTAAATGCTTTGGCGTACGCAAATTTGGCTTCTCCAGACTGCTTTTGCTTGTAAATACTATTTCCAAGATTGAAGGACGCAGCGGTACTATTAGGGAATTTTGAATCCGAAATTCTGTAATTAGCCTCTGCCTCTGCGAATTTGTTTTCCGCATATTCTGCATTTGCTTTAGGCAAAATTCGGTCTTTTTGTTGTGCGTACAAACCGGCCGTTCCGCAGAAAGCAATCATTAAAAAAGCAATTATGATAATTTTAAATCTTTTCATTTATTGTATCTATAAATCCAGAAGGCTAAGAACCTTTAGGAAATAATTATTTATTTTCGTTAAATAAATTCAATTTCTTAACCCAGTTTGTTTTTCTCTCCAACAGAAAGACATCTACAAATAACAGCAAGAAGGCAAACCCCAAAAACCATTGAAATTGCGATTGAAAATCCGCCATTTCCGTCGCTTCAAATTCGGTTTTTTGAATATTATTCAATGCATTTTTTACATATTCAAGCACTTCTTTGGTATTATTTCCGTTTACATAACCCCCTTTTGTGGCTTTAGCAATCGCTGTCAGACTTTCTGGAACCAACTTCGTTATAACCACTTGGTTGTTATTGTCTTTCTTGAAACCTTCAATAATTCCATTTCTTTTCAATGGGATTGTACCTCCTTTTTCAGTTCCAACACCAATTGTAATAATTTTAATTCCCAACTTATTGGCTTCTTCAGCCGCTTCTTCAGCACCTTCATTATGGTCTTCACCATCCGAAATCATGATCAATAACTTACTCGTTTTTTTATCATCAAAATAGGTTGACGATAATTTGATTGCCTCGTTGAACGATGTTCCTACGGAGGAAACCATATCAGTATTCATGCTTTGCAAAAACATTTTTGCAACGCTGTAATCCGTAGTGATGGGCAATACCGGAAAAGCACTTCCGGCATACGCCACAATACCTATTCTATCGCTTCCTAGCTGGTTGATGATTTGTGAGACAATTTGCTTGCTTTTGTCCAATCGATTGGGCGCAACATCTTCGGCCAGCATACTTTTAGAAACATCCATTGCAAAAACAATGTCAATCCCTTCCCGTTTTACGGTTTCCATCTTGGTGCCAATCTTTGGGTTTACCAAAGCAAAAATCAGCCCAAGAAAAGCTAAAATCAGCACGACTATTTTTAATACTGGCTTAAAAACGGAACTTTCCGGACTTAATTTTTTTACCATTTCTAAATCTCCAAACTCGCGCTGTTTCTTTCTTTTCCAATATAAATTGGCCAGAAAAACCAACACTAAAAGAGGCAGTATAAAAAGAAGGTATAAATATTTTTTTTCGTCTAATTCCATTTTTAATTTTAGATTTATGAATTTTGATCTTAGATTTTTACCCTAAATCAAAATTCTAAACTTGGTCATTCTAATTCCAATATTCTAGTTCGTGCTCCCTTCCCTTCGGGGAGGGCTGGGGTGGGGATTTTATATAAAGCTTTTAAAAACTGTATTCCTTAGTCCTACTTCCAGCAACAACAAAAAACCGGCAAACCATATAAAAGGCCTGAATTTTTCATCGTAATCATAGAATTTTAATTCTTCTATTTCTGTAGTTTCCAGTTTATTGATGGAGGCATAAATTTCGGCCAGCTTGCTATTGCTGGTGGCTCTAAAATATTTTCCGTCCGTTTTTCTGGCAATACTTTTCATTAATTGTTCGTCGATTTCCACTTTCATCATTTGGAATAAAAACGTTCCATTAGGTGCTATTTTATAGGGAAACATGGCCATTCCGTTAGTTCCAATTCCTACTGTGTATACTTTTATTCCATATTGCTTGGCGATGTCTGAGGCTGTTTCCGGCTCAATGAATCCAGCATTATTCACACCATCTGTCAAAAGAATAATGACTTTACTTTTGGCTTTACTGTCTTTTAATCGGTTTACGGCAGTGGCTAATCCCATCCCGATTCCGGTTCCGTCCTGCAAAACAGTATCGTATTTTATACTGCTAATCGCATTCAGGATTACTGCTTTATCGCTGGTCACCGGTGTTTTTGTGTACGCTTCCGAGGCATACACCACTAATCCTATTCTGTCATTTGGTCGTTCTTCAACAAAATCAGCTGCGACTCTTTTCAATGCTTCCATTCGGTTTGGTTTCAAATCTTTGGCCAGCATACTTCCAGAAACATCTATTGCCATAACAATATCAATTCCTTTAGTTGTTTTTGTTCTACTGCTTACATCCACCGTTCTTGGCCTGGCCATGGCAACAATTAAAGAACACAATGCTAAAACCCGTAATACATTCAACAGTGGCTTTAACTTTGTCAAATACGACTCTGCGCCTTTAAATCCTGCTATAGAACTAATTTTTAATGTTGCGATCTGTTCGTTTTTTGTCCAAAGCAACCAGGCAATCACAACTGGAATCAGTAGAAACAGCCAAAAAAATTCTGGGTTCAAAAAAGTTATTTTATCCATTATTTACTTGCTTGTTTTAATTCGACCGAGTTCAAAACTCGTTCTGAGATTTCATTGCCATAGGTATCTCCTTCTTCATGAAAAAGTAAAATTTGTTGTAATCCACCTTCCTGACTGAACAATACTGCTTCATAGTACATTTTTACACCTGTCGCATCACCGCCATCAACTTGGGAAAAAGTGCCGTAGGCTTTAATACCTTTGACCCCTTCTTTGGTTTCAAATTCTTCTTGTTTAACAATCATATTTTGAGCTCCTTGGGATTCTAATGATTGCAATATCCCGTCCATCGATTTAGCCAAATCAATTTGCGTTTCTGCTTTGAATTTTAACGTAGAAACCATCACATAAAAACGATCTAAAACACTACCATACACAAACGATTGCATCTCTTTGATCAATGCCATTCCATTTTTAGGAAGCGTTTTTGTCAGATCTATTCTCTTGAGTACTTTTGGTGTTTCTATGATAATTCCTGGATTTCCATATTCACTTTTTACCCATTCGCCTTCTAACAATTCTTTTGTAGGATGACCAATGATATTGTCTTTCACATAACTAAACCCTTTGGTAACAATAAAAAAAATGGTGGTCGCCGCCAATAAAAAAAGTACAATAGCGCTGGCCGTAAGAATCCGTTTATTTCTTTGTTTGCGCAACTGAATTTGAATTTGTTTTTGTCTTTGTGCTTCATTCAACAGTGTCTCTTCTGCTTCTGGAACTTCCAGCGGAATGGAGCTGTCCAGGGTTAAAATTGCTTTTTGAATTTTATTTCGGTCTTCGGTTATTTCAAAATCCAATGGTTTCGATTTGGCAAATTTCACTAAATCGGCTTGTTTCAAAACACGCTCCAGATTTTCGATAATTTCCTTCGAAAGCGTCATTTTCTTTTTGACAGAAGCCGCTCTAAGTCCAAGAATCAGCTCTGATGTAGTACTTTCCATGGCTGGAATTTCTATGGCTTCTTCAATATAATTTCGGGCAATATCAGTCAATTCGCTGTAATAGGCTTTGACTTCTCCTTTTTGCCAAAGTTCTTTTTTCTCCAAAGAATCCAGCAAACTAGTCGCTCTTTCTATAGGCGTTTTATAAATTTCTTTGTGTAGTTTTTTCTCTTGTCGTTTTTTAATAAACCAATAAATACACGCTCCTATACCACCAATCAAAGCAACAATCAGCAGGTATTTCCACCAATCTCCAATTGAATTATCCGCAGGAGCAATGTCCTTGATGTCGTACATTTTTTGTTTCAAAGTATCCACTTGAACGTTCGCTACCTCAACCAAAAGCGAATCCGTAAAAAACGGTTTGCTGTTGATAAAAATCTTAATACTTGGAACCACATATCTGCCAGAATCAAATTGGGTCAACCCGTATTTCTTGATTAATTCATAACGGCCATCCATTTTGACCGTATCAATAGGATACGACTGAATCACCTCTAAAGCGCCAAGGTTTTTTAAGTTTGGAAAAATGACCTTAGACGAAGTATCAACAGTAGTTTTTATAGATAATTTAAATTCGGCACCAATTTTATTTTTAATTGTATCAATACTTGTGACTACTTGCTTTTGTTGTGCAAAAACAGCCGTAGAAAGCAGCAATAGTAGGTATAATTGTTTTTTCATCTTTTATTATTGAACCCTTATCTCGATTTAAAATAACTCAGCAATTTAGTCACATAACTTTCATCAACTCTTGTGTTTACCACACCTGAACCTGATTTACTGAATGTTTCTTTAAAATAGGTTACTTTATTATGGTACTGTTTTTCATAATTCATTCGCACTGCTTTCGAGCTGGTATTTATCAATTCAATTGCTCCGGTTTCGGCATCAAGCATAGAAACCATCCCTAAATTTGGCATTTTTTCTTCCCGAATGTCGTACACTCGAATCCCAGTTATATCGTGTTTTTTAGAGGCTATTTTTAATGTATGTTCATACTCTTCCGACATGAAATCAGAAATTACAAACACAATAGCTTTCTTTTTCTGGGTTCCCGATAAAAATTTTAAGGCTTGGTCAAGATCTGTTTTACGGCTTTTAGGCTGAAATTCGATCAATTCCCTGATGATGCGCAATACATGCGATCTTCCCTTTTTTGGCGGAATATACAATTCGATTGCGTCAGAAAACAAAATTAAACCTATTTTATCATTGTTTTGTGTGGCTGAAAAAGCCATTGTTGCCGCAATCTCCGTAACAATATCTTTCTTGAATTGATTTTTCGAACCAAAACTTTCTGATCCTGATATATCCACCATCAACATCATGGTCAATTCCCGTTCTTCCTCAAACACTTTTACGTGCGCTTCATTATATCGCGCCGTAACATTCCAATCAATAGCACGAATATCATCTCCAAACTGGTATTGACGCACCTCGCTGAACGTCATTCCGCGCCCTTTAAAAGATGTGTGGTATTCCCCCGAAAAGATGTGATCGCTCAATCTTCGGGTTTTGATTTCTATTTTTCGTACTTTTTTTAAGAGGTCTTTTGTATCCATTTCTTTGGTAATTAGTGAGAAGTGAGTGGTGAGTAGCAACCAAAAAAGGCTAATTACTATTCACTTTTTACTATTCACTTTTATGGTACTTCTATTTCGTTTACAATTTTGTTAATAATATCAACCGAAGTAATGTTTTCGGCTTCTGCTTCGTAGGTAACACCAATTCTGTGACGCAATACATCATGCACTACCGCCCGAACATCTTCTGGAATTACATAACCGCGACGTTTGATAAAAGCGTAACATTTTGCAGCATTTGCTAAATTGATGCTTCCTCGAGGAGATGCTCCAAAACTGATTAACGGTTTCAAATCAGCCAATTTGTATTTCTCCGGGTACCGTGTGGCAAAAACGATATCCAGAATGTATTTCTCTATTTTTTCATCCATGTATACTTCCCGAACGGCTTCCTGTGCGCGCAAGATTTGCTCTACTGAAACTACTGGATTAACTTTTTCATAACTCCCTTTCAGGTTCTGGCGAACAATCAAACGTTCGTCTTCCATTTTTGGGTAATCAATAACCGTTTTCAACATAAAACGATCCACCTGGGCTTCAGGCAATTGGTACGTTCCTTCTTGTTCAATAGGATTTTGAGTAGCCAAAACCAAGAATGGACGGTCTAGTTTGAAAGTAGTGTCTCCAATAGTTACTTGCTTTTCCTGCATGGCTTCCAGTAAGGCGGATTGTACTTTGGCAGGTGCACGATTTATCTCATCCGCAAGGACGAAATTAGCAAAAATTGGTCCTTTTTTTATCGAAAACTCATTTTGTTTAATATTGTAAATCATTGTTCCCACAACATCCGCAGGCAATAAATCCGGCGTAAATTGTATTCTGCTGAAAGAACCATGTACGGCTTGTGAAAGCGTATTGATCGCTAATGTTTTTGCTAATCCGGGAACTCCTTCTAATAAAATATGACCCTGACCCAAAAGTCCAATCAACAAACGCTCCACCATGTGCTTTTGACCTACAATAACCTTGTTCATTTCCATTGTGAGAAGGTCTATAAAAGCACTCTCTCTTTCAATTTTTTCATTGATTGCTCTGATGTCTAAAGCCGCTGTATTTTCTTCCATTTTATTATTTTTAAAACCTTGAATTTAATGTCGTCGTTTTGAAGGTGCAAATTGAATTTTTTTTTAGAAGTAAGATGTTAAAAAATGGTTAAAACTTCGACAAAAGACTTAATTTTAAGGCCGAATTATGATACAATTTTTATATTTTTAAGAACTTTGAAAAATATATTTCGAATTTGAAGATTTACGCATTTTAATAAAAAATAAAAAACATGAATAAAACTAAATTATCACCCATTGTAGCAGGCGTCATGAACTGGGGGATTTGGGATAAAAATCTCAATACCAAAGAAATGGAAAACATGATTAATGTGTGTTTAGAAAATAAAATCACCACTTTTGACCATGCTGATATCTACGGAGATTACACCACCGAGTCTGATTTTGGAAAAGCATTCGCAGCCAGCAGTATTGACCGGGAAAAAATGCAATTGATATCCAAATGCGGGATCCAAATGGTGACCGAAAACCGGAACAATACGATCAAACATTATGAATATTCAAAAGAGTACATCATCTGGTCCGTTGAAAACTCCTTAAAAAACCTGCATACCGATTATTTAGACGTGCTTTTACTACACAGACCCAGTCCTTTGATGCAGCCGGATGAAATTGCCGAAGCCGTTTTGAAGCTAAAATCAGAAGGGAAGATCATCGATTTTGGAGTTTCTAATTTCACTTCTACACAAACCGAATTAATTGGTCAAAAAACAGAAGTCTTGTACAATCAAGTCCAATTTTCGGCCACTAATTTCGAACCTATGGTGGATGGAAGTTTTGATTATATGCAGGCCAATAACATTCGGCCTATGTCTTGGAATCCACTTGGATCTGTTTTCAGAAAAGATATTCCGCAAACCCATCGCTTAAAAAAATTATTGGCGACCTTAGTTTCAAAATACCATTTGGGCTCCGACTCGATTTTGCTGTCCTGGATTTTAAAACACCCTGCTCAAGTAATTCCTATTGCCGGAACGGTAAATGTAGCCCGAATCCAATCCTTGATGAAAGCTGTTGAGTTAGAATTAGACAAAGAAGATTGGTTTGCAATTTGGGCAGCAAGTATGGGAACAAATGTAGCCTAGAATCCCTATTCAACTCAACAACTTTAGAATCAAAAAAGAAAAAAATTTCATGACTAAAACAGCCTTAGTGACCGGAGCCACCAGCGGAATTGGTAAAGCAACAGCACAAATATTAGCTAAAAATAACTATCAGATTATTCTTTGCGGACGTCGTGAGGACCGATTGACTGAACTCAAAAAGGAGCTTTCAGCATTTACCAAAGTGCATACGTTGTCTTTTGACGTTCGAGATAAAAAAGCGGTTTTCGAAAGCATCAATTCTATTCCGGAAGTCTTTGCTACAATTGATGTTTTGATTAATAATGCCGGAAATGCACATGGTTTAGACCCCATTCAAAAAGGAGATTTAGACGACTGGGATGCCATGATTGATATCAATGTAAAAGGACTTTTGTATGTCTCAAAAGCCATAATCCCACAAATGATCGAACGAAAATCAGGTCATATTATCAACATTGGGTCCATAGCCGGAAAAGAAGTATATCCAAACGGAAACGTCTATTGTGCTTCCAAACATGCTGTTGATGCCTTAAACCAAGCTATGCGAATGGACTTGAATCCTTATGGAATCCGGGTGGGAGCCATTCATCCCGGTGCCGTGGAAACAGAATTCAGTGAAGTGCGTTTCAAAGGCGATACAGACAGAGCCGCCAATGTATACAAAGGTTTTGAGCCATTACATCCTGAAGACATTGCTGACATTATTCACTTTGTAGTTTCCAGACCGTACCATGTAAATATTGCCGATTTGATGGTGTTGCCAACCGCACAAGCCGCTGCTACTATTTTAAAAAGGAATTGATTATCCCCATTATTTATTATAAAACACTACAATACATCGAGTTATCATTATATTTATAAAAGGGAATAAACAAAAAATGCAACAGGTAAAAATGCAACCGCTAATTCGCAGATTTTCTAATTAATTTTAAAATCTGCGAATTAGCGGTAGTTTATTAAAATATTCTGATAGAAAAGGATCAAAATAGGATCAACAAATATGTCTTTACAACACTGAAAAAAAAAATACATAATAAACAGTACCAATGATCAACAAACGCATTCTTATTAAAAACCTGCTTGCTCACAATGATGAAAGTAGTTTTTATGACAAAAAGCGCCAGTTAAATTTGCATACACGGGAAGGAAAAGCCAAGTTTCTCAAACACATTTGCGCGCTGTCCAATTCAAACCCTATGAATAACTCCTATATTGTAGTGGGGGTTGAAGACCAAGACAATACTATTGTGGGGGATGATTTTTTTGATGACAGTCGGATTCAGAATTTAGTGAATGCCTATCTGGAGAATCCACCCAAAATTCAATATGAAAATATACCTTTTCCAAATCTACCAAAGGACAAGGTTATCGGACTGGTAACAATCAAGCCAAAAAGCAACACCTCCTATTTCAAAAAAGGAATTCACACGATTCCTGCCAACAGTATTTTTATCCGAAGAGGCAGCAACACGACACCGGTTGAAGGCGAAATTGAAAAGAATTATCAGAATACGGAAACCGTAATTGGCATTGAAAACAACTCCCGAAACAGCATTGAATACACACTTGATGGCGTGATTGATTTTATGAATTTACGTCACAAAGACATGTCGCCAAAGTATAAAGTATTCAAGGAGTTATTTGTGATTTGCTGGGCAGGAATTGCAAAAAAATCCCGTGATAAAACGTATTTATCCCGCGTGGATATTGAATTGATCAACGAACAAATCAAGCTGTTTTATTCGGCTCAGGATGTGGTCGAAATCACTTTTGACGAAGATACTTTTACCATTATTGAGTATGTTCCTTTGGGTCTGAATGATAAAACGAGTTATTATCCTTTAGAAAAACAAACGATTCATTTTCACGACAATGGCTATTATAAAATTGAGAGAGAGATGCTTTTTCAACCACCGGAATTCAACAAGAAAATGCTGTTCCATATTTATAATGCCAATATTACTTTGCTGAACAAACTCCAAAAAGGACTTTCATTAAGCAAACGAGAAGAAAAAGATTTAGAGAATTTACCCTCAACATTTATGATTTGCTACCTCAACGGTTTTGAAGAAGCCAAACAAAAGCTAATAGATGCCAAAGTACTGTTGAAACCTTTCAACCACGTGTATTTATCGTTCAAGGAAGCGTTGCGAATTTTGAGAAAGATGAAATATGATGTGCAGTAATTTTTTGTTGATTTATTTATTTTTAAAATGTCCTGAAAAGTAAAATAAGCCCGTAAAGCAGTGATATTTCAAGTTTTACTTTAAAATGAGATTTGAGGAATTTAGCCCTGTTATTTGCTATAAAAATCAGAATTTTTAAAAAAGAGCTCCTTTAACTTTAGTTAAAAAAATAAGTTAAAAAGTAGTACTTCACCACTCTTTTACTTAATTTTATACCTTGAAAGACAGCTCGTATTTCTTGCTGTTTTTAGACTAATAAATGAACAACCCGTACATGAGAACACTTGTTATAGGCGATATCCACGGTGGTTTGCGAGCATTACACCAAATTATGGAAAGAGCCAACGTTACTAAAAACGACACCCTGATTTTTCTGGGAGATTACGTCGATGGCTGGAGTCAATCTCCTCAGGTACTTGATTTTATCATTGATTTAAAAACCAAACAAAACTGCATTTGCATCCGCGGAAACCATGATGATTTATTGCTGGAATGGCTCGGCGAAAGCAAAGACAATCTGCTTTGGCACAAACATGGTGGAGAAGCAACTGTTTTAGCCTACGAAACGGTTGGCTTAGAAACCAAGAAAAAACACATTGAATTCCTGAAATCATTAGAAAATTTTCATCTGGACGAGCAACAACGGCTTTTTGTCCATGCCGGTTTTACGAATATGAATGGTGTTGACTTTGAATATTTTCCCGGGCTTTTCTATTGGGACAGAACCTTATGGGAAACGGCCTTGGCATTAGACACGACAATGAAAACCGACCATGCGTTTTACCCAAAACGCTTTACTTTATATAATGAAATCTATATTGGTCACACGCCTGTCACCCGAATAGGTGAAACGACTCCCGTTCAAAAGGCAAATGTTTGGAATGTGGATACCGGAGCAGCCTTCAAAGGACCATTGACTATTATGGATGTTGACACCAAGGAGTTTTGGCAAAGTGAACCTTTGAACCAATTGTATTTTGACGAAAAAGGAAGAAATTAGATATCCTATTTTTTTAAACCTGTGTTTAAAAGTGATCTATTACTGCCACATTAACACTTGCACAAGCTTTAAAAAACAAAAAAAAATCGTCTAAGTCAAATATATTTGTCTGGGCACTTTGGATTTTATTATTGCTGTAGAAAAGGGTTTGTTTTTTTCGATGTGTATGACGGGTTAGATTACATCACAAAGATTATTGTGCGTGTTTTTAATAAGTTTACAAGGAATTTGTAATACTAAAAAAGGCAATTTGAAATATTCAAATTGCCTTTTTTAGTTAATTCTATTTTGGGGTTACAAATCAAATTTTATTCCTTGTGCCAATGGCAATTGGGTTCCGTAATTGATAGTATTAGTTTGTCTTCTCATGTAGGCTTTCCATGCATCAGAACCCGATTCACGTCCGCCGCCAGTTTCTTTTTCCCCTCCAAAAGCACCACCAATTTCAGCTCCTGAAGTACCAATATTTACGTTGGCAATTCCACAATCGGAACCCGATTGAGAAAGGAACAATTCCATTTCTCTCATGCTGTTTGTAAAAATCGAAGAAGAAAGTCCTTGTGGAACTCCGTTTTGCAACGCAATCGCTTCTTCAATCGTGCTGTATTTCATTACATATAAAATAGGAGCAAAAGTTTCTGTTTGCACAATGTTAAAATGGTTTTCAGCTTCAATGATACATGGTCTTACATAACAACCACTTTCATATCCTTCGCCTTCAACCAAACCACCTTCAACAATAATTTTTCCACCTTCTTTTTTAGCGCTTTCAATCGCATTCAAATATTCCTGAACAGCACCTTTATCGATCAGCGGTCCTACGTGATTATTCTCATCCAATGGATTTCCTATTTGCAATTGTCCGTACGCATTTTTCAACACGCTGATCGTTTTGTCATATACACTTTCGTGAATGATTAAACGTCTGGTTGAGGTACAACGCTGTCCTGCTGTTCCTACCGCTCCAAAAACCGCTCCGACTAATACCATACTGATATCCGCGTGTTCCGAAACGATAATAGCATTGTTCCCTCCTAATTCAAGGATAGTATTTCCAAAACGTTCGGCAACAGTTTTTGATACGTGACGACCTATTCTAGTTGAACCTGTAAAAGAAACCAGCGAAATTCTCTTATCATTATTGATTAAGTCTCCGGATTCATTTCCTGTTACTAAACAACTAACGCCTTCAGGAACGTTATTCCTTTTTAACACTGTTTTAATGATGTTCTGACAAGCAATTCCACATAAAGGTACTTTTGAACTTGGCTTCCAGATGGCAACATCACCGCAAACCCAAGCAATCATAGCGTTCCAACTCCAAACTGCTACCGGAAAGTTAAACGCTGAAATGATTCCAACCGTTCCTATTGGATGGTATTGCTCATACATCCGGTGCAAAGGTCTTTCAGAGTGCATGGTTAATCCGTACAATTGACGGGATAATCCCACCGCAAAATCACAGATATCAATCATTTCCTGTACTTCGCCATATCCTTCTTGAAGACTTTTTCCCATTTCATAAGAAACTAGTTTTCCTAAAGGCTCTTTGAATTTTCTTAATTCATCTCCCATCTGGCGAACGATATCCCCTCTTTTAGGAGCCGGAACCATACGCCATTCTAAAAATGCTTCCGAAGCTTTTTGCATTGCTTTTTCATAGTCTTCCTTAGAAGACGTTTTTACTTTTCCAATTAAAGTCCCATCTGCTGGTGAATAACTTTCGATGATTTTTCCATTGGCAAAATTAGCTGCTCCTGTTGATGTTCCTTCATTTACCTCCTCAATCCCTAATTGCTTTAGGGCGTCTTTGATTCCGAATTGATCTGCTATTGTTATCATTGTAACTTTTTTATTAAAAATTGTTATATTATTTACAAATATATTGATTTAACGTCAAATACTAAACATTGCTACTTTTATTTTGTTCTTTGGATCCAAAATCTGTTTTTTATAAAACAAACCCTTTTATAGATCTCAGAATTCTATCCAAATGATCTTCTTTTGAGGTTCCTTGTTATCGGTAGGCAAAATAAAATCGGATACACACTATAGTTTTAATCCCCTATAGTTGTAAATCTATTCTATTTTATCTTAAAAACAGAACAATTACTTATCTTAACTTTTATTTCCTGCGACGTTCCGTGAATATATTTGCAAGGGATAGTGGGAAATAGCTCCAAATAAAAATTGGATTGCTTATTTTTGTGCTCAATAAAATAGAATCATGATACAGAATCCAAAAAGATATACAATTACAGCGGCATTACCTTATACGAACGGCCCAATTCACATTGGCCATTTGGCGGGTGTCTACGTACCTTCGGACATATATTCCAGATATTTAAGATTGCAGGGAAGAGACGTTTTGTTTGTTTGCGGAAGTGACGAGCACGGCGTGGCGATTTCGATGAAAGCTAAAAAAGAAGGTATTACACCACAGGAAGTAATCGATAAATATGACGGAATTATACGTAAATCATTCTCTGATTTTGGAATTTCATTTGATAATTATTCCAGAACTTCGGCTAAAATCCATCATGATACGGCTTCGGAATTTTTTAAAAAGCTGTATGATAAAGGTGATTTTATTGAGGAAGTGACCGAGCAATTGTATGATGCAAAAGCGGATCAATTTTTGGCAGACCGTTTTGTGGTGGGAACGTGTCCAAAATGTGGCAACGAAGAAGCCTACGGCGATCAATGCGAAAAATGTGGCTCTACGTTGAATGCTACGGATTTGATTAATCCAAAATCGACCATTACAGGCGAAACGCCAATTATGAAAGCAACGAAACACTGGTTTTTGCCTTTGGATCGTTATGAAGATTTCCTGAAAGAATGGATTCTTGTTGGACATAAAAACGACTGGAAACCGAATGTTTACGGACAAGTAAAATCATGGATTGACGGTGGTTTAGAGCCTCGTGCAGTAACTCGTGACTTGGACTGGGGAATTGACGTTCCTGTTGAAGGTGCCGAAGGAAAAAAATTATACGTGTGGTTTGATGCGCCTATTGGCTACATTTCTTCTACAAAAGAATGGGCTTTGCGCGAAGGAAAAGATTGGGAACCATACTGGAAAGATAAAGACACGAAACTAGTTCATTTTATAGGGAAAGACAATATTGTTTTCCATTGCATTATTTTCCCAGCGATGTTGAAAGCCGAAGGAAGCTATATTTTGCCGGACAATGTGCCTGCAAATGAGTTCTTAAATTTGGAAGGAAATAAATTATCGACTTCAAAAAACTGGGCGGTTTGGCTGCACGAATATTTGGAAGAATTCCCGAATCAGCAAGACGTGTTGCGTTATGCGTTGACCTCAAATGCACCGGAAACAAAAGACAATGATTTTACCTGGAAAGATTTTCAGGCGAGAAACAATAATGAATTGGTGGCGATTTACGGAAATTTCATTAATCGCGTGGTAGTTTTAACCAATAAATATTACAACGGAATTATACCTACTCCAAATGAACTTTCGGAAGTGGACGAAGCTACTTTGACGGAATTGAAAGCGTATCCAGCGGTGATTTCAAGTTCTCTGGAGCGTTACAGATTCCGGGAAGCGTTGAGCGAGTTGATGAATGTGGCTCGTTTAGGAAATAAATATTTAGCCGACGAAGAACCCTGGAAAGTAATCAAAGACAATCCGGAGCGCGTGCAGACACAAATGTACGTTGCGTTGCAAATTGCGGCTGCGTTGAGTTCACTTTGCGAACCCTTCTTGCCGTTTACAGCTACAAAATTATCAAGAATTCTAAAAATAAAAAGTCCTTTGAATTGGAATACTGTTGCTCAAAACTCTGATTTGATTCCAGCTGGTCACCAAATTGGAGAAGCGGAATTATTGTTTGCCAAAATTGAAGACGAGGAAATACAGAAACAAATTGACAAATTAGAGGCGACTAAAACGGCTAACAAAGCAGAGAATAAAGTAGCCGAACCACAGAAAGAAACAATTCAATTTGAGGATTTTGCCAAAATGGATATCCGTACGGGAACAATCTTGGAAGCAGAAAAAATGCCAAAAGCGAACAAGCTTTTGATTTTGAAAATAGATACTGGAATTGACGTGCGCACCATTGTTTCAGGAATTGCGGAGAGTTTTAAGCCCGAAGATATAATAGGGAAAAAAGTTACTGTTTTAGTGAATTTGGCTCCAAGAAACCTTCGTGGCGTAGAAAGTCAGGGCATGATATTGATGACCACTAATGCCGAAGGGAAACTGGTTTTTGTAAATCCGGATACCGATGGCGTTGCCAATGGAGAGACTATAAATTAAGAAAAAACAACCGCAAATTTGCTAATTAATATGTAATCTTAAATATATTAAGTAATAACCATGGTATAATGTCGTATTTTAAAATCAGGATGAAATTATGTAACAATCTGATTTTAAGCTGTTTTACTTAAAGTTAATTCTTTTGACTTTACGACTTTTAAACTTTCGACTTACTTAATTAGCGAATTCGCGGTAAATAAAAAAATATGAGCTTAAAAGTAATTGCCTTCGATGCCGATGATACCTTATGGATCAACGAAACCTATTTTGATGAAACGGAGAAAAAATTCTGCGGTTTGATGGAAGATTATTTATCGCATCAGGGAATTTCTAAAGAACTTTTCAAGGTCGAAATTGACAATCTGAAATTATACGGCTACGGAATCAAAGGCTATATTCTTTCGATGATTGAAGCCGCGATGAATATTTCGAATAATACCATTCCTATTGAAATAATCGAAAAAATTATTCAATATGGAAAAGAATTGCTGGAGAAACCTATCGTTTTATTGGATGGTGTTCAAGAAACTTTAGACGCATTGAACGGAAAATACAAATTGGTTGTAGCTACCAAAGGCGATTTATTAGACCAACGCCGAAAATTGCACAATTCTGGTTTGGGACATTATTTTCACCATATAGAAGTGATGTCAGACAAACAGGAAAAAGATTATTCCGATCTCATCAAACGATTGGAAATACAACCTTCGGAATTTTTTATGATTGGCAATTCCTTAAAATCAGATATACTTCCGGTTTTAGCCATAGGCGGACATGCCGTTCACATTCCGTTTCATACCACTTGGGCACATGAAAAAATTGACCATAAAATAGAACACGAAAATTTCATTGCTTTCAAAAAAATAACAGACGTTTTAAAACGATTGGAATTACGATAAATCCACCAATCCAATTGGCTCAAATTAGAGTATGCGAGTGCATTTGTCGGATCTGTTCTGGCTTAAATTTAGCCCCTCTAAACCTCTTTTTTAAGTAAAAAAGATACAAATTCAGCATATAAATACCTATTTTGAGGCATCAAAAATGCTTTAAAACATTTAAAAAACGCCCATTTTAGTACATTGTTTATTACAATTGGAACGAATCCTTATATAATTTACTCTTTACCGGCTATCCTCCATTTTTGTACTGTAGGTTTGTAAAAACTTTAAATTTTTATATGATGAAAAAAATCATACTTACGTTAGTTTTTGCTTCAGCGATTACAACTTTAAGCGCTCAAACAGAACCTCAGAAAAATACTGAAAACGATTACAACAAATGGTCTGTTGAATTAGCAGGTGGTGTTAATAAAACACAAAGACCAATGACTGCTGGTTATTTCACCTCTACACCTAGTCCTTTTGTTGCTGATCTTGGAGTTCGATATATGTTCAACAACAAATTTGGTTTAAAGGCTGACATTGGATACAACAGCTTCCAAGGCAAAAACAATTCAATTGATTTTGACACTAAATATTACAGAGCAGATATTCAAGCCGTCGCTAATTTAGGAAGAATCATGAATTTTGAAACATGGACAAACACTCTCGGTTTATTGGGTCATGCAGGTTTTGGTTTAGCACAATTAGAAGACCAAAATTCGGCGTTGAAAGACAGAATGGGTAACTTTATGGCCGGTGTTACAGGTCAAATTAAACTATCAAACAGAATTGCTCTAACGGGAGATTTCACAACTATTCTTAATGCTGCGCAAGATGCCGCTTTTGATGGTGCAAGTACTCGTGATGCCAGAGGTTTCTCAGGAATTCTTTTTAATGGTACAGTAGGTTTAACAGTTTACTTAGGTAAAAACGAAAAACATGCGGACTGGGTTATCGATCACGAAGGTAAATTTGATGCAATTGATACAAGATTTATGGCTATCGAAAATAAAATGCTGGATACGGATGGAGATGGCGTAGCTAATTATTTAGATCAAGAAGAAAATACTCCTGCAGGAGCAATGGTGGATACTAAAGGAAGATCAATTGACAAAAACAACAACAATGTTCCTGATGCTACAGAAGCTTACGTCCTAGAGAATTATGCTAGCAAAACCCCCGATAGTAACGTTGTATATGATAACGAACTAATCAAAAGTTTAATTAATGGTGGTTATGTTGCTGTTTATTTTAACTTTGATCAATCAAGACCAACTGACGTATCTACAGAAGCTACTAGTTTTATTTTAACATACTTGAGAGACAATCCTTCTGCTTCAGTAGACATTATTGGTCATGCTGATGAATTAGGAGGATCTGCTTACAATGATAAATTATCTACAGCAAGAGCTAACCATGTTAAAACTACATTGGTAAAAGCTAACATTGATGCATCAAGATTGAATGTTGTTGCAAACGGTGAAGATACCTCTGTAGATAAAAATTCAGTAAATGCAAGAAAATTAGTTAGAAGAGTTACGTTCTCCGTAAAATAAGCTTCATACTTACTTATAAAAAAGCCCTAAAGGAAAATTTCTTTAGGGCTTTTTTTAGAACTACACCTTATCTAACTGTTCCATTTTAGAATAGAGAATCAACTAACTCCTAACTATTCACAAAGAATAGCTGTACTTTTGAACTTTAAATAAAATCCCTTCATTTTGAGAACCCTTTTAGATATAGAAAATTGGCCCAGAAAAGAACATTTTCATTTTTTTAGACAATTTGAAGAACCTTTTTTTGGAGCCACAGTCAAAATTGATTGTACGAAAGCTTATGCAGCTGCAAAATCACTAAATTCTTCTTTTTTTAATTATTATTTACACCAAACATTAGTAGCGGTAAATACCATTGAATCTTTTAAGTATCGAGTTTCAGAGGACCAAATATATATTTGTAACCAAATTAATGCTTCAGCTACAATTGGTCGGGAGGACGGCACTTTCGGATTTTCTTTAATCGAATACAATGCTGATTTTACTGTTTTCAAAACGACCTCCGCTACAGAGATTGCCCGCATTCAAACCACAACAGGACTTTTTACCCGAACCTTTGAGGAGGATAACGTGATCCATTTTTCAGCAATTCCGTGGCTGGATTTTTCCTCTTTATCCCATGCTAGAAGTTTTTCCTTTCCGGACAGCTGTCCAAAAATATCTTTTGGCAAAATGAAAGTCTCCCCTAGTGGCAAAAGAACCATGCCCTTGTCTGTTCATGTACATCATGGATTAATGGACGGTTTTCATCTGGGACAATTTGTGGATTGTTTTCAGGAATTGATGAATCAGTAGTGACTTATTTTTTTTAACTTTACTAAAAACTAAAATTATGCTATCTAAAAATATTGAAATTGCCCTAAACAAACAGATTCGCATTGAAGCAGAATCCTCGCAAACCTACCTTTCTATGGCGTGTTGGGCTGAAGTGAGCGGACTGGAAGGAATTGCTCAATTCATGTTTGCCCAATCTGACGAAGAGCGCCTGCACATGCTCAAATTAATCAAGTATGTAAATGAACGTGGTAGCCATGCAAAAATAACGGACTTAAAAGCCCCAAAAACTACTTATGAAACCTTCAAAGATATGTTTGAGGAACTTTATAAACATGAAATTTTTGTTTCGGATTCGATAAATGAGTTGGTACACATCACTTTCTCTGAAAAAGATTATGCCACACATAACTTTCTGCAATGGTATGTTGCCGAGCAAATTGAGGAAGAAGCGACCGCAAAATCTATTTTGGACAAAATCAACTTAATAGGAGATGACAAAGGCGGTTTATACTTATTTGACAGAGACTTACAACAAGTGGCGCTTGTCAAACCTGCTATTTAAATGTTAAAATTTATTTAGAACAGATAAAAATAACATACATTTGCCTTAGTTTTTAATTCTTTATAAAA
The DNA here is from genome assembly GCF_003984825.1 of Flavobacterium sp. RSP46. NCBI lineage: Bacteria > Pseudomonadati > Bacteroidota > Flavobacteriia > Flavobacteriales > Flavobacteriaceae > Flavobacterium > Flavobacterium sp. RSP46. Next base: position 29,285 of record NZ_RYDM01000001.1, read on the forward strand.
ATTGGAAAAGAAAAAAAAGGAAAAGAAAAAAAATCAAAAAGAAATCCTTAAAACCATTAAGATTGCAGAAAACTGCAAATCTAAATGTTGCAAAAAATTCAAAAAAGGGGAAGACAATCGCTGTAAGCGGTGTCCGTTGTTTGATTTATTAAAAAAAGTATCCTGATTCAAAACATAAATGCCCTCTGATACAGAGGGCATTATTTTATTGCTTAGTCTTGAAAAACCTATTTCCCTAAAAGCAAAACATCATCAACGACAACTTCAGTGATGTAACGTTTTTCTCCATTTTTATCGTCATAACTTCTATGGGTTAATTTTCCTTCAATGGCAATTTCTTTTCCTTTGGTAACATATTTCTCTATGATTTCAGCCGTTTTTCCCCAAGCAACGAGTTTGTGCCATTGGGTTTCTTCTACTTTTTCTCCTTTGTCGTTTTTGTAGCTTTCATTTGTAGCTAAGGAAAAATTAGCTAGTTTTTTTCCTCCGTCAAATGATTTGATTTCCGGATCATTTCCTACATGTCCAATTAACTGTACTTTGTTTCTTAATGTGCTCATGGCGTATACTATTTAAATGTTAGTGTATGTTTGTTGAATTGGTCTTTCAAATCAACAGGGCAAAGATGCGATCATTGCTAAAAGGTAATCGGTTGTTAACTATTTACTTTCGGTTGTAACTATTTGTAACCGTTTGTAATTGGTAAATTTTAGCTATATTTGATAAAATCATTATTTCATGCAAGCCAAAATAAACAAAGTAGAGTTACGAAATCTAGCGATTGAAGACTATAAAGAGCTCAAAAAATCAATGGTAGAATCGTATCCGGAAATGGTTGGTTCCTATTGGAGAGAACATCATATTGAAAAATTATTGAGCATTTTTCCGGAAGGCCAACTCGTAATCTTAGTAGACGGCAAAGTTGTAGGCTCTGCATTATCGCTAATTGTGGATGAAAGCTTAGTAGACAAAAACCATAATTATTCTGATATAACAGGAAAATATACCTTTTCGACCCACAATCCACAAGGGGATGTCTTGTATGGAATAGATGTGTTTATTCATCCAAGCTACAGAGGACTCCGCTTGGGAAGACGTTTGTATGACGCCCGTAAAGAACTATGTGAACAATTGAATTTGAAAGCAATTGTTTTTGCCGGCAGGATTCCAAATTATGGGCAACACGCCAAAACCCTCACTCCTAAAAATTATATCGAAAAAGTAAAAAGAAAAGAGCTACACGACCCTGTGCTTTCTTTTCAGCTGAGCAATGATTTTCACGTAATCCGGGTCATGAAAAACTATCTGGAAGGCGATACCGATTCTAAAGAATTTGCCGTTTTACTAGAATGGAATAATATTTATTACGACGAAAGCCCTAAATTAATAAACCTCAAGAAAAGTGTCATCCGCCTGGGACTCGTTCAGTGGCAGATGCGCCAACTGAACAATCTGGAAGCTTTATTTGAACAATGTGAATTTTTTGTTGATGTCGTTTCCGGGTATGGCAGTGATTTTGCACTATTTCCAGAACTCTTTACCGCTCCGTTGATGGCGGATTACAATCATTTGTCCGAGGCAGAAGCCATACGGGAATTAGCCAAACATTCAGAGCCTGTTCGCAAACGCTTTCAGGAGCTAGCCATTTCGTACAACATCAACATTATTACAGGAAGTATGCCTCATTTAGAAAACGGCACGCTTTACAATGTGGGTTTTTTATGCAAGAGAGACGGAACTTCAGAAATGTATGCCAAAATTCATGTTACTCCAAACGAAGTACAGCACTGGGGGATGACCGGAGGATCACAAATTAAGACCTTTGATACCGATTGTGGTAAAATAGGCATCATGATTTGTTATGATGTTGAATTTCCGGAGCTCTCCAGATTAATGGCAGATGAAGGCATGAATATTTTATTTGTCCCGTTCTTGACAGATACTCAAAACGCCTATACCAGAGTCAAACATTGCGCACAAGCCAGAGCGATTGAAAACGAATGTTATGTAGCCATAGCAGGATGTGTAGGAAATCTTCCAAAGGTAAACAACATGGATATTCAATATGCGCAATCAGCAGTATTTACACCTTCTGATTTTGCTTTTCCAAGTAATGGAATCAAAGCCGAAGCAACCCCAAATACCGAGATGACACTCATTGTAGACGTAGATTTAGATTTACTGAAAGAGCTTCACGAGCACGGTAGCGTACGCATTCTAAAAGACCGTAGAACTGATTTATACGATATCAAAAAAATAAATCCATGACAAAAACCTGCTTAGAATGTGAAGAGAAAATTGTAGGCCGTGAAGATAAAAAGTTTTGCAGTGACGGATGTCGCAACGCCTACAACAATAAAATGAACAAAGACAGCACTAATTTTATGCGCAACATCAACAATAAGTTGCGTAAAAATTACCGCATTCTAATTGAACTTAATCCCGATGGAAAATCAAAAACCACCCGCGCAAAATTATTAAGCAAAGGTTTTGATTTTGAATTTTTTACTAATATTCTGCGAACCAAAACAGGGAATACTTACTATTTCCTGTACGATCAGGGGTATTTAGTTTTAGACAATGAGTATTACATGCTAGTCAAAAAAGACATTTAACACCGCATCCAAATCCACTTACTTACCATGAAAAAAGATTATTTCTCCATTTTTGCCGGTTTGTTTATTTCAGTAACCCTAGCGTTAATCTACTTTACGATGATGCCGCAATGGACTTCCAATGATCAAGGGTCCCTTACTGAGTTTTCGACCCAAAGGGCTTTGAATCACATCAAATCCATTTCAAAAAAACCTCATTATGTAGGATCTGACAATCATGATGTGGTCGCAAATTACCTCCTGAAAGAGCTAAAAAAGTTAGGACTGCAGACTTCTGTTCAAACCGGCTATACGCTAAGTGACTGGGGAAATCTTGTACAATCAAAAAACATCTTGGCTCGTATCAAAGGTTCTAATAGTTCCAAAGCCTTGTTGTTGCTTTCACACTATGACAGCGCACCCCATTCCTACTCGCCTGGAGCTAGTGATGCGGGTTCCGGTGTAGCTACAATTCTGGAAAGTGTTCGGGCTTTTTTATACAATAAAACCCCGCATAAAAACGATATTATTATTCTGTTTTCGGATGCAGAAGAGTTAGGACTTAATGGTGCTGCACTTTTTGTAACCCAACATCAATGGGCAAAACAAGTGGGACTGGTACTCAACTTTGAAGCCCGTGGTTCTTCCGGCCCCAGCTACATGCTGATGGAAACTAACAATGGAAATGCAGGATTAGTAAAAGAGTTTGCTGCTGCAAAAGCGACTTTTCCAGTATCTAATTCCTTGATGTACAGTATTTATAAAATGTTACCCAACGACACTGATTTGACCGTTTTTAGGGAACAAGGCGATATTCAGGGCTATAACTTTGCATTTATTGACGACCATTTTAACTACCATACCGCTCAGGATGACATCCAGCATTTAAACAAAAATACGCTGGCTCATCAGGGTTCTTATTTGATACCGTTGTTAAATTATTTTTCCAGTACGGATTTAAATGCGATACAATCCAGTGAAGAGTATGTCTATTTTACCATTCCATACACTTTTATAAGCTATCCTTTCAGTTGGGTTTTGCCTATGGTTCTACTCGCTTTAGCGTTGTTTCTTTCGCTATTATTTATAGGAAGAGCCAAACGCCTTATATCAGCCCGAGAAATTGTAAAAGGATTCATTCCGCTGTTTGGTTCCCTGACGGCAACGGGAATAATTACCTTTTTTGGATGGAAAGGATTGCTGCTCGTCTATCCTCAATACACGGATTTGCTGAACGGATTTACCTATAACGGACATGCTTACATAGCTGCTTTCGTACTGCTGGCTTTAGCAATAAGCATGGTCTTTTATCATTTATTTTCATGTCGTAAAGTCAACATCAATCATTATGTAGCGCCATTATTTATTTGGATTGTGATTAATGCCATCATAGCTTTTATGTTACCGGGAGCTGGATTCTTGATTATTCCGGTGTACTTTGGTCTATTCCTTTTTGGGGTTTTCATTGTGACTCAAAAATCAAGCGAAACATTAAATCTTATTTTTAGCATTCCTGCTTTGATCATTATAGCTCCTTTTATCCAAATGTTTCCTATCGGTTTGGGACTAAAGGTATTGTTTGGAAGTGCCCTTCTTACCGTATTGCTATTCGGATTATTGCTGCCTATTTTTGGGGCTTTCGCCAAAAAGGGAATCTGGTCTATACTCCTGCTTTTGCTTTCCATTGGCTTTTTTGCGAAAGCGCATTTAGAGTCGGGATACAAACCCGGAAAAGCGAAGTCAAATAGTTTATTATACCTCTATAATGCGGACACAGATCAAGCCAATTGGGCCACGTATGACACTAATCTCGATTCCTGGACCACAGGCTATTTGGGTGTAAACCCGAAAAAGGCAACCAATTTGAACGAAATTCCGTTGTTTAGCAAATACAATTCTGGTTTTACCTATGCTGCCAAAGCACCTAAAAAAGCGATTCCGAAACCAACTATCGCATTTCTGGAAGACCGAATTATAGGAAATCAAAGACATGTCAAAATAAAAATTTCCCCGAACAGAAACGTTAATCGCTATGACATTTTTGCCAATGAAAAAATGATACTTCATAATTTAAAAGCGAATGGCGTGACTACACTAGGTCGGAAAAATTCAATTTACCAGCGAAAAGGAAAGAAGATATTGAGTTATTATGTGGTAGGAAACGCCCCTTTAGAATTGCAGTTTAGTTTTAATGCTGCAACTGCGTTCAACATGGAACTGTTAGAAAGTTCTTTTGACCTACTTTCCAATCCTTTATTTGAAATCACGAAAAGAGAAAACTGGATGATGCCAACCCCTTTTGTTTTGAACGATGCGGTTGTCATTAGGCAAAAAATAAAAGCGAGTCCGGTTGTTGAGAATACTTTGAATACTACTGTAACAAATCCTGTTGTAAAAGATAGTTTAGCAGTAGTGAAAGACAGTTTGAAAAAATTATGATGGAATTTCTTTAAGGTCACATTTTATGACCTTGAAGAAATTTAAATTTATGAGAATGCACGGCCACCAATTGTAACCGCATATAAATTTAAAAATTACGATTGATTACAAAAAACGAAAATGACAAAAATTAGTGTTCTGGGTTGCGGATGGCTGGGTTTGCCTTTGGCGAAAGCCTTCCTTTCAAAAGGATTTTCCGTGAAGGGCTCGACGACTTCTACAGCGAAATTAGACGTATTGAAAAATGCCGGAATCGCTCCTTTCTTAATTGCGCTTTCAGAAAATAAAACCAAAGGAAACCTTTCTGATTTTCTGGAAAATTCTAAAATTTTAATCATTGATGTCCCACCAAAACTTCGTGGTTTAGCGCAAGAAAACTTTGTTGCCAAGATTAGAAATATGATTCCATCTATCGAAAAATCTTCTGTTGAAAACGTACTTTTCATCAGTTCGACATCTGTTTATAATGATGAAGCTATTTTTGTTACTGAAGAAACTATCCCAAAACCGGATACGGAAAGCGGCAAACAATTACTGGAAACAGAACAGCTTTTGCTAAACAACAGTCATTTTAAAACGACGGTATTGCGTTTTGGCGGATTAATTGGCCAGGACCGCCATCCTGTAAAATTCTTGGCCGGCAGAGAAAATCTTGACAACCCTAATGCAACCATTAACTTAATTCATCAAGACGATTGTATTGGAATCATTGAAAAAATTATTGAAACGGATTCATGGAATGAAACCTTCAATGCAGTGGCTCCATTTCATCCTTCTCGAGAACAGTACTACACCCAAAAAGCGAAGGATCTGGATTTAGCTTTGCCAAAATTTAATTCTGAAGAAAATTCAACTGGAAAAATAATTTTGAGTGCTCGCATAGAAACGGTTTTAAAGTATACTTTTACGAAACCAAATTTGTAATGTGAGAACTAAAATTAAGAATGCCGTTTCGTCCAAAATAGACACTATTGGACTGCCAATTTTGGCTTTGTGTTGGGTCAGTTTTTTTTGGGGAACTACCTGGATTGCTTCTAAAGAGGGCGTGAAACACATGCCCGCCTTACAACTTGTCGCCATCAGACAATTTTTAGGAGGATTCCTGTATATTTCCTATTTTTTATTTAAAAAGGCGCCTTGGCCAAAGGGAAAACAATGGAAAACGATCATCATTCTAAGCATTCTTAATTTTGTTTTAAGCAACGGATTAAGCACTTGGGGCGTCAAGTATATCAGTAGTGGTCTAGGCGCAATTATTGGCGCTTGTGTCCCTTTATGGATTGTGATCATTACTTTTTTTAGAGGCGAACGATTATCCAGAGTATCAGTTGTGGGTTTGATTATCAGTTTCAGTGGGGTTTGTGTGATTTTTTACGACCACCTGAGTGATTTTTTGATTCCTAGTTTCAGATTTGGAATAATCATTTCCATAATTTCTACTTTAACTTGGGCTTTTGGCACCTTGTACACGAAGAAAAAAGCAGCCACTTTTAATCCGTATTTTAGTTTGGGACTGCAAATGTTTATTTCTAGTATTTTAGTTTTCGCCTACACTGGCGCAACTGGAATTTCCGTCAAATTAAGTGAAATTCCTGCTGCTTCCTGGTGGTCTATCGCTTATTTAGTTGTTTTTGGTTCCATACTTACTTTCATTGCCTTTATTTATGCTCTTCAAAATCTTCCTGCGGAGATCAGTAGTGTGTATTCCTATATCAACCCAATTATTGCCGTGATTTTAGGCGCAATAATCTTTGGGGAAACCCTCAATACTGCCATAGCCGTAGGAGGTGGCGTCACCTTATTTGGCTTGTATCTGGTGAATTATTCGCTGAGAAGAACCCGAAAAAACAGTATCAAAACAGAATAAAAAAAGTCCAATTTGCTTGAGCAAATTGGACTTTTTTATACTACAAGATAATTTTTATACCTGTATTTTTTTCTGGACTGAAGCTACGTCTCTGTGTCATTCGACTAAGGAGAAATCACATCAGGATCATACTCTGGTGAATAATTTCTACCAGATTTTCACTCTCTTTTCTGGAGCAATGTACATTCCATCATTTTCTTTAATATCAAAGGCTTGATAAAACGTATCAATATTTTGCAAAGGCACATACGCACGGTACATTCCTGGAGAATGCGGATCTGTTTTTACTTGATTTTTCAAGGCTTCATCACGCATTTTTGAACGCCATATCGTTGACCAGGAAATAAAGAAACGTTGTTCCGGAGTATATCCATCGATTAATCCCGGGTTTCCGTTTGCTTTCAGGTACAATTGCAAACCATCATAAGCGGCATTTACGCCTCCTAAATCTCCAATGTTTTCACCAAGCGTGAATTTACCATCTACAAAAGTTCCTGGAATAGGTTGCAAAGCGCTGTATTGAGCTGCAAGCGCTCCTGTTAAAGCAGAGAATTGTTTCAAATCTTCAGCGGTCCACCAATCTACTAAGTTTCCGTCAGCATTGTAACGCGATCCCGAATCATCAAACCCATGTGAAATTTCATGCCCGATAACGGCTCCAATTCCACCATAATTTACGGCTTCATCTGCTTGATAATTGTAAAAAGGCGGTTGCAAAATAGCTGCTGGAAATACAATTTCATTATTTGAGGGGTTGAAATAGGCGTTCACAGTTTGTGGAGACATGCCCCATTTTTCTTTATCGACTGGCTTGTTCAATTCAGCTATGTTTTCTTCAAAACGCCATTTTGCCAAGTTTTTAACATTATCAAAATACGTTCCGCCTTCTTTTGGACTTTTAATGGTCAAGGCTGAATAATCTTTCCATTTGTCTGGATATCCAATTTTTATTCTTGATTTATGCAGTTTAGCAAGTGCACTTACCTTAGTTTCTGTAGACATCCAAGGCAAATTATTGATTCGGTTTTCGAAAGCAAGAAATATATTTTTGATCATTTTTTCCGCTTTGGCTTTGGCTTCAGCCGGAAACATTTTCTCTACATATAATTTTCCTAACGCTTCTCCAACCGTTCCGTTGATGGTTTGAAGTGCTCTTTCGTCACGTGGTCTTTGACTTACAGCGCCCGTCAGGGTTTTTCCGTAAAACTCCCAGTTTGCGTCTTCAATAGTAGTTGACAATTGACTTGATGCTCTGTTTAATAAAGTCCAACGCATGTATGCTTTCCAGTCTTCTACTTTATTTTCTTTGAAAATTGTTTCTAAAGCAGTCATATATTTAGGCTGAAACACTATCAAGGAATCCACTTTAGGCAATCCTATTTTTGTGAAATAATTATCCCAGTTGATTGAAGGCGTCAGTTTTTGTAAATCTTTAACCGTCATTGGGTTGTATGATTTACGACGGTCTCTTCTTTCTACTCTATCCAATCTTGGTTTAGACATGGCGATTTCAAGTGCCAGGATTTTTTCGGCATTCGCTTTAGCAACTACCGGAGTATCACCAAGGTACTGTAACATTTTAGCAACGTGAAGCACGTATTTAGCTCGTTTTTCTTTAGAGTCGGCATCTTCAGAAACATAATAATCTCTGTCTGGCAAACCTACGCTACCCAATCCTACATTAATTACATTTCTATTGCTGTTCTTTGCATCAGTGCCTACACTGGCTCCCACAAATCCAATACCGCCAATTGGCTCCATTTCAATTAATAATGCCTCTAGGTCTTTCGCATTTTTAACTGCGTTTATTTTTGTCAAATACGGCTTTAAAGGCGCTATCCCAAGCTTATTTCTTCCTATGGTATCTAATATCGACTGGTATAAATTAACGGCTTTCCCTTGATCAGTATTTGATTTATAACTCGGATTCTTAGTGGCTTCCTTCAAGATTGCCAAAGCATCGGCATCTGTTTTTTGACGCAATTCATCAAAACTTCCCCAACGGGTTCTATCAGCTGGAATTTCTGTATTATCCAACCATGTTCCATTCACATAGCGAAAAAAATCATTGTTGGGTTGTACATTCTTGTCCATGTGGTTCACATTGATTCCTGGCTCTTTCGCCACGGCTGTGTTCTGGGCTTGACTTACCGTAAAACCCATGATTGCAGGAATCACAAAAAGCAACTGCTTATTGATGTTCTTTTTCATTTTTAATATATATTTAGTTAGTTTTACAAAGCTATCAATAAAACTTTTAACTTCTTGTTAAATTTTATCCCAATAAGATTGTGTTAATTTGAATTAAAAACAAATTTCGTTTTCGTATTTTTGTATTAAAATAACATTATGTTACGAATTTTAAAAAAATACCGAATCTTTTTAGGGGTCTTCCTGGTTTTTTCTGCAGTCGTTTTATCCTTATTTTATTCGGCCTTAAAGCCAAAAAAAACACTTCCTATTTTTAATCCTTCTGATGTAAATCCGGAATTAGTAGACAGTACGATTCAGTATAAAAGTAAATACCATACCATTGCTGATTTTTCGTTTGTCAACCAAAACGGAAAAACCATCACCCAAAAAGACTATGAAGGAAAAATATATGTGGCTGATTTTTTCTTTACCACTTGCGGCTCCATTTGTCCAAAAATGACCACCAATTTATCGGATATCCAGAAAGTTTTTGCCAATGACCCCAAGGTGAAGTTATTGTCGCATACTGTTTTTCCGGAGACGGACAGCGTTCCGGTTTTGAAGGCTTACGCCAAAAAATATAAGGTAGATGCTTCAAAATGGAATTTAGTCACCGGCGATAAAAAAGAAATTTATGAGATGGCCAGAAAATCGTATTTGGCCGTTAAACTGGGAGAACCAAGCGAATTATACGACATGGTACACACGGAAAATTTTGTATTGGTAGATACTAAAAAAAGAGTACGTGGGTTTTATGACGGCACTAACAAAGAAGACATGAAACGATTAATCGACGACATTCGTTTTTTGAGTGCCGAATAAGATTAATTGACCTTTAATTTCTTCGCCTTTTCTGATAAATCCCATCCCAATCCATGCATTTTTTTTGTCTTAATTAAGGTTTAAATGTGATATTTATCATTTTTATTTGTATTAAAATGTGTATTTTTGCAATCTTAATTCAATCTAAATAAGATTTGCAAACAACGATAAATTCTCTCAAAAAAGGCGAAAAGGCCATTATAAAAGACTTTGACATTGATACAGTTCCATTAAAATTATTGGAAATGGGTTGCTTACCGGGCAATCTGGTAGAATTACTTCAAATTGCTCCTTTTGGCGATCCTTTATATTTAAACATCAATGGTTCACACGTTGCTATCCGATTGGAAACTGCCCGTGAGATTGAAGTTGAAATACTAAAAACCAATTTATAATGACCAATCAAAATATCAATGTTGCTTTAATTGGAAATCCTAACACCGGAAAAACCTCTGTTTTTAATCAATTGACGGGTTTGAATCAACAAGTAGGGAATTACCCTGGAATTACCGTTGAAAAAAAGATGGGTTTTTGCAAATTACCCAATAACATCAAGGCTAATATCTTGGATTTACCGGGAACCTACAGCCTAAATGCCAGTTCGATTGATGAAAACGTTGTCATTGAATTATTACTGAATAAAAACGATAAATTATACCCTGATGTAGCCCTTGTAGTTACGGATGTGGAGAATCTAAAACGAAATTTATTACTTTTTACCCAAATAAAAGACCTTGAAATTCCAACCATATTAGTCATCAACATGGCCGATAGAATGAAATTCAAAGGAATTACGCTGGATATTCCGTATCTTGAAGCGCACTTAAAAACAAAAATTGCGCTGATCAGTTCGAGAAAAGGTTTTGGAATTGATGAACTAAAAAAATTGATAGTCAACTACAAATCCCTTTCGAATGAACCCTGCTTGAATGCCTCAAGCATTGATCCGGAATATTTTAATACTTTAAGAAAAACATTTCCCAACCAGCTCTTGTATAAATTATGGCTGGTCATTACTCAAGACGTCAATTTCCTGAATTTAGACCGAAATGAAATCCGAAATTCATTTACTAAATCGCATTCGGATCTAAAGCGTTTGCAACAAAAAGAAACCATAAAACGCTACCAATTCATCAATGACGTCTTGAAAACAGGATTAAAAGTCGATGAGACAATTGCTAAAGATTTTCGCAGCAAACTGGATCGCGTCCTGACTCACAAGATTTGGGGTTATGTGATTTTCTTCATGATTTTGTTTGTTATTTTTCAATCTATTTTCGAATGGTCTAAAATTCCAATGGATTTCATTGACGGTACCTTTGCTACAATAAGCGCTCTTGCTGCCGAGCAATTACCGGCCGGCGTTTTAACCAATCTAATTTCGCAGGGAATAATTCCTGGAATTGGAGGTATTTTGATCTTCATCCCTCAAATTGCTTTCCTATTTATGTTTATTTCAATTCTTGAAGAAAGCGGTTACATGAGCCGAGTTGTTTTCCTGATGGATAAAATTATGCGTAAATTTGGATTATCAGGGAAAAGTGTAGTCCCACTTATTTCCGGTACGGCCTGTGCGATTCCGGCAATTATGGCAACCCGAAACATTGAAAACTGGAAAGAACGATTGATCACCATCCTGGTCACCCCATTCACGACCTGCTCCGCCAGATTACCTGTTTATGCCATAATCATTGCTCTGGTAATTCCGGATACTCGTGTTTTGGGTTTTCTGAACATGCAAGGAATGACCTTGATGCTGTTGTATCTTTTGGGTTTTGGAACGGCTATTTTTTCAGCGTACATTTTGAATAAAATCCTTAAAATAAAAGGAAAAACATACTTTGTGGTAGAAATGCCCAATTATAAATTACCGCTTTTCAAAAACGTAGGTATTAATGTGATCGAAAAAACAAAAGCCTTTGTTTTTGGTGCCGGAAAAATCATACTGGCTATTTCTATAGTTTTATGGTTCTTAGCTTCGTACGGACCAGGAGAAAAATTCAATGATGCAGAAACCATTGTCACTGAAAACACCAAAAATAATCCGTTGCCTGAAGCTGAATTTGAGAATGCAGTGGCCTCCCAAAAACTGGAAAACTCTTATATCGGAATCATGGGAAAAGCCATTGAACCTGCTATTTCTCCTCTGGGTTACGACTGGAAAATAGGAATTGCCATCATCAGTTCCTTTGCCGCCAGGGAGGTTTTTGTGGGAACATTAGCCACTATTTACAGTGTGGGTGGTAGCGATAATGAAGTCACTATTAAAAATAAAATGGCTGCCGAGATTAATCCGGTTACCGGAGAAAAGGTTTTTAATTTTGCTTCCGGAATATCACTATTACTTTTTTATGCTTTTGCTTTGCAATGCGCCAGTACACTCGCCGTTACTAAAAAAGAAACCAATTCCTGGAAATGGCCGGCAGGACAATTGATCTTTATGTCCGGATTTGCGTATGTTGTTGCTTTAATTGCATACCAAATTTTAAAGTAATCACACACAACAATGGTTTTAAAATCACTCGTATGAGTGTGAGTGAAAAAAGCTAAAATTTAAAAAAATTAAAATGCAGATCTTAGCCTTTTACCGTGCGATTTGATTACTTATTAAATAACTCCAAGTTGGATAAACAATTTGCGAATTAGCAGCAAAAGAAATTAAGAAGATCAAGCAAAATAAGATAAAGCACTTGGTTATACATGCTTTTAAGACTCATAAATTTAATTCCTTTATGAGAACTAAGTAATAGGAACGATATATTGTCACATATTATAATGTCAAACCTTCAATAAAGACTGAGGTTGAGTTAAAAACAAATACGACATTATTTTAATCTCATTACTTATATGTCAACAAAAGTTAAAATGTCAAATTTTTATTATTTTTAATTTGTCTAAATAAGATTTAGGTTCTACATTTGCAGTGTAGAATTAATCTAAATAAAAATGAAGAATATTATAATTATCGGCTCGCTATTAATTACGTCCGTTTTGTTTGCACAAGAAAAGGAACTTACAAAAACTCAAAAAGATAGTATTGAAAGTTTAAACGAAGTTATTATTACCACCGATGCGATCATTGGAAGTAAATTTAAAGCCAAAAATAAAGCCGGATCAACATATTTTATCTCTCCAAAAGAATTAAAAACCTTTAATTATGATGATGTTTCCAGGATTCTAAGAACCGTTCCCGGCATCAATATTCAGGAAGAAGAAGGGTTTGGACTCCGCCCAAATATTGGTATGAGAGGAACCAGCCCAGATCGTTCGAGTAAAATTACACTAATGGAGGATGGCGTTCTAATAGCACCTGCTCCTTATGCCGCTCCTGCCGCGTATTATTTCCCAACAGTAAACAGAATGCAGTCTTTCGAAATTGTAAAAGGAGGAAGTCAAATACAATACGGTCCTTATACTACCGGCGGCGCCATCAATATGGTTTCTACTCAAATCCCAAATCGTTTCAAAGCCCGAGTTGTAGCCAGCATTGGTAGTTTCAATACCAAAAAAACATACGTAAATATTGGAGATGAACGCAAAAATTTTGGTTACGTTTTAGAATACAACAACCGAAATTCAGACGGATTTAAAAAAATAGACAACAGTTCTAAAAACACCGGTTTTCAGGGAAATGATTATGTTGCTAAATTTAGAATTAATACGGATCTCGATGCCAAAATCTTTCAATCCTTAACCGCTAAAGTCCAGTTTGGCGAAGATTTTGCCAATGAAACTTACCTTGGTTTGACCGAAGACGATTACAACAAGAGTCCTTACAGAAGGTATGCCGGATCAAATGAAGATTATCTTGATACGGAGCACAAACAAATCATGTTGACCCATTTTATTCAACCGTCTAAAAATTTCAACATCACCACAAAAGCGTACAAAAATGATTTTTCAAGAAATTGGTATAAACTTGATGCCTTAAAACTTGGAACTACAAAAGTAGGAATCAATTCTATATTAATTGATCCAATAAAGTATAATGCGGAATATTTAGCTTTAACAGGAGCTAATAACACTGCTGATAATGCTTTATTAGTTAAAGCCAACAATAGGATGTACGAGGCCAAAGGAATCCAATCAGTAGCCAATTATAATTTTGCAACAGGAGCGCTGAAACACGATTTTGATTTTGGATTTCGCTACCACGAAGATTATGAAGATCGCTTTCAATGGGTTGACGGATACGCCATACAAAATGGAGTGATGAATAGAACCTCAAACGGAACTCCAGGCACAGATGCAAATAGGATTACCTACGCCGAAGCAATTGCCGCTCATGTGCTTTATACGATTACCTATGACAAATTTACGTTCTCGCCAGGAGTCCGATATGAAAATATCAATTTAGAATCGATTAATTACGGGAGCAACGATATTACAAGAACCGGTACAAATATCGTAAATGCAAATAACCGTTCTGATGTTTGGATACCGGGAATGGGAATTCTGTATAAAATAAATGAAGATTACAATGTGTTTACGAGTGTTCACAAAGGGTTTTCTCCTCCGGGCGCTAAAGTTGGAGAAGATGCCGAAAACAGTATCAACTCAGAACTGGGTTTTCGCTTTCAAAAAAATGCCTTTTACGGAGAATTGATTGGCTATTACAATGATTTTTCTAATTTACAAGGTTCGGATAACATGTCCGGTGGCGGAACTGGAACTGGAGATTTATTCAATGCAGGTGCTGCAATCGTAAAGGGAATTGAATTTTTGGCCACGTATGAAATCCTGAAAAATTCAGAAAAAGGATATAAACTACCGCTTAGCTTTTCCTATACTCTGACGGATACGAAATTAAATAGTAACTTTAACAGCCCAATATGGGGAAATGTAACACGTGGAGATGAGATTCCGTACATCGCCAAAAATCAATTTGCTCTGACTGCCGCTTTCGAAACAGAAAAATTCAATTTGGCCATCAGTGGAAAATATGTAGATGCGTTTAGAACATTGGCAGGAACGGGAACTATTCCGTCCCAAAACAAAGTAAACAATAATTTTATTGTAGATTTCTCAGCAAGATACCACCTTAGTCAAAAAGTGAGCCTGATGTCGAATATCATTAATTTAATGAATGAAAAGTATGCCGTTTCAAGAGTTCCAGCAGGATTAAGACCTGGAATGCCTTTTAACATCAATTTTGGAATTATGGCACAGTTGTAAAAAACTTTCTCATTAGTTTAACTCAAAAAAGCAACCTCTTTTGGTTGCTTTTTCTTATTTTTACAATATGGATATTCAAGAAATTTTAGCTTTTTTTGCCCTTGGAATAGCACTTGCTTTTTTGATTAAAAAATTCTTCCTCAAAAAGAAAAAATCAGATAAAAATTGTGGCAGTGGTGGTGATTGCGGCTGCCATTAAAATTTTATTTCGTATTTAAACGTTAAAAAAGAGCCCATGTAAAATGTTTGGTAGTAGTCTGAACTATCTTAAAAAACAATAAGTCTGTGCTTTCTTTAAAATATAAAAAAAGTACGATACTTTAATAGAATGAATTTTTAGACTCAATATCAACTGTTTACGTTTGTATGTTTTAGAAAATGTTTTCAAATTTGAACTTGTATCTAATTTGACTTTGAACATGATTTTAGTTTTATCCCTACAAAAATTGAAATTATGGTACTATTATGAATTAGTAATCCGTATGCGATTAGACCATCATAATTTTAACAAAAATCTGATATATAAGTTATATATATTTAATCCCAATGAAAATATTTTTCATTTTGTTATAGTGATATGCAGTCATTCAGTAGTGATATAAAAAGTTATTTTAAATACCCAATTTTTACATAGTATTCACTCGGGTTGATTTTGACACCTTCTTTTGGATACGGAAGAACACTATAGTTTTTTATGTTTTTTTGCTTTTTAGGCAAATATTTAGAAAACCACTCTTTATTTTCTTTTTCGTTTTTCATCGAAAAAACCAATATCTTGTTTTCAATTAATTTTGAATCTTTGTAAACAGAAACGACTCCCGAAACTTCCCCTTCCCAAATACAAGTAACCCCTTCCGGACAACGGGAATCAGAAGAAATCGATTTTAGAACCAACTGAAAACCTTTTTGATTGTGGCATATTTTCTGATGTATTGTACTGTATTTGACCTTTTGGGATTTTGGGATTTGCGCCAAAACTGCACTGCTCATAATCATACAAAGGAATACTACTGACTTTTTCATAAACGCGGTTTAAAAGATAAAGCTACGCTTCTTTTTAATAACAAATGGCAAAAATTAAAAAACCTATCCCAAAGCCACATCCAGAACCATCATCACTATAAATCCGCCAACAAACCCCAGTGTGGCAATATCGGTATTTTTATCCTGTTGCGTTTCCGGTATCACTTCTTCCACAACTACAAAAATCATTGCGCCTGCGGCAAAAGCCAAAGCGTACGGTAAAATTGGGGTAAAAAATGTGACAGCAAAAGCGCCTAAAACAGCAGCGACAGGTTCTACCAAAGCTGATGATTGTCCGTACATAAAGCTTTTTCTTCTACTCATTCCCATACGCCGCAACGGCATGGCCACGGCAATACCTTCGGGGAAATTCTGAATTCCAATACCAATGGCCAAGGTAACAGCTCCCGCAATGGAAGCCTCCGGAATCCCGGCAGCCACTCCCCCAAAAAGAACCCCTACGGCCAATCCTTCAGGTATATTGTGCAGTGTAATTGCCGAAACCAGTAATGTAGTACGCTGCCAAGGCGATTTAATTCCCTCCGTAACTTTAAAATTAATGTGAAGATGTGGCAATACTTTATCAATCCCAAAAATGAACAAGGCACCAAGAAAAAAACCAAAAGCTGCGGGAATCACTTTTTGAAAACCTTCGCCGCCGGTCATTTCTATAGCTGGAGCCAATAAACTCCAAAAACTTGCAGCAACCATTACGCCCCCGGTAAATCCGAGCATTCCGTCCAGTACCGTCCGGTTCATGGTTTTAAACAAAAAAACAAACGAGGCTCCTAAAGCCGTAAGAAACCAAGTGAATAAACTCGCATACAAAGCGGCTAATATTGGGTCGATACTCGTAAAATAATCTACTACAGATTGAAACATAATTATTTGATGTATATATTACTGGCTATTTTATTTGAAACCGTTATTTCTTTTGTTCCAACCCGAATTCTCAAAGAGGAATCAAAACTTTCCTTTTCGATAATTTCAATTTGGGAACCCAAAGCGATTTCTTGTTTGTCTAAATATTTTAAAAAATCAGAAGATGTATCTTTGACACCCACACAAATCCCGATTTGGTTTTTCTCGAATTCAGAAAGCAGTTGTTTGTCTACTTTTATAATTCTTCCGTTAGCATCCGGAATCGGATCTCCATGTGGATCTTCAGTGGGATTTCCCAGAAAATCATCTAACTTATTGATGAGTTTTTCAGATTTGATGTGTTCCAATTGTTCCGCAAGATCATGCACTTCATCCCATGAAAAATCTAATTTTTCAACTAAAAAAGTTTCCCAAAGCCGGTGCTTTCGAACAATCATTTTAGCGGCTAATTGTCCCTGATCAGTAAGGGAAACACCTTGGTATTTGATGTAGTTGACTAACTCTTTTTCGGCGAGTTTCTTGAGCATATCGGTAACGGATGACGCCTTGATTTCTATTTTTTCGGCAATCGCATTGGTGCTGATATCCACCTCTGAAACAGCCGTAAGGTGGTAAATGGTCTTGAGATAATTTTCTTCTGAAAAGGTCATGCTATGTTTTTTGAATACTCTTTTTAAATTTTAATACAAATCAATTTATTGATTTCTTCTTGAAGACTTCTCACTAAACCAATTAAGTTATTGACACAAATGTAATTAAAAAATTGGTTTTGCAAAATATAATTTTTAGTTTTGCCTAAATTTAATTTAAGCATTGTGAAAAAATTATGTTCATTATTAGTTTTCCTTATGTTTCACTTTGGCTACAGCCAAGAAAAAACAAATCTTTCTGGATTTATTTCATCAGAAAAAAAAGGGGTTTCGGAGGCTCGAGTTTTTTTAATTGGAACAAAATACGCCACCCAAACGGATAGTTTAGGAAATTACAGTATAGCGAATATTGCTGAAGGGAATTACAAAATACAAATTGTTGCAGAAGGTTTTCAAACTTTAAAAAAGAATATAACGGTCAAAATTAATGAAAACACTATTCTGGATTTGGAACTTTCAAATAATGAAAACCAACTTAACGAAGTTGTGGTTTCCGGAACTTTAAAACCCGTAAAAAGACTGGAAAGTCCCGTTCCTGTCGAGGTTTATTCCCCAATATTTTTCAAGAAAAATCCAACGGCCAGTATTTATGAAGCCTTACAAAATGTAAATGGCGTACGACCGCAACTCAATTGTGGCGTTTGCAATACGGGCGATATTCATATTAATGGGCTTGAAGGTCCGTATACTTTGGTTCTAATTGACGGAATGCCCATCGTGAGCAGTTTATCGACGGTGTACGGATTATCTGGAATTCCGAATTCACTGGTGGAACGAATCGAAATCGTAAAAGGTCCCGCTTCGTCTTTATACGGTAGTGAGGCGGTTGGAGGTTTGATTAATATTATTACCAAAAATCCAACAAACGCTCCCCTATTCTCCGCAGATGTGTTTTCTACTTCTTGGTTGGAAACCAACCTTGATTTAGGAGTAAAACTCAATGTTGGACAGAAAGCTACGGCACTTCTAGGTTTAAATTATTTTAGCTACAATCAAAAAATAGACAACGATGGCGACAATTTTACTGATGTGACACTTTCTGACCGAATTTCCCTTTTTCAAAAATGGACTTTCAACAGAAAAGAAAACCGTTTGTTCACCATCGCGGCACGTGGCGTTTATGAAGACCGTTTTGGCGGCGATGTGCGTTGGGAGAAAAAACACCGTGGCGGAGACGAGATTTACGGCGAAAGCATTTATACCAAACGAGCCGAATTAATAGGAAGTTACCAATTGCCTTTTCAGGAAAAACTGATGCTATCCTTTTCAGGAAATGTGCATTTTCAAGACAGTCGCTACGGGACAACCAGTTATATTGCCAATCAAAAAATTGGTTTTCTACAATTGACTTGGGATAAAAAAATAGGAAAAAATGATTTGCTTACCGGAATTGCCACGCGGTATAATTATTACGATGACAATACACCGGCAACATTAAAACAGGGAAATAACAATCCCGAGAAAACCTGGCTGCCGGGAATTTTTGTTCAGGACGAAATCACATTTACCGAAAAACACAAGATACTCTTGGGACTGCGTTACGATTACAACTCCTTTCACGGAAGTATCTTGACGCCAAGAATTGCCTATAAATGGAAATTGAACGATAATAATATTATTCGACTGAACGCCGGAACAGGTTTTAGAGTGGTAAATTTATTTACCGAAGATCATGCTGCCTTGACTGGCGCTCGTGAAATTGTAATCGTAAATAATTTGAAGCCGGAACAATCCATCAATGCTAATTTGAATTATATTAAGAAAATAAATTTTGATAACGGAACCTTTATTGGCATTGAAACTTCCCTTTTTCATACCAGATTTAGCAATAAAATTGTTTCGGATTATGTTACTGATCCCAACCAAATCATCTACGACAACATTAATGGTTATGCGATAAGTCAAGGAATCAGTATGAATGTCGATTTCAATTTTCCTAATGGATTAAAAATTATCACCGGCGCTTCTTTGTTAGACAACAAAAACGTTCAAAATGGCCTAAAAGAAACACCTTTTCTAACCGAAAAATTTACAGCAACTTGGAGTGTTTCCTATAAAATTCAAGCTATCGATTTAAATATTGATTACACCGGAAATCTATACAGCCCCATGCAACTGCCTCTTTTAAGCACTTTAGATCCTCGTGCTCCAGAATCGCCTTGGTACAGTTTACAAAACATTCAATTCACGTATTCTGGTTTACAAAACTTTGAATTTTATGCCGGAATTAAAAACCTGTTGAACTTTTTGCCTAAACAAAATAATCCGTTTTTAATTGCAAGAACAAATGATCCATTTGATAAAAATGTAACGTACGACTCGAACGGACAAGTATTAACAACGCCTGAAAACCCGTATGGGTTGACATTTGACACGACGTACGTATATGGACCCAATCAAGGAATCAGAAGTTTTTTCGGACTTCGATATACCTTAAGATAATGAAAAAGATTTTTTATTCACTGTTGTTATTATGCTGCGGGATTCCCGCTGGATTCGCGCAGTTGCACTCCGTTTCATTCGAACAAATAGACAGTTTGCAAACGATCGAAAAGAGAAATACGATTGTTTTTACTCAAACCGATTGGTGCTCGTTTTGCCATGTGATGAAAAACACCACTTTTAAAAACGAGGAAATCATCAAGGAGCTTAACGCTGCTTTTTATTTCATTGATTTTAACGCAGAAGAAAAACGAACGATAATTTTGAACAAAACCACTTTTCAATTTAAACCCACGGGAAATACTTCAGGAACACATGAACTGGCCATCGCATTAGGAACAATAAATAAGCAATTGAACTTTCCTGTTTTATGTGTTTTGAATAGTGAAAACGAGATTATTTTTCAGCACAGCGGCTACTTAAAACCAAAAGAATTAAAGCTGATTTTAGAGAAACTAAAAGAATAAAATTGTCTATTTTTGGAGAAATGTCAAATTCCCAAATGAAACACTACGATTATATTTTTACCGGCGCAGGATTATCGGCTTTGATGACCGTGTATAAAATGGTCCAATCTGGTAAATTCCGAGATAAAAGTATTTTGTTATTGGATGAAAATACCAAAAAAACAAACGACAGAACCTGGTGTTTTTGGAAAACTAACGATTCACTTTGGGAACAATCTATTTCAAAGAAATGGGATTCGGCATTGTTTGCCAATTCAGATTTTCGACGAGATTTAGACTTGAAACCCTACCGCTACAATATGGTGAAAGGGTTGGATTTCTATAATCAGGTATTTGATTTGCTTTCAAAACAAGAAAACATCACGTTCATCAACCAGAAAGTTTTGGAAATCGAAGAATCCGAAACCATAATTATGGTACAAACCGAAAGCGAATCCTTTTCCTGCTCCAAGTTGTTCAACAGCATTTACAACAACAAAAAAGCAGAAAACCAGACAAAATATCCTGTTTTACAACAGCATTTTATAGGTTGGTTTATCAAAAGTGAGCAAGCTGTATTCAATCCCGAACAAGCTACTTTCATGGATTTTTCGGTGGAGCAAAAAGGAAATACCCGTTTTATGTATGTGTTACCTACTTCCAAAACTGAAGCTTTGCTGGAATACACGTTGTTTTCGCACAAACATTTAAAAACCGAGGAATACGAAAACGAAATCCAGAAATATATCGAAAAACTTGGGATTACAAACTATGAAATCGTCGAAAAAGAGCAAGGCAGCATTCCCATGACGTGTTATCCTTTTTGGAAAGAAAATACGAAAAACGCAATCAACATAGGAACTGCCGGTGGTTGGACGAAAGCTAGTACGGGCTATACTTTCAAAAATTCGGATAAAAAATCAACAGAATTGGTTGCCTTTCTACAAAGGGAAACCGACTTTACTAAGTTTCATAAAAGCACTAAATTCTGGTTTTACGATTTACTTCTGTTAGACATCTTAGACCGAAAAAATGAATTGGGTTCTTCTATCTTTTCTTCGATGTTCAAAAAAGGAAATCCAACTTTGATTTTTAAATTTCTGGATGAGGAAACTTCTTTTATTGAGGACATTACTGTTATCCTAAAATGCCCAAAAATGCTATTTATAAAAGCTATTTTTCATGTGGCTTCAAGAGCAATGAAATAGAAATCAAACTATAACAAAACTTTATAATTCAACTTCTATACTTGATTGTAAACTTTGTAACTTTGCAACTTGAAATTAGTATTTATTTAAAATAAAAAAGATATGTATCCAGAAGAAATGGTAAAACCAATGCAAGAGGAATTAACCGCTGCAGGTTTTCAAGATTTACATAGTGCAGAAGCAGTAGAGAACGCAATGAAATTAGAAGGAACAACACTTGTAGTTGTAAATTCGGTTTGTGGTTGTGCTGCCAGAAACGCACGTCCGGGAGCAAAAATGAGTTTGGATGGCGCTAAAAAACCAGACCATTTAATCACTGTTTTTGCAGGAGTTGACAAAGATGCAGTTGATGCCGCAAGACAACACATGTTTCCTTTTCCTCCATCATCGCCAAGTATGGCTTTGTTCAAAAACGGAGAATTAGTGCACATGTTAGAGCGTCACCACATTGAAGGTCGCCCAGCAGAACTAATTGCTGAAAACTTGAAAGACGCTTTCAACGAATATTGCTAAAAGTTCTATTATACAATACATTAACCCTTTCAGAGTTCTAAACCCTGGGAGGGTTTTTTATTTATAAACAACGTAAACTTTGTATAATTTTTTTATTTGGAGCTTTTTCCAGCTATTAGTTACAATCTTTTTTTCCGCTAAAAAGCGGATAAAAAAGGATTTTTACTACTATCTGGGCTAGAAAAATTTAGGATAAAAAAAGATGTGTATCTTTGATAAGATTAAATAGTTAGGCCAATGTTAATCAATAATATTAAAAAACAACAAAAAATAAATTATGAAATATTACAGACAGCTATTCTTAATTTTCACTATTCTCTTACTTTTGACAAATAATGCATTTTCTCAAACAAGAAAAATAGTTAAAATTGACTCTCTAATGAAATGGTCAAACCAAATTGGAGTTTTTAATGGAAATGTACTTGTTTCAAAAAATAATAAAATATTATACAACGCTTCATTCGGATTTACTGATGCAACAAAAACCAATAAATTAACTACCAATTATAGATTCAATATTGGCTCTATCACAAAAGAATTTAGTGCAGTTGCTTTACTGCAGTTACAACAACAAGGCAAATTAAAATTGACCGATAAGATTTCTAAATTCATTCCGGAATTACAAAAATGGGCAAATGAAGTTTCAATTATAGATTTATTGCAATATACAAGTGGGATACCTAATGTCAAATGGGCGGGGATTAAAAATGATAAAGATATTTTTGATGGTTTAAAATTAATCAACTCACTTGACTTTAAACCAGGAACAAATTACGATTATAACAACAATAATATTTTTTTAAGACACTTTATTGTTGAACGATTAACTGGAATGTCTTATAAAACTTATGTAGAAAAATTCATCTTCAAACCTTGTAAAATGAATTTTTCTATTATGACACCTTTTGAAAATGTAGAAAACATAGCTAAAGGATTTAATAATAATTTAGTTTCGGACAAAACCGACTTACCAATAACCGGTGGTATTTACTTAACAACCTTTGATTTACTGAAATGGGCAAATTGTCTTCATTCAAAAAAAATAATCAATAAAAAATCACTTTACGAAATAGGTCAACAATTTGATTTGCATGAAACTCAATCCGCTTTGGGACAAGCAAAATTTAAAGGCGGAAATTTAATTGAGCATTTACATGATGGAAGATCTGGAAATTATGAAGCAATTTTAGTTTCTGATATTGATGAGAAATTTACAATAATTCTATTAAACAACAATTTTAACGGAAAAGTTTCTGAAATATCAGATGCGATTACAGCAATATTAAAAGACCAAAGATAAAGCCTTCCAAAAAATTAATTAAAAAACAATCGATTCCCCTCTTCCGCACCATTCCTTTTATCCGGTTCGAAACAACAAATACGACTTTAAAAAACTAAAAATTCTATTTACAACAATTACCCTAGCCCAGATTATAGCGGCATCCTCTTGATGTAGCGATAGCGAAAACAAGAGATATAGCGAAAAGCTGGAAATAGCTCCTAAAAAATTAAACCATTAAGCGTTCAGGTAAATTAAGCATGCCTTGTTATTGATTATGAACCTTAGTCCCTTCAAAACTTTGCCTCTCTGAACCTTTTTACATACTTTTGCAAAAAATATATTTCTCAACTTTAAACTGTTTATAGCATGCAACTGTATAACACATTAAGCGCAGAGGAAAGAGCCATCATGATTGATGATGCCGGAAAACAACGTCTTACGCTGTCTTTCTATGCTTATGCGCAAATCTCAAATCCAACACAATTTCGTAACGAATTATTTCTGGCGTGGAACTCACTTGAAGTTTTGGGTCGGATTTATGTAGCCAGTGAGGGAATCAACGCCCAATTATCATTGCCTGCCGATAATTTTTATGCATTCAAAGATTCCATCGAGGTCTATGATTTCATGAAAGGAATCCGATTAAATATTGCCGTAGAACAAGACGATCACTCGTTTTTGAAACTGACTGTAAAAGTACGTGATAAGATTGTGGCTGATGGTTTGGTTGATGAAACTTTTGATGTAACGAATATTGGAATTCACCTAAAAGCCAAAGAATTCAATGAACTTCTAGAAGATCCAAACACGATTGTAGTCGATATGCGAAATCATTACGAAAGTGAAATTGGACATTTCACCAAAGCTATCAAACCAGATGTGGATACTTTTCGGGAATCATTACCCATTATCGAAGAGCAGCTTACGGAACACAAACAAGACAAAAAACTATTGATGTATTGCACCGGAGGAATTCGCTGCGAAAAAGCCAGTGCTTATTTCAAACACAAAGGTTTTGAAAACGTGTACCAACTGGAAGGCGGAATTATTGAATACACACGTCAGGTAAAAGCCGAAGGTTTAGAAAGTAAATTTATTGGTAAAAACTTCGTATTTGATCATCGCTTGGGCGAAAGAATCACAGACGATATTGTTTCGCAATGCCATCAATGTGGCGCACCTTGTGATGTACATACGAATTGCGTGAACGAAGGTTGTCATTTACTTTTTATTCAATGTGACTCGTGCAAGGAAAAAATGGAAGGTTGCTGTTCTACGGAATGTGTAACTGTGATTCATTTGCCGGAAGAAGAACAAAAAGCCATCCGCAGAGGAATTAAAAACGGAAATAAGATTTTCAAAAAAGGGAAATCAGACGTTTTGACTTTCAAAAATAATCAAGATCCATTAGCAGGAGTTCCGAATCTTAGTGAATTGGCTGAGTCAAAAATTGCTCGCAGAGTAGCTACCGTTCTCAAAAAAGAAATAAAGATCAAAAAACAATACATTGGAAAAGGAACTCACTTTTATCCAAAACCAAGTATTGGTCAGTTTCTAATTGAAGAAAACGAAATCAAAATTGGTGATACGATTCTGATTAAAGGCCTTACAACAGGCGAGCAAAAACTGGTAATCGAAGAAATGCTGGTGAACGATTTTGCACAAGAAAAAGCAGTTTCTGGAGACACTTGTACTTTTAAATTGCCATTCCGGATTCGATTGTCAGATAAATTATATAAAGTTGTAGATTAGTGGAAATTTAAAACTAATTGTATGCCACATTCTTTTAATAAATTATGGATTCATGCTGTTTGGGCAACCAAAAACAGAGGTGAATTAATTGACTTTTCAATAGAGAAACAAGTATACGACTATATCAGACAAGAATTAATTGAATTGGGATGTCCCGTACGAATCATTAATGGAATGCCAGATCATATTCACGCCTTATTTTTATTAAATCCACAAAAATCAATTGCAGACGTAATAAAACAAATTAAAGGGAGCTCGTCACATTATATAAATGGAGAAAATTTAATGATTGAAAAATTTGTTTGGCAAACAGGTTATGCCGCTTATTCCGTTAGTGAATCTCAATTAGAATCCGTTTATAATTACATAAAGAATCAAAAGCAACATCATTTAAAGAAAAATTCTCAAGATGAATTTGACGAATTTATAAAATTACATGGGTTAAGCCAAATTTGAAACCGTGGCTATCTTCAAAACACACACAACCATTAAACTATAGCCAACCGTTTCAACGGTTGGAGAAATTCATGAGACAATCTTTGAAAAATAATGTGTTATTCTTTACGTTGCCAACGGTTGAAACCGTGGGCTATATTCTAAACACACACAACCATTAAACTATAACCAACCGTTTCAACGGTTGGAGAAATTCATGAGAAAACCTTTGAAAAATATTGTATTGTTCTTTACGTTGCTAACGGTTGAAACCGTGGGCTATGNNNAACGGTTGGAGAAATTCATGAGAAAACCTTTGAAAAATATTGTATTGTTCTTTACGTTGCTAACGGTTGAAACCGTGGGCTATGTTCTAAACACACACAACCATTAAAATATAGCCAACCGTTTCAACGGTTGGAGAAATTCATGAGAAAACCTTTGAAAAATATTGTATTGTTCTTTACGTTGCTAACGGTTGAAACCGTGGGCTATATTCTAAACACACACAGCCATTAAACTATAGCCAAACGTTTCAACGGTTGGAGACATTCATGAGAAAATCTTTGAAAAATATTGTATTGTTCTTTACGTTGCTAACGGTTGAAACCGTGGGCTATCTTCAAAACACACACAACCATTAAACTATAGCCAACCGTTTCAACGGTTGGAGACATTCATGAGAAAACCTTTGAAAAATAATGTATTGTTCTTTACGTTGCCAACGGTTGAAACCGTGGGCTATATTCTAAAAACACACAACCATTAAACTATAGCCAACCGTTTCAACGGTTGGAGAAATTCATGGAGCAATCTTTGAAATCAAAATAGATATAAAACACATCATATCTTTATAAGAAGGGATTCAAAACTAACCCATTACAAACTAATTTGTAATGGGTTTTTTTATTGAAAATTTATGAGGCATTCGTGCTTTTATGCGTTGTGACGTAAAATTAAAAAATACTATCTTTACACATTAAACGTTTTAAAAACATAAGTTGTGCTCGTCGCAACACTATATATAAAATTATGGCATGTACAAGTTGTTCAACTTCTGATGGTGGATCACCTAAAGGTTGTAAAAATAATGGGACTTGCGGCACCGACAGCTGCAATAAATTGACGGTTTTTGATTGGCTTTCTAATATGAGTCTGCCTAATGGTGACGCCCCTTTTGACTGTGTGGAAGTACGCTTCAAAAACGGCAGAAAAGAATTTTACCGCAATACAGAGAAATTAACGTTAAGCATGGGCGATATCGTGGCTACTGTTGCTTCTCCAGGACACGACATAGGAATTGTTACTTTGACAGGAGAATTAGTTAAAATTCAAATGAAGAAAAAAGGAGCCAATCACCTGGGCAACGAAATTCCGAAAATTTATAGAAAAGCATCCCAAAAAGATATTGATATTTGGTCTGCGGCACGGGAAAAAGAAGAGCCAATGAAGGTGCGCGCACGGGAACTGGCGATTGCGCAAAAACTGGAAATGAAGATTTCAGATATTGAATTTCAAGGGGACGGATCAAAAGCTACGTTTTATTACACAGCAAATGACCGAATTGATTTTCGAGCATTAATTAAAGATTTTGCTAAAGAATTCAGTACCCGAATAGAAATGAAACAAGTAGGTTTCCGTCAGGAAGCAGCTCGTTTAGGCGGAATAGGTTCTTGCGGAAGAGAATTGTGTTGTTCGACTTGGTTGACGGATTTTAGAAGTGTAAATACCTCAGCGGCACGGTACCAACAACTATCTTTGAATCCACAAAAACTAGCCGGACAATGCGGAAAATTGAAATGCTGTTTGAATTATGAACTGGATACGTACATGGATGCTTTGAAAGACTTCCCGGATTTTGAAACAAAATTGGTAACGGAAAAAGGAGATGCCATTTGCCAGAAACAAGATATTTTCAAAGGATTAATGTGGTTTGCCTACACCAATAATTTTGCAAATTGGCACGTATTGAAAATTGATCAAGTCCGAGAAATCATCGCTGAAAACAAACTGAAAAATAAAGTTTCTTCGCTAGAAGATTTTGCAATAGAAATCATTGCAGAACCAGAGAAAAACTTCAATAATGCAATGGGACAAGAAAGTTTAACTCGTTTTGATCAACCCAAAACGAAGAAAAAACCAAATAAAAAACGAAAACCGGGCGGTGAAAATGCAATTGTAGCAAACAGCAACAAACCTGCAAACAATACCCGTCAAACTCCAAATGACAAAAAGCCTGTAGAGCCAAGAAAACCTATAATTATTACTAAAAATGTGGATAAAAAATAGCGCTTTACTTCTTTTGGTAGTAATTCTATTCTGGTCGTGTGATAAAAAAAGGGTTTTTGATGACTATCAATCTGTGGGTAGTGCGTGGCATAAAGACAGCATTGTAACGTTCCATTTACCAGAACTAGATTCCACAAAACGCTATAATTTGTTTGTGAATTTGAGAGCGAATAATGCGTATCAATACAACAATTTGTTCTTAATTGTAGCTTTAGAACTACCTAATGGTTTTACAAAAGTAGACACGCTCGAATACCAAATGGCTGATCCGGAGGGATTACTATTAGGGAATGGATTTTCAGACATAAAAGAAAGCAAACTTTTTTATAAGGAAAATGTACGGTTTCGATCCAAATACACCGTTCATATTAAGCAAGCAGTCAGAGAAAACGGCAAAGTTCCCGGCGTGACGGCTTTAGACGGAGTTACAGATGTAGGTTTTAGAATAGAAAAAAAAGAATAAAATAGTATTATGGCTATCAAAAAAAACAACAGTCCCGCTAAAGATAATGACAAAGACATGGCTCATTACAAAAATATTTTTTGGAAAATATTCTTTGTAGGGTTAGGAAGTCTTGCTTTATTTTTCCTGTTTGCTTCCTGGGGAATCTTCGGTTCGATGCCCTCTTTTGAAGATTTAGAAAATCCCGATTCTAATTTAGCGACTGAGATCATATCCGCTGACGGAGTGGTTTTAGGGAAATATTTCGAAAAAAACAGATCTCAATTAAAGTATTCTGACTTGCCAAAAAATTTGGTTCAAGCACTAATCGCAACGGAAGATGCTCGTTTTTATGAGCATTCCGGCATTGACGGAAGAGGTACTTTGAGAGCCATCTCGAGCTTAGGAACCAGCGGAGGAGCCAGTACCTTGACGCAGCAATTAGCCAAACAATTATTTCACGGAGAAGGATCTAAATTCCTGCCTTTTAGAATTGTACAAAAAATAAAAGAATGGATTATTGCCATCCGATTAGAAAGACAATACACTAAAAATGAAATCATTGCCATGTATTGTAATGTATACGATTTTGGAAACAATTCTGTCGGAGTTAGTTCAGCCGCAAAAACGTATTTTTCTAAAGAACCAAAGGACTTAACCATCAGCGAGTCGGCAATATTAGTGGGAATGTTTAAAAATTCTGGCCTTTACAATCCTGTGAGAAATCCACAAGGAGTCATAAACCGAAGAAATGTAGTGCTTCTGCAATTAGAAAAAGGAAAAATAATTTCAAAAGAAGAAAAAGAAAGACTGCAAGCTTTACCAATCACATTAAAGTTCAAATTAGAAACGCACAAAGACGGAACAGCAACCTATTTCAGAGAATATTTAAGAGACTACCTAAAAAAATGGGCGGAGGAAAATAAAAAACCGGATGGTTCAGATTATGACATCTACAAAGATGGTCTAAAAATCTATACTACCATTGATTCCAGAATGCAACTGCATGCTGAAAAAGCAGTAACGGAGCACATGGCCAATCTTCAAGAAGAATTTTTCGAGCAATCCAAAACAAATAAAAATGCGCCATTTGTCAACATCTCTTCTGTAGAAACACAACGCATTTTAAGCCAAGCCATGAAATCCTCGAACAGATGGGCGGTATTAAAATCACTGGAAAAAACGGACGAAGAAATTATAGCATCCTTTAGCATAAAAACTAAAATGAGAGTCTTCTCTTGGAAGGGAGAAAAAGACACTATTATGACGCCATTGGATTCCATTCGGTATTACAAACATTTTTTACAATCCGGACTCATGGCGATGGAACCTCAAACGGGAAATATAAAAGCGTGGGTTGGGGGTATCGATTATAAATATTTTCAATACGATCACGTAGGGCAAGGTGCCAGACAAGTTGGTTCCACTTTCAAGCCTTTTGTTTATGCTACAGCCATAGAGCAATTGAATATGTCACCTTGTGATTCCATTATTGATTCCCCTTTTATGATTAGAAAAGGACGTCATAATGTTACCGAAGATTGGGAACCAAAAAACTCCAACAACAGATACAGCGGAATGGTAACCCTAAAACGAGGATTGGCAAATTCCATCAATATTATATCCGCAAAATTAATAGACCGAGTAGGTCCGGCAGCTGTAGTCGATTTAGCCCATAAATTAGGCATCAAATCAGAGATTCCGCTTCAGCCTTCCATTGCTTTGGGAGCCGTTGAAATAACCGTCGAAGATATGGTTGCTGCTTACAGCACCTTTGCCAATCAAGGCGTGTATATGAAACCCCAATTTATATCTCGAATCGAAGATAAAGGTGGCGTAATTATTTACGAACCCATCCCTGAATCACATGATGTTTTAAACAAAGACATCGCGTATGCCGTCATCAAATTATTAGAAGGCGTTACGGAAGGCGGGTCCGGAGATCGTTTGCGCACCACCGGCGGCGGAAACGGAGACAAACGCTGGACAGGATATCCCTATCAATTTAAAAATCCTATTGCTGGTAAAACAGGAACTACACAAAACCAATCTGACGGATGGTTTATGGGAATGGTTCCTAATCTTGTAACTGGAGTCTGGGTGGGTTGCGAGGACCGTTCTGCCCGTTTCAAAAGCATAACTTACGGACAAGGTGCCACAGCAGCACTGCCGGTTTGGGGTTATTTTATGAAACTTTGTTACGAAGATTCCGCTCTAAAAGTATCCAAAGCATCCTTTGAAAGACCCGCAAATCTATCCATAAAAGTAGACTGCTACACCGCTCCAAAAGTAATAGACACCACTAATATTGAACAAAATACCGATGAATTTGAATTGTAAAATTTTCATCTGGAGCTAATCCAGCCATCCGCTATATCTTTTAGTCTCCTTAAAAAAGGAGACTAAAAGGATGTCGCTTCTATCTGGGCTAGGCAATTCGTTCTTAAAATTAAATCTTGTTGTTATTAATACTACAAACAGATTGGGTTCTTCTTTAAATTAAAATTCGTCAACTAGCATTCAATTTTATGATTAACAAAAAAGTAAATAACGTACATGAAGCCCTTCAAGGAATTGAAAACGGGATGACCATCATGCTGGGCGGTTTCGGATTATGCGGTATTCCAGAAAATTCCATCGCCGAATTAGTAAAAAAAGAAACTACGGATTTAACCTGTATCTCAAACAATGCAGGAGTAGATAATTTTGGCCTTGGATTGCTTTTGCAAAAACGCCAAATCAAAAAAATGATTTCTTCTTACGTAGGTGAAAATGCCGAATTTGAGAGTCAAATGCTATCTGGAGAACTCGATGTAGAATTAATCCCGCAAGGAACTCTTGCAGAACGATGTCGTGCGGCACAAGCAGGAATTCCAGCTTTTTTTACCCCTGCCGGTTATGGAACTGAAGTAGCCGAAGGGAAGGAAGCACGGGAATTCAACGGAAAAATGCATCTTATGGAATACGCTTTCAAAGCTGATTTTGCCATCGTAAAAGCATGGAAAGGTGATGAAGCCGGCAACCTAGTTTTCAAAGGAACAGCACGAAACTTTAATCCTTGTATGGCCGGAGCGGCAAAAATAACTATCGCCGAAGTAGAAGAATTATTGCCTGTAGGTAGTTTAGATCCAAACGAAATTCATATTCCAGGAATACTTGTAAATAGAATTTTTCAAGGTGTGAAATATGAAAAAAGAATTGAACAAAGAACCGTGAGAAAAATTTTCTGATTATGGCTTTAGATAAAAATCAAATTGCAAAACGCATTGCAAAAGAATTAAAACACAACTACTATGTGAATCTCGGAATCGGGATTCCAACATTAGTTGCTAATTATGTCCCAGAAGGAATTGACGTTGAATTTCAAAGTGAAAACGGAATTCTCGGTATGGGTCCATTCCCTTTTGAAGGCGATGAAGACGCTGATTTAATCAACGCCGGAAAACAAACCATAACTACTTTGCCTGGAGCCAGTTTCTTCGACTCGTCATTCAGTTTTGGAATGATTCGTGGACAACATGTTGACTTAACAATCCTTGGTGCAATGGAAGTTTCCGAAAATGGTGATATTGCCAACTGGAAAATTCCTGGTAAAATGGTCAAAGGAATGGGTGGGGCAATGGATTTAGTGGCTTCTGCCGAGAATATTATTGTAGCCATGATGCATGTCAACAAAGCTGGCGAATCTAAAATACTTAAAAAATGTACGTTACCATTAACGGGGGTAGGTTGCGTTAAAAAAGTCGTTACTGAACTAGCCGTTTTAGAAGTAACGCCGCAAGGTTTCAAATTATTGGAACGCGCACCGGGTGTAACCGTAGCGCATATCATCGCTTCTACGGAAGCTGATTTAATTATTGAAGGTGATATTCCGGAGATGGTTATTGAGTAGCCCGAGTCTTAAAAACACAAAAAAACCACAATTTAATGAAATTTAGGGCTTTTTGTATTTAGTGATTTAGGTTCTAAAAATTGTATTTCCCTCCAAGGTAAATACTCCTTCCACTAGCATTAATTCCAGAGGCAAAAGTCCTGTATTGTATATCTAAAATATTTTCAATACCGGAATAAACAGTGAACTGTTCCGTTAAAGATAATGATCCTTTCAAATTATAGGTTTCCCAAGAAGGCATTCCATTTTTTGGAGCATATTGCAAATTATCTTCTCCACTAGGCGAGTAATTACTCAACTCTTTTTTTCCATTATACAACATATATAAATCCAAATTTACTAGTTTACTTTCATATTTAAAACCTGTTTTTCCATAAAATGGAGCAACATGGTCTAAAGGAAAATTACCCATCGCATTTTGGACTCTACCGTGAGTAAAATTGAAAGTGCCATAAAACAAGAATGATTTTGTGATATAACTTCTTAAGGTAGAGGAAATTCCGCTAATATTTCCTTTTCCTTGATTTTGATTGGCAAGAATGAGACTGTTTTTTCCTTCATAAACAATCGAAGATTGTCCGTTTAACGTAAAAGAACCCGTTATTATTGCATCATACAGTCTTGTGTAATAAAAAATATTTTCAAACTGAAAACGTTTACCTTCCCAAAAAGTAATGCTCAAATCAGCCGTTACTGATTTTTCAGGCCTCAAATCTTTGTTTGGTACAATTAAAGTTCCTGCTGCCGATTCGAATATTTTTGCTAAATCATCAATGTTTGCAACTCGAAATGCAGAAGCTAAATTAAAACCTATTTTTGTGTTTTCGCTGGCATTATTTACAATTCCAACGGCACCGCTATAGGTAAAGTTTTTTTGTGATACGCTAGTATAAGGTAAATTCAGAAAATTGGTTAAAATTTCGCTATTCAAAGTCGTGTAACCAGCCCTAGCACTTACATTACACGAGGCTGTTTTGTTAATGTCATTGCTGTAGGATGCAAAACCTTCGGCTCTAAAAGTATTGTTTTTTCCATCTGGATAACGCGAATCAGTAATGCTTTCAGCATTAGTTAAAATATTTTTTTTATTTCCTAAAGAATTTAAATTATCATAATAAACATCGGCGCCATAAATAAAATCACCATTACCTATTTTTGTTTTAAAATCAGAATTGATGGCAAATATCGAAACTTTTTCAATCCTTGAACTTTGCGTTGGATTGCCGAAATTACGGGTAATTCTACTTTCTTCGATGTTTTGATAACTGGCAACCAAATTCATATCACTGTTTAAGAATACCTTCTTTTTGTCTAATTTATAAGAAGAAATTAACCTTTTTTGTGGACCATAATTCCAAACTGCAGATTTAAATTTTCCGTTTGAACTCAAATCAGTTAGCCTGTCATATCTGGGAATGTTTGATGTGGTAGAAAATTGTAAATTTATACTATGTCGTGTGCTGATATTCTGCTGAAAAATAATTTTTTGCATAAAATCATATTGTTTATATCCAGAAAATTTTTGCACATATTTATCATCATTAGCAACTTTAATGTCAATACCATCTTTGGTTACCACATAAAAAGGTCTTTCTCCAAAAAAATCATTGCTACCATTTTTATGTTTTCCCATTTTTAAATCCCCATAATCATTATAGGAAAATGAAGTTAAGTAACCCCATTTTTGACCCGCAAAGTTGAAATCTAAATGACCTGATTTTCCTTGGTTTGCAGAGTTATAATTTGTTAAAGCAGTTCCGCTAACCTTTTGGTTTTCCGTATCGGAAAGCAATTTTGCAATTTTAGTTTGTAAATAAATGGCTCCGCCAAGCGCATCACTTCCGTGAATAGTAGATGATGGTCCAAAAAGCACGTCTACATTTTCAAGCATATTTTTATCAACAGTAATTATGTTTTGCAAATGTCCAGCTCTGTAAATTAAGTTATTCATTCGGATTCCATCAACGAGTAATAAAATTCTACTGGATTCAAAACCCCTAATAACAGGGCTTCCGCCGCCCTGTTGCGATTTTTGAACTGCTAAAGTCCCCGAATTCCCTAACACATCGGCACTGGACTGGAAGTTATTAAACTCGATTTCTTTTTTAGAAATACTTTCAATTTGTTGCGTAATTTTTCTTTTTGGTTTTGCAAATCGTTGTGTACTTACAACTACTTCATCTAATCCTATTGAATTTATAATGTCTTTTTTAGTTTGGGAAAATCCCGACAAAGAGTAAATACAAACCATTACGATTATTATTTTTTTCATGTTTGTGTAATTAATTTTGTTTAAAATAGATACTTCAAAAAAAAAACATGGAGTATCTAATAGTGAATAGATAAAGGATCTAGTTTTTAAATTAAATTGAGTATTATGATTTTTAATTATATCAATTTTAAAATCAATTTTAAAACCAAAATTCACTTTGTTTTTTTGTAAGAGGTGATTAAAGAGAAAGATTCGTTTTTACTTACTTTTAAAATAGCATTTGTAGTAATTTCAATCTCAAAACAAAAATCTCAAATAATCAGTTATTTTTGATTTTTACAGGGAAATTCAGCTTTTAATTCAGCTTTTAGAAAAACCAAGTCGCCACAAAAATAGCCGTAATCACACAAATCAAATCGACTATAAGCATCGTTCCTAATGCATAACGCGTATTTTTAATATTTACGGAACCAAAATAAACGGCTATCACATAGAAAGTACTTTCGGCACTACATTGAAAAATACTACTCAATCTTGCCGTTAAGGAATCAGCACCAAAAGTATTCATTGAGTCAATCAAAAATCCTCTTGATCCTGCAGAACTAAAGGGACGAAGCAACGCTACTGGTAAAGCATCCGTGATTTGCTTGCTAACACCCATATTTGAGAAAATGAAAGCAATCCAATTACTAATAATTTCAAATAAACCACTGTTTCTAAATAGTGAAATAGCTACCAACATTCCCAATACATAAGGAAAAATAGTTACTCCAGTTTTCACACCATTGTTTGCTCCTACTACAAAAGAATCAAAAACTGTAGTACTTGCGACCGTAAACTTCTTCTCATTTATAAAGGAGAAAATCAGGGTAAAAGCAATAATTCCAATTAATATTAAAGCAGAAAGATTAGCCGTAAAATAATTTTTCCCGATTAAATCTAAATGGTTCACATACATCAACAAACCAACAATTGCAGCTATTAAAACCATCAATACAATCACTAGAGAAGCACTTTTGAAATTGATTTTTTGCTTCACTCCAACAATTAGAAATGCTGCAATAGTTCCTATAAAAGAAGTGATAATACAAGGTAACATCACATCCGCCGGATTGCTGGCATTAGCCGCAGCACGATACCCTATAATAGAGGTTGCAATCAAAGTAAGACCCGAAGCATGCAAACACATAAACATAATTTGTGCATCACTGGCCTTGTCTTTATCAGGATTTATTTCTTGCAAGCTCTCCATGGCTTTAAGACCAAAAGGAGTTGCAGCAGAATCTAATCCTAAGAAATTAGCAGCAAAATTTAAGGTCATATAGGAAATGGAAGGATGATTTTTAGGAATACTAGGAAACACTTTTACAAAAACTGGACTCAATGCTTTCGCTAACTTTCCAGAAGCTCCGGAAATGATTAAAAGCTCCATTAATCCACAGAAAAAGGCCAAGTAAGCCATCAACGGAAGGACTAAATCAAGCAAAGTACTTTTGCACGTTGGCAGTAAACCATCTGATTTTTGAACACCACTGTATATTTTTACGGTTTTGTTTTTATAAACATAAGTCGTATCCGCATTTAGCGTATCACGATTAATTATCATGGTTTGTTCGGGTGCTTTTTTGATGCTGTCTTTAATAAAGGCAGGAAGTTCTTCGGCAAATTTCTCCGAAACCAGAATTGGATCATCTTTCTTTCCGTTCAAAACGTGGTCAATAGTATAACTGTCTCCCGAAAACAAACTAAACACTACAAATACAATTGCTGAAATAAAAATGACCAACCAAAATCTACTCAATACCATAATCTATAATTTTTGTAAATGTAATTATTTAAGCATACAAAGCACCAAAAATTCAAACACAGATTGTACGGATTTACGCAGATTAAACCTGTGTTACTTCATCTATACATGAATAATCTCGTCCTCAATCAATAATTCTTCCCGTCTTAATCTCAAGAAAATCTGCGCCACGGCAATGGTGTCTTTCTCACAATAGGTTACAATACGATCAATATCTTTGTCTACATAAAATACATGTCCTACCTGGCTACCGTCGATATCGCCTTTTGGCGAAGGTATTCCAAGGACTTTACACATTAATTTCAAAGAAGTAAAATGCTTGTAATCCCCGAATTTCCATAATTCCAAGGTATCCAAATGGGGGATTTCCCATGGTTTTTTTCCAAATAAATTCAGTTTGTTTGGAATGGCGATTTGGTTGATAATCATGCGTCGGGCAAGGAACGGAATATCGAATTCCTTGGCATTGTGCCCACACAAAACATGTTGCGGCTGGTTGAAATGAGTATTCAGCAAAGTATTAAAATCTAACAATAGTTTCTTTTCTTCACCAAAAAAAGAAGTCACCCTAAAATTCCGAATATCGCCTTTGATAGTAAAATAACCCACGGAGATACAAACGATTTTCCCAAACTCGGCCCAAATTCCCGCACGATCGTAGAAATCCTCGGGAGTATATTCGTCTTTACGCTGGTATTGGGTTTTATGTTCCCAAAGATCTTGCATTTCAGAATCTAATGCATTGAAATCTTCGGTTTCCGGAACGGTTTCGATGTCCAGAAACAGAATGTTATTGAGGTTTATTTTTTCTATCATTTGATGGCACGCAGCTTACGTGGATTTTTACAGATTTTCTTAAACGAATATACCAAATTTATTCATCAACAACTAAAACAAACTTTGTTGCGTCGTTGGGTTTTCATGTTCCAATAACCATTTTTTTCGCCATAATCCGCCTGCATATCCTGTTAGTGAACCATCTGTTCCAATGACTCTGTGACAGGGCACGACTATCCAAAGTGGATTTTTCCCGTTAGCAGATGCAACGGCTCTAATGGCTTTGACATCACCCAAAATTTTGGATTGTTCGAGATATGTTCTCGTTTTCCCATAAGGAATGTCCAGTAAAGATTTCCAGACTTTTTGTTGGAATTCAGTCCCTTTTGGATTTAATTTAAAATCGAAATCGGTTCTCTTGCCTTCAAAATATTCGTTGAGTTGTACAACGGCTTGTTGTAAAACAGCCTGAATTGTATTTGAACACAACCCTTCTTCGGTGACTAAAATTCGTGATATTCCACTTTCATCGCCTATGATTTTGGCAATTCCCAATGGCGTTTTGATGTATGCGGTTTCCATATTTTAAAGATAAAAAAAATACCCACATTGTTCCTAAAGAAGTAATAAAGTTCAGAAATAAATGCACTTAAAGTGTTTTGAGCATAAAAAAACCATTCGCAGAGACGAATGGTTCTTGTATTTTAGCCCCGATAGCAGCGGCATCTCGCGATCAAGAAAAACAAGGCTTTTTATCCGTAGTTTTTATTTATCGGGAATACAGCGGATAGCGGGAGTAGCTCCTGAAAAACGCCAGGATTATTTCAAATTGGAATATACGTATGCTTCCAAGGCTTTCAATTCGTCATCAGACATGGCTTTGGTAACCACGAAGTTTGTTTTCATAACTTCGTACTGGCTTGGATCAACAATAGGCTCGCCTTCTCCTTTCAGAAACACTACCATATCTGCATTTTTATCCTTGTAAATCTTAGCAATATCCTGCAAGCTTGGCCCTATCACCTTTTTGTCAACCTGATGGCAGGCCACACAATTTCCTTTCCCTTTGAAAATTTCTTCTCCTAATTCCTCTGGAGTTTGTGCAATTTCCTCGGAAGTGGTTGGGTATAAAGGTTCTTTTTTGGCTTCTTCTTTTTTACAAGAAGTTAAGGCTAAAACGGCTAATAAAAATAATGTCTTTCTCATGTTAATTTCTTTAATTATAGGTGGCTCAGTGGCTAGAATTACCATCCAATATATTTGGGTGGCTGAATTTGATTCAGATTCAAATATACTAAAATTTGTGCTCTGTGATGGGTAACATGGTCTTGCATCAAATTAAGTATTTGCAATTTTGATTTTTGACCCGCAAAAAAAGTAACTTTTTGGGATAATTCAGCATCATTGGTTTTTTGGACAACTCTTTTTGCTGCATCAAAAGAGGTTTTTATCTCTTGGATTATTTGTGCTTTTGAAAGCCCTTTTACGGCTTCTTTTTTCACATATTTCTCTTCCGAAAAATAAGTTGTGCCCAACCAATTCATGTTATCTTGTATGTGAAATAATTGTTCTTTAAAGGACATTTCACGTTCAGCGGGTTTATAATCATATTTATCTTCCGGCATAGCTTCTGCAACGGCCACTAAATAATCTTTGGAATTATCCCATTTCTCTATGAAAGTAGAAACTACTTCCGCTTGTGCAAAAATGCTATTGGAAAGCAATAAAACCACTATTATTAAACATTTTTTCATTTCTATTTGTTAAGAAGTATTGCAGCCTCTTTCGCAAAATAGGTCGAAATCAAACTGGCTCCCGCTCGTTTGATACACATTAATTGCTCCATCATAATTTTATCGTGATCGAGCCAACCTCTTTCGGCAGCGGCTTTGATCATTGCATATTCACCCGAAACGTGGTAGACTGTTACCGGCACATTTACCGCATTTTTAACTTCGCGAACGATATCTAAATACGCAATTCCCGGTTTTACCATCACCATATCAGCACCTTCCTCTACGTCCCACAAGGCTTCTTTTATGGCTTCAATGCGATTGGCATAATCCATTTGGTATGTTTTTTTATCTTTTGGAATTTCAGTGGCGTCAACAGGAGCGCTGTCTAACGCGTCACGGAACGGCCCGTAAAATGCCGACGCGTATTTAGCCGAATAACTCATGATGCCTACGTTATGAAAACCGGCAGTATCCAGACCCTCGCGCAAACGCAATACACGTCCGTCCATCATGTCCGATGGCGCTACAAAATCGGCTCCGGCCTGCGCATGAGAAACAGCCATTTTTACCAAAGCATCATTCGTCGAATCGTTTTCTATATCACCTTTTGCAATGATTCCGTCATGTCCATAAATAGAATAAGGATCCAAAGCCACATCAGGCATTACAATCATTTCCGGACAAGCAGCTTTGATGGCACGTATGGCATTTTGCATCAATCCGTTTGGATTCCACGCTTCCAGTCCCGTATTGTCTTTTAAATTTTCACTTACTTTTACATAAATATTTACTGCACGAATGCCCAATGCAAATATTTCTTTGACTTCTTCTACAGTTAAATCTATCGAACGACGGAATATACCCGGCATGGAAGAAATTTCTACTTGTACATTTTCGCCTTCAGCTATAAACATAGGAAACATAAAATCCGATGGACTTAAACTCGTTTCACGAACTAAACTCCTTATGGATTCGTTTGTTCTTAATCTTCTGCCTCTGTGTAATGGGAACATATATTTTCGTTTAAAGTTTCAGGTTTAAAAGTTTAAAGTTAAACCCATTTAAAATTTAAAATTCAGAATTTAAAATAAATCTAAAGCCAATCTCTTGGGTTTTCTAATACGTGAACTAATTTTTCTTCTTCGCTTCCCGCTTCCGGATGATGATCGTACACCCATTGTACATTTGGTGGCAAACTCATCAGGATACTTTCGATTCTTCCGTTGGTTTTTAGTCCAAATAAAGTGCCTTTGTCATGAACCAAATTAAACTCGACATAACGACCGCGGCGTATTTCTTGCCACGTTCTATTTTCTGGCGTATAGGGTAAATCTTTTCTTTTTTCTACAATTGGAACATAGGCTTCGAGGAAACTATTGCCGACTTCTGAAACGTAATTGAACCAATCTTGCATACTCATCTCTGGAGTTACTTTGCAATAATCGAAAAACAAGCCGCCAATTCCTCGTGCTTCATTGCGATGCGCATTCCAGAAATAGGCATCACATTGTTTCTTATATTTTGGATAAAACTCCGGATTGTGTTTGTCGCAAGCAGTTTTACAGGTTTGATGAAAATGAATTGCATCTTCTTCAAACAGATAATAGGGTGTTAAATCTTGTCCGCCACCAAACCATTGCTGAATTACATTTCCGTTATCATCGTACATTTCGAAATAGCGCCAGTTGGCATGAACCGTAGGAACCATTGGATTTTTTGGATGCATTACCAAACTTAATCCACAGGCAAAAAAATCAGCTTCGCCCACATTAAACATTTTTTGCATGGCTTCGGGTAACTTCCCGTGAACTGCCGAAATATTCACGCCACCTTTTTCGAAAACTTTTCCGTTTTCGATCACGCGGGTTCTTCCTCCTCCTCCTTCCGGCCGTTCCCAAAGGTCTTCACGGAATTTGGCTTGACCTTCAACCGCTTCAAGTCCTGCGACGATGGTGTCTTGAAGGTTTTGTATGTAGGTGTAGAATTGTTCTTTCATCTTGTTAGTTCATATAATTCCATATCTAACGGGAGTCCATTTGTTGGAGTAAACTCATTCTTTAATGTTTCGCTCCATACAAATCCGCATTTTTGAGCTACTTTAACACTTCCAAGGTTCGTTTTATGAGAAATAATATGAAGAGTTTTTAACTCTAATTCATCAAAAGAATACTTTGAAATTCCTTTTACAGCAAATGACACCATGCCTCTTCCTTCATATTCTGAACCAATACAATATGCTAACTCTGCTATTCTTTTCTCCCAATCAATTTTTTTAATAATAATTAATCCTGCAATATTTTGAGAATCTTTCTCTCGAATTGCTAAAGTGAAATTTGATTTTTCCTGAATCTCTTTTTCCTTTATTGAAATATATTCTTTTGTCTTTTCAATACTTGAATTACTTGAAAGTGTAAGTGGGAAAAATAGGAGTAATCTTTGATAATTGTCAATCATAAATTGATACAACTGATTTGCATCTGTTAGTTTTAATTTGTCTATGGTGAAGTTTTCTGTTATATGCATTCGTTTTATTTTTTCTTTCCTGAAAGGTTTTTTTAACCTTGTAGGTATTCTTTATTTTGTTATCTGCCTTTATTATTTAATAGTTAAATCTTTCGCACTTCTTTTCAGCCTTCCCATTCCTGTTCGACTTAAGTTGCATTCTTTTCTTATTACTCTTAAATTAGCTTTATCTTTATGATAATTGATGAATTCAGTAGTTAAGTCTTGATTTTTAAATACAATAAAATTATTCTCTCCAAGTGTGTATTCAACTGTTTCTAGGTCGATATTTTTCACTTCTTTAAACCTATCAAGTATTACAGAGAAAGTATTCGGCTGTCTATGGTCAACCGCTAAATCTTCCCATTTTGACAATTCATTTGTTTCTTGACATTTTACATATCCTTTTACGGAATTGGCATTGAAAAAATCTTGTTTTACTAAAAGCATATCTTTTTGAATAGCATTTCTACAAGCTTTGTAAAACAAAGTTTCTGGATTATATTTTGTCTTGTTTAAAATCATTAAATATGAAATGTAATGGCTTGACAAATCATCATAAAATATTTCAAAACATTTTGTGCCATATTGAACTTGGCTAACTTTAATATCAGTTATTTCTATTTCCTTTTCAAAATACTCATCAAAACTTGCTCTTTCATCTAAAATTATATTTTCTCTAACTTCGTCAGAATCGACGTCCCTTAAATGATTTATAGTTTTAAACTTTTCTATTATTTCATCAAAGACAATTTTATTGAAATCAAATAATTCTTCGTTTTCTTCTATAGAAAATTGTTCTATACAATTAGAACTATTCAAATTAGCAGAACCTTGAATAAGGTATTTTCTTCCTCCATTATCATCACTTTGAATTAATACTATCTTTGATTGATTATTGCAAACGGATAATTGAAACTTTTTTTCTACATCTAAAGTTTCATAAATATATTCTATGAGGTTATCTCTTTCATAAGTAAAAAAACGGTCGGATACAATTAAATTTAATTTTTCAATGAACCCCTCTTCCAATAAACTATAAAGGCTGTCAACATTATGTTGAGACATAGATGAAGTAGAAATAGTTAACTCTTTAGCTTTCATATTCCTACACACCAAAAAAGTTTCGATAAAGTCTCCAAAAACAAAGTCTCCATCGATAATACAAAAATACCTTTCATTTTTAAAAATCTGTATATCTCTACTTAATTGTTCAACATTTTCATAGTTAATGATTTTAGTTTTACTTGTCGGACACTTAATATATCTTTTATCTTCATTTTCTAAAACTGCTATTTGATAATTAGAAAAATGATTTTTATCAAAAGTAAAAGTTTCTTTTATATTAGTAGTTTCTGAATCTGTTTCTGAATTATTATCATCCTCCAATAAAAACAAATCAACTATATCGTTGAAATCCTCCTCATTCAAAGATTGTCCAAAGTCATAAGAATTTAAAATCGTTCGATAATGACTAATTGCATCTTTTTTGAATTGGTATGTTTTATCTCCAATAATTAAGGGCTTTCTCATCTTCCACGTTTTTTAAAATTTCATATAATTAAACACCCCTACAAGGTTAAAAAAACCTT
This sequence comes from Flavobacterium sp. RSP46, assembly GCF_003984825.1. Classification (NCBI taxonomy): domain Bacteria; kingdom Pseudomonadati; phylum Bacteroidota; class Flavobacteriia; order Flavobacteriales; family Flavobacteriaceae; genus Flavobacterium; species Flavobacterium sp. RSP46. Next base: position 72,257 of record NZ_RYDM01000001.1, read on the forward strand.
GCAGTAAAGACTGCAAACTGAACACTAATTACTGTATACTATTTCCCGTACTCCTTCACCGCATCAATAAACGCTTTCGCGTGATCCACAGGAATATTTGGTAAAATTCCGTGACCTAAATTCACGATGTATTTGTCTTTTCCGAATTCGTCAATCATTTCATGTACCATTTTCTTGATAACCGGAATTGGAGATAACAATCTGGAAGGATCAAAATTTCCTTGTAATGTGATGTTTCCGCCAGACAAGTATCTTGCATTTCTTGGAGAACACGTCCAATCTACACCAAGTGCCGAAGCCCTACTTTTTCCCATTTCATTCAATGCAAACCAACATCCTTTTCCGAAAACAATAACCGGTGCATCATCAGCCAAAGCTTCAATGATTTGATTGATATATTTCCAAGAGAATTCCTGATAATCAACTGGCGATAACATTCCGCCCCAAGAGTCAAAAATTTGAACAGCATCCACTCCTGATTTCACTTTTTCTTTCAAATATAAGATCGTGGTATCAGTGATTTTTTGCAATAAAACATGAGCAGCTTCTGGATGTTCGAAACAAAATCCTTTGGCCATATCAAAGCTTTTAGAACCTTTCCCTTCCACCGCGTAACACATAATTGTCCAAGGTGAACCTGCAAAACCAATTAATGGCACCTCATCATTCAACATTTCTTTGGTCAATTTAATAGCATCAAAAACGTACCCTAATGTTTCATGTACATCTGGAACAATTACTTTCTCCACATCTTGAATCGTACGAATTGGATTTGGTAAAAATGGACCGAAATTTTCTTTCATCAACACTTCAATTCCCATGGCTTGCGGAATTACCAAGATATCTGAAAACAAAATGGCAGCATCCGGAGCAATTCTGCGAATCGGCATCATCGTTATTTCGGCTGCTAATTCCGGAGTCTGACAACGGGTAAAAAAATCATATTTATCACGCAATGCGATAAATTCCGGCAAAAACCGTCCGGCTTGACGCATCATCCAAACTGGCGGACGTTGTACTGTTTCTCCTTTTAGTGCTCTTAAAAATAGGTCGTTTTTGATCATGTATTTAAATTTTAGCGGATTGCTAGATGCTTTCCGGTGTATAATATTCAATAACTTCCAAAATCACGGCTTCGATAGTTGGTGTTTCGGGAATTACTATGTTTTTAATTTTCTTTGTTTCTAATGCTGCTGCTGTAGTAGTGCCTACGCAAAAACAAACTTCATTCTTGATTTTATTATTTGTCAAATAACTTTCAACGGCAGATGGGCTAAAAAACAGAATTCCGTCAAAATTTTCTTGGTCTGATATTTTAAAAGGCGCTAGTGTTGTTTGATACACTTCGATTTCATTAAAAATTATTCCGGCACTTTTTAATGCTTCAGGCAACGTTTCTTTACGCAAATTTCCGCTCAAAAAAGTATAGCTTTCTTTATTGTAAATTAAAGTGATTATTTCGGCTAATTCAGAGGCATAATCCAAATACACATCAACTGTAAAGCCATGCAATTCCAGTAATTCTTTGGTTTTGATCCCTACACAAAAAACAGGTTTAGTCTTTAAAACTTCCCAACCGTTTTGTTCTATCAAACTTAAAACAGCATTTTGGCTGCTAAAAATTAAGTTGTTGTTGATGGTACTGAGTTCGAAAAGGTTGTTTTTTATTTCGATGAAATCTTGTTCCAAAAGATCAAAATTAGCATCAATAAATACTTGCCTTTGTTCTGCCGATAATGTTTTGGTGGATAAAATGCTTGTTTGGCTCATTATTTCTTCAAATTAATTTTAATTGCTGTCATCAATTCTGCTCCGCCATTTTCTAAAATTTCTTTGGCACAATAAAAGCCTAATTTCTTCCATTCCTGCATCGGAACGATTTTTTCTATTTCGATTTTTTGTTTCCCATCAATTGAAAACAAAACGCCTTTGAATACTATTTCCTCTTCTGTAAATACTGCCAAAGCGCCAATTGGTGCCGTACAACCGCCTTCGAGTGTTTTCAGAAACTGTCTTTCAATGTGTGTACATACCTCGGCATCAATATCATTTAACTCAGAAACGGCCTCTCTGCAAAATTCATCTTTTGCCATCGCAACAACCACCATTGCGCCTTGAGCTGGCGCCGGAATCATCCAATCCAAGTCGATATAATTAGAAGGTTTCAAGTTGATTCTTTCCAAACCTGCTGCCGCAAAAACGGCTCCGTTCCAATCGCTTTCCTGCAATTTCTGCATTCTCGTATTGACGTTTCCACGTAAATCAACTACTTTATGGTTGGGGTATTTATTGAGCCATTGTGCCTGACGACGCAAACTGCCTGTGGCAATTGTTCCTGCTCCATTACGAAAATCAAGGGTTCCTTTGTGCACTAGGATATCTAACGTATTGGCTCTTTCCAAAACTGCCGCCTGTACAATTCCTATTGGCAAAGCCGTAGGAACATCTTTCATGGAATGCACTGCAATATCAACCTGACCGTTGATCATGGCAATATCAAGTGTTTTAGTAAAAATGCCTGTGATTCCTAATTCGTAAAGTGGTTTGTCAAGGATAATATCTCCTTGCGATTTTACCGCTATAATTTCGGTTTTATAGCCTAAATCATTTAGTTTTTTTTCGACGGTATGGGCTTGCCATAGTGCGAGTTCACTGCCTCGGGTTCCTATGCGTATTGTTTTGTTTGCCATTTTTATTTTTTCAAACCAAGAGGAATTAAAGGTTTATTTTAATGAAATTTAATTCCTTAATGGTGTAAATTTTATTTTGTAGTCGCTCCTATTTTGAAAACTTTCTCAATCCAATCGATGCTTTCATCCACCATCGTATCATCATCTTTCAAATGGTTGGCAAAATGTGTAGTTATTTTTTGGATAATTCTGTTGCTGATAATCTCTGCTTGTTCTTCGTTGAAATTTGAAATTTTCTTGCTTTGAAAATCCAATTCGGATGTTTTTATCGCATTCAATTTTGCTTTCAAAGCATTGATAGTAGGGGCAAATTTTCTGCCTTTGGTCCACGTAGTAAATTCTTCTTTGATTTCTTCAATGATGGCTTCAGCAGCGGGAATGTGTTTTTTTCTATTTTCTAAAGTTTCATCTGTTAATTGTGACAAATAATCCATGTGAATCAGCGTAACACCTTCTAATTCCTCGACATTTTCATTTACATTTTTAGGAATTGATAGATCCAAAATCAATATTGGTTTTTTCAAATTCAGAATCGCTTTGTCAATAGTAGGATTCTGTGCGCCGGTAGCTACCACAACAACATCTGCTTTTTGTAGTTCCAAATGCAGTTCCGAATAATCTTTCACAATTAGATTCAGTTTTCCGGCTAGTTTCTCTGCTTTTTCTTTGGTTCTGTTGATAAGTGTAATGTGTTCGTTTTTAGTATGTTTTACTAAATTTTCACACGTATTTCTACCAATTTTTCCAGTACCAAACAATAGAATATTTTTGTTCCCAATGTCTTGCACATTGTTAATAATATAACGAACCGCAGCAAAAGAAACCGAAGTAGCTCCAGAACTAATTTCGGTATCGGTTTTTATTTTTTTACTGGCTTGAATCACCGCATTCACCAATCGTTCCATAAAAGCATTGGCTAAGCCCAATGATTTTGATTGTGAAAATGAGTTTCTTATTTGGGCAATAATTTCAAAATCACCCAGAATCTGACTGTCTAAACCCGTTCCCACACGAAACATGTGGCTGACGGCTTCTTGATTTTTATAGACAAAACCCACTTTTTGAAAAGCTTCAACTGAGCCTTGACTGTTCTCGCAGATTAATTTGATCAATTGAAACGGATGTTCCGCATAACCGTAAATCTCTGTACGGTTGCAGGTAGAAGTAACTATTAAACTCTCTATTCCTTCATTCTTAGCTTGTTCCAATACCCGCGTTTTTGCTGCGGCATCTAAACTAAACTTTCCTCTAATCTCAGCATCTGCTTTTTTATAGCTTAATCCTACGGAGTAAAAATAATGATGCTTTGATGTGTTATTGTTTTCCATATTTGCACTTTTCCTAAAAGTGAGGCAAAATTATCACTATAGTATTTATAAAAGTAACGCTAGAAGTTCTTTTTGTATCGCTCAGTGATTTTTTAATTCCAAATGGTCAGAATACTGCAAAAAAGGCTACTTTTGTAATGAATTCAAGTTGTTTGAATTGCTTTATTTAAAGTGGTTCTAAATAAAATAACTTGATGAATATCATTTTCATTTAAAAAAAATATCGCTATGGGTTCTCAGGAAATTATAAAAATTGAGGATGATTTCACACTCATTCGCTTTCAGAATGACAGCAACGATTCTTTTAATGCGCAACGGGAAGTGGGCAGCGGTTTGATTCAGTTTCATTTTGGAATCAAAGGAAAAGCGAAATTCATTTTCAACCAAGGCAATTATGCTTTGGAACTGAAAGAGGAAAAATCATTGTTGCTGTACAACCCACAAAAAGAACTGCCTTTAAATCTGGAGTTAGCACCTAATTCTTGGGTAATCTCTGTGATTATTTCTATCAAAAAATTCCATGCTTTATTTTCGACCGAAGCCGATTATATTACTTTTTTAAGCGCAGATAATAAGGACAAAAAATATTATAACGAAGGTAATATCAGTCCCTCGATGGCGATTGTTTTATCGCAATTGTTTCATTATAACTTGCATCCCTCCATAAAAAACTTGTATTACAAAGGCAAAGGATACGAATTATTGAGTTTGTATTTCAATAGAACTGAAGATCCAAACGCAGAACAATGTCCGTTTCTAATTGATGAGGACAATGTCATGAAAATTAAAAAAGCCAAAGAAATCATCATAGCCAATATGGCTGAACCACCCGGATTACAGGAATTGGCGGATGAAATAGGGCTGAATCTAAAGAAACTAAAAATGGGTTTCAAACAAATTTATGGCGATACCGTTTATGGTTTTCTGTTTGACTACAAAATGGATTTTGCTCGAAAATTACTCGATAGCGGCTCCTATAATGTAAACGAAGTAGGATTGAAAATTGGCTACAGCACCGGAAGCCATTTCATAGCGGCATTTAAGAAAAAATTTGCCACTACGCCCAAAAAATACTTGATGTCGATCAATCCAAATATGTCATAAACAATTGATTTCATATATTAAACAATAAATAAAAAATAGTTAATCGCAATTTATAAAAAAGTAAGTTTATTTACTTTTGTACCAACAAAAAAAGATAACATGAAAGGTGTATTATTAGTTAATTTAGGTTCTCCGGAAAGTCCAACTCCAAAGGATGTAAAATCGTATTTAGATGAATTTTTAATGGACAAATACGTAATTGACGTTCCGTTTTTGTTACGAGCATTATTAGTTCGTGGTATAATTTTGCAAACAAGACCTAAAAAATCTGCTGCCGCTTACGCAAAAATATGGTGGGACGAAGGGTCTCCTCTGGTGGTTATTTCCAAAAGAATGCACGAAAAAGTACAAAAATTAGTTGATGTACCCGTTTCCCTAGCAATGCGTTACGGAAATCCATCCTTATTGTCCGGCTTACAAGAGTTACATGATAAAGGCGTGACCGAGGTGTTGTTTTTTCCTTTGTACCCGCAACATGCAATGGCATCTACCACCACAATAATAGAACTGGCCGAAGAGTACCGTAAAAAGTATTTTCCGGGTATGAAATTCACGATAGTTCCTGCGTTTTACAACAAACCAGATTATCTCAAAAACTTGGCTGATTCCATTAAAGGTCATCTAGAAGGTTTTGACTATGATCATTTATTATTCTCCTACCATGGAATTCCGGAGCGTCATATTCGCAAAACGGATATCACAAAATCACATTGTAAAATTGACGGTTCATGCTGCAACACCCCGTCGCCGGCACATGAGTTTTGTTACCGCCATCAATGTTATGAAACGACCAAACAAGTTGTAAAATTGCTGGGAATTCCAGAAGGAAAATACAGCCAGACTTTTCAATCGCGCTTAGCCGGAGACAAATGGTTGACACCATATACAGACGTTGAAGTAAACAAAATGCCCGAGAAAGGAATCAAAAACCTGGCTGTTGTAACGCCTGCTTTTGTATCGGATTGCTTGGAAACTTTGGAAGAAATTGCCATGGAAGCCAATCATGAATTTAAGGCTCACGGAGGAGAAAATTTTAAAGCAATTCCTTGTTTAAATGATGGTGACGACTGGTGTAAAACCGTAAGTAATTGGATTTCAAGCTGGTCCAATGCTTCATCATCACTTAAACTTGACTCCGAAAAAATTAACGCTTAAATGACTGTTACCGCCGATGAACTAGGAACACAAGACATTAAAAAACTCTTGATAAAACAGGCAGTTCCGTCTTCTATTGGGATTTTATTCATGTCGGTTAATATCTTGATTGATACCATATTTGTTGGACAATGGATTGGTTCTTTGGCCATTGCTGCGGTAACCGTAGTTCTGCCCATCACCTTTTTGATTTCTTCTCTGGGAATGGCGATTGGTGTGGGCGGAGGATCTGTACTTTCCAGAGCATTGGGAGCCAGTCACAAGGAAAAAGCACTTCAAACATTTGGCAACCAAATCATGATGACTTTTTTATTGGCTTCTGTTTTTGTGGTATTTGGTCTTTTTTTTAGTGACGAAATGCTAATGCTTTTTGGCGCGAAAGGAGCCATAATGGAACCCGCAAAAGAATTTTTTATCCCCATAATTATAAGCGTTCCGTTTTTGGCACTTTGCATGATGGGAAACAACGTGATTCGCGCCGAAGGCAAGGCCAAGTTTGCGATGGTCTCCATGATTATTCCTGCATTTGTCAATATTGCATTGGATATTATTTTTATCAAATACTTAGATTTAGGTATGTTTGGCGCTGCTTTGGCTACTGCCATATCCTATTTTACCTGTTTCTTGTTTGTACTTTGGTTTTTTGTTTTCAAAAGTGAACTTCAACTGAAAATGAAGCATTTTAAATTTAAAATGCCCATTGTCAAAGAAATCGCTGAGTTGAGTTTTGTGACTTTTTCAAGACAAGGAGTTGTGAGCATTTTAGCCATCATCCTGAATCATACTTTATATACGTATGGCGGCGAACATTCTGTTGCTATTTATGGAATTATCAGTCGAATGCTGATGTTTTCCTTGTTTCCTATCCTGGGAATTACGCAAGGATTTCTGCCAATTGCCGGTTTCAATTACGGTGCAGGAAATTATGAAAGAGTGAAAGAAAGTGTGCAACTATCCATAAAATATGCCGCATTTCTCGCCTCGCTTATTTTTGTGGTTATTCTAATCTTTGCAAAGCCTATCGTTGCTATTTTTACTACAGACCCACTCGTGATTGACCAAACTCCGGAAGCGTTGCGTTGGGTTTTTGCGGCTTCGCCAATTATTGCTGTACAGCTCATTGGTGCGGCTTATTTTCAAGCTGCAGGAAAGGCAAAAAAAGCACTGCTTTTGACGTTAAGTAAACAAGGATTTTTCCTGATTCCGTTAGTGCTCATTCTACCAAATTTTTTAGGTATTTTTGGAGTGTGGTTTGCATTCCCAATTGCAGATATCTTATCAACAATACTAACTGGCTATTTTCTAAAAAAAGAAATGAATACAAAACTGATTCAAACTAACGATGGAATACTATAATTACCTTAAATCTTTGCACCTCATCTTTGTAATCACATGGTTTGTAGGTCTATTTAATATTGTTCGACTATTTGTTTACCAAATAGAAGCGGCAGATAAACCCTCGCCTGAAAAAGAAATTTTACAAAAACAATTTAAAATAATGACCTACCGCATGTGGTACATTATCACTTGGCCTTCTGCTATTTTAGCGAGTATTTTTGCTTTTTGGATGTTGTTTTTTACTGATTTAGGCAATGCTTGGTTAAAAATGCCCTGGATGCATGTAAAACTTGGCTTTGTATTTGTGTTGTATTTATACCATGCAAAATGCCACCAAATATTCAAGCAATTGCAAAATAATCAAGTCAACTACACCTCTAATTTCATGCGTTTATGGAACGAAGGTGCGACAATAATCCTTTTTGCAGTCGTTTTTTTAGTTATTTTAAAAAATGCTTTCAACTGGATTTATGGTGTAATAGGAATAATTTTGTTTTCTGTTTTAATCATGCTTGGGTTTAAATTTTATAAAAAAATAAGAGAAAGAAATCAATCTTAATTATGTTCAAAAGCTTCAAAATAGCAATGCTCTCGTTACGAATCAGAATCTTCCTTTCGATGATTGTGTTGATATTAATAGCGTCTGTTTTATTAGCTTCTATATCCATCATTCAATTTAAAAACGAAGCCAAAGAGTACCACCAAGAACGCTTAGAACGCAATGAGAATTCTGTAAAAGAGCACATCAATTATGTACTCTCTACCACTACATATCCTTTAAATTCTGCCAATTTAAGTTTGATTTTTAAAGATAAAATCCATGAATTAGCCCACATTCATAATGCGGAAATAAACATCTATGGTCTGGACGGAAAATTACTAAAGTCTTCTAAAGAGTCTTTTTCTGTGGATATAGTGGCGCCTCCTATTCCAAAATACATTTTAAAACTAGTTCGTTCTTCTATCGAAAAAAGATACGTTGATATTAAAACTATAGATGGCAAAAAGAACCGTTCCGCTTTCAGCCAAATCAAAGATCATAAATTCAAACCACTGGGGATATTGAACTTACCTTATGTAGAAGATGATGGATATTATGAAAACGAATTAAAAAGTTTCCTAATTCGTCTGGGACAGGTGTATGCTTTTATGCTTATTATTGCTTTTGCTGTCGCTTATTTCCTTTCCTCTTACATTACAAAATCATTAAAAACAATATCAGATAAGTTAAGTGGAACGAGTTTAAATCAAAAAAATGAAAAAATTGTTCTGGAAGCAAACAGTAAGGAAATCAACTTATTGATCAATGCCTACAACGGAATGGTGGACAAACTGGAGAAAAGCGCCATTAAACTGGCCCAAAGCGAACGAGAAGAAGCGTGGCGCGAAATGGCCAAACAGGTCGCCCATGAAATCAAAAATCCGCTTACGCCAATGCGATTAACGGTACAGAGTTTTCAACGAAAATTTGATCCAAACGATGCCAATGTAAAACAAAAAATGAACGATTACTCCGAAACTTTAATTCAACAAATTGACACCATGAGTGCCGTTGCCTCTGCGTTTTCAAATTTTGCATCAATGCCGGCGCAGCAAAACGAAACCTTGAATGTTGTTGCCGTAGTAGAACTTGCGATGGACATTTTCAATGAAGACTACATTGAATTTCAAAGCGATTCTCCTGAAATTATTTCGAAAATTGACCGTACCCAACTGATCCGGATTATCACGAACCTGGCTAAAAATGCTATTCAGTCTATTCCGGAACAACAAGAAAAAAAATCAGTAGTTCTCCGTATCCATAAAGCAGCAAACAACGTATTAATTACTGTTACCGATAATGGAATTGGGATTCAACTCAAAGATATTGACCGTATATTCGAACCAAAATTTACCACTAAAAGTAGCGGAATGGGTCTTGGTCTTGGAATTATAAAAAACATTATCGAAAATTATAAAGGAACGATTACCTTTGAAACTGAATATGGAAAAGGAACTACTTTTACGGTTTCGCTTCCAATAATTAACACCTAAAAATACAATTATGAACTACGAAAATCTTTTAATTGCAACCGAAAATAACATTGCAACGATTACCATTAATCGTGCTACAAAACTAAATGCGTTGAATGTTGCCACGATTTCTGATTTGAATAAAGCTTTCAAAACATTAGGGAAAAATGATGAAATTCGTGTTATTATTTTAACGGGAAGCGGTGAAAAAGCTTTTGTGGCGGGAGCGGATATCTCTGAATTTGCTGCTTTTTCAGTTGAAGAAGGAACGCAATTGGCCGCTGAAGGACAAGAAAAATTATTTGATTTCATAGAAAATTTAAAAAAACCCGTAATCGCAGCCGTTAATGGTTTTGCATTGGGCGGCGGATTAGAATTAGCCATGGCGTGTCATTTCAGAGTAGCTTCAGAAAATGCAAAAATGGGATTACCTGAAGTTTCGCTGGGTGTAATTCCGGGTTACGGAGGAACGCAACGTTTGCCACAATTGATAGGAAAAGGACGCGCAATGGAAATGATTATGACCGCAGGAATGGTAACAGCGCAAGATGCTTACAGAACGGGACTGGTGAATCACGTAGTCCCTGAAGCTGAACTTTTAGATTACTGTGTGAGTGTAGCCCATAAAATAATCAAGAACTCTCCTTATGCTATCGGCAAAGCCATAAAAGCGGTCAATGCTAATTTTAAAGAAGGAAAAAATGGCTATGAAACCGAAATAAAAGCTTTTGGAAAATGTTTTGGAACCGAAGATTTTAAAGAAGGAACAGCTGCATTTTTAGAGAAAAGAAAAGCAGTGTTTACGGGGAAATAATAACAAAAGAGAACCACGTTGGTTCTCTTTTTAGTTTATAAATGATGTTCCTTTAAAATAATCTTTGCTCAAAAAACAGATTATCTGCTTGACAAGACTTAATTTTGCAATCCTCTTTCGGAATATAACCATCTAAAATTAAACCAATGTCCTTCCAACCTGTATTTGCACTTTTCTGGGAAAATGTAAAAGAAAGCATCCAAAATGGCACTTACGCCAAACTAACACTTGCCAAAACCATTGGTGACACCGAACTGAAAAATATCTACGTTCGTCCCGTTTTGTCAGAAAGTGACGTGTTCAGCCTTTCCGTTACGGCGCGTTATAAAACCGAAGAAATAGAAAGTTTTCATACAATTGACGAAGCTTTTATGGTATTAGCGCCTTTTATGAACAATCCATTTTTAACTGCCTTACTGTTTACAACGGAGAACGACATCACTTTTAAACTCAATAAAAAAAGAGTAGGAACTATTATTGAGCAAGCGCCCACTTTTAAAAATGCTTCGGATGTGATCTTGGAAATGAAAGCAAAAGGGATTTCGATTTAAGATTTTTGATTAATCCCGATAGCTATCGGGACTGATTTTTGATTTAAAAAACCAGCAATCCAAAAAATATCTGAAATTTAAAAATAGTGGTTAGGGACCATAATTTAGTAATCAGTTCATGGCTTGGGTGTAAAGCAAGACTGAAATCGATCTTTTTTAATTAAAGTTGCAGTATTTGGACGTCAACAAACTGAATACTAAAAACTGAACACTGTTTACTTACTTCTCCCCTTCCCATTCCGCATAAAACTGCGCTAGAAATCCTTCCATATACTGGTGTCTTTCTTGTGCAATTTGTTTTCCCGTCTCGGTATTCATCTTATCTTTCAAAAGCAATAATTTTTCGTAAAAATGATTGAGCGTTGGAGAATCGTTCTTCTTGTATTCTTCCTTGGTCATGTTGAAATTTGGAGCAATTTTAGGGTCGTAGATCGCTCTGTTTTTAAATCCGCCATAATTGAATGTTCTGGCAATTCCAATGGCGCCAATCGCATCTAATCGGTCCGCATCCTGAACCACATCTAATTCTATTGAGGAGAATTTCTTTTCGAAATTACCGCCTTTGTATGAGATGTTTTCAATGATCTTGACCACATGTATAATGGTATCTGCGTCAACATTTTCTGATTCTAAAAATGATCTCGCTAGTTTTGGCCCTACAGTTTCGTCACCGTCATGAAACTTACTATCGGCAATATCATGCAGCAAAGCACCCAATTGAACCACCGTGGGATCACAAGCTTCTTTTCTAGCAATCAAAACGGAATTTTTAAACACTCTTTCAATATGAAACCAATCGTGTCCGCCTTCGGCATTTTTTAGTTTTTCCTTTACAAAAAGAATCGTTTTTCGAATTAAATCTGCATTTATCATTCTTTATATACTTTTAAAAAAAAAGTTGAATTTCAAAGTTCTGTAACTTCAAAATTCAACTTTTTTATTCTTTATTTTTGCATTCAAAAAGCTATCGTACTAAAGCGGGTTCTACCCATTTGAAAATATGGGATTCTTTCGGAATGACCAATCGCTCAGAAATTCGTGCCATTCTTCCGGGTAATTTCATCAAATAATCCCGGGCTTTTTCTGCTTCATCAGTTAAGCCTGTAATTTTATCAATTTCCCATTTGTCAATTAATTTTTGCATAATGTCTACATAATCCGCTGCAGTGTACACCCCGATTCGTTGTGCCGAATCCGAAAACTGTTCGAAAGCAGTACTTATTTTTTCACCGGATTCTCTTAAGAAATGTGCTGGCATAACGATTTTTGCTTTCATCATATATTGAAACGCAAGCATCATTTCGCTAGGATCCACCTGAAAAATACGAGTTACAAACTCACTGTAAGCATGATGATGGCGCATCTCGTCACCCGCAATCATTTTGCACATTTTAGACAATTTGTTATCCCCATATTTCTTAGCCATTTGCGCTACTCGGTTATGGGAAACATAGGTTGCCAACTCTTGAAAACTAGTATAAACAAAGTTTTTATAAGGGTCTCTTCCGGTTCCTATGTCAAAACCATCGTTGATGAGGTGTTGGGTAGTCATTTCTACTTCACGCATATTCACGCGACCTGATAAATACAGATATTTGTTGAGCATGTCGCCATGACGATTTTCCTCTCCAGTCCATTGTCGGATCCATTTGGACCAACCGTTTCGTTCTACATTATCTATTCCGTCTACGTCCATTAACCAAGATTCGTAGGTCGGTAAGGCTTCTTCAGTAATCGTGTCACCTACTAAAGTTACCCAAAAATCATAGGGTAATTCTTTTGCAATTTCACGCAATTCTTTGACCTCATCAAAAAAAGTATCACTTTGAGAATTAGGCAAAAAATCCGTTGGTTGCCATATTTTTTCTACTGGTATCAGATACTGATCGACAAAGCTATCTACGTTTTTTTCCAAAAACTGCATTACTTCTAATCGAATGTTTTTTATTGACATTATATATAAATTAAATTTTTATTCCTTGAACAACTGCTTTTTCTGTTTTTTCGATCAAATCAGAAAAATTATAATCTTTAACCGCTAATGGCTTATGAACTACAAAGGTAAGGCGATTTCCTAAACCTAAAGGGAAAAATCCATATTTAACAATTATCCAAGAATTGTTTATGCTTATCGGAACTACATAAGCCGAAGGCGCGTATTTGCATAAAATTTTGAATCCGCTTTGCGCAAATTCCTTTGGCTTCCCAGTCTTGCTTCGTGTTCCTTCCGGAAAAATAACTGCGCAACGATTGTGTTTTTCAATATATTCAGACAAATTTTTGATCGCAGGAATGGCTTGCTTGGGATCTCTACGATCAATAAGAGCAGAACCGCCATGTCGTAAATTAAACGACACACTGGGAATCCCACTTCCCAATTCTTTTTTACTGACAAATTTACAATGAAATCGGCGAAAAAACCAAATCATAGCAATAATATCGTACATACTTTGATGATTGGACACGAAAATTAACGGAACATTTTTTGGGATGCTTTCCACATTTTCAAACCGGTACGATGTTCCTAACAGTCTTGTGCACAAAATCAGAAAAAAATTTAAATAATCGACACTTATTTTATGGGCTTGATACCCAAAAACGTGAAAGCAAACCCATTGAATTGGGTGAAAAATAACCAAGGTAAGACCAAAACATAAATAATAGATTACGGATATGGGATACGAAATTAGTTTTTCCATGCTTTAAAAATTTGCCGTAAAAGTAAGAAATATATTTTTAGCCCGATTTTAAATCCCAAACAATATATGGACTCAACCTTTAATCGTAACTTTGCCAGTCAAAATCCATGTCCTTTTTTCTATTAAAATGAATTTTACTTACTCAAAAAACGAAAAACTAAAAAGCAAGACCACTATTGGATTATTGTTTACCGAAGGGAAATCAGTATCAAAATATCCGTTGCGATTGGTGTATAAAGCCAGCTCTTTTGGCGATCCCGAATCCCGAAACTTCGGGACGGGAGAAAAAATAAAAATGGGAGTTTCGGTTTCCAAAAAGAATTTCAAGAAAGCCGTAGACCGCAATTATTTCAAACGCGTGCTGCGCGAAACCTACCGGCTGAACAAACACCTTTTGATTGACCATCTGGACCAACCCTATTCCTTTATGTTTTTTTATCAAACTAAAGACAGATTGACGTACGCCGAAATTAATACCAAAACCATTCAATTGTTTGAGAAATTTGTTGCTCAAAACATTAAAAAACCAGTATCCGAAAGCGATTCTATTTCTGAAATATAAACAATTCACCTATCCCAATTAAACAAAATCGCCTTTAGATTCAGTCCTGCATCATTATTTCGTGATTTATTGTTATTTTAGTGGTCTCAAATTTAGTTAATTAAACCTATGAGCTTCCTCAAAAAAAAATTCTTAATTCCCCTTGTCGCTTCGGTATTTCTGTTTATTGGAACCAGCTTCAAAGATGATTTTTTTGAAATCGCCAAGCAAATCGAGATATTCACGACCCTTTTCAAGGAATTAAACCGAAATTATGTCGATGAAACGAATCCTGGAGAATTAATGGACAAGGCCATCAAAGGAATGCTGGTTAATTTAGACCCATACACCGTATATTTCAACGAGCAGGATGTAGTGCGATTCAAGATAAACAACACTGGAGAATATACCGGAATAGGCGCTTTACTGACTCGAAAAGAAGATAAATTGATCGTTAAAGAGCCCTATAAAAATTTTCCCGCCGACAAAGCTGGCCTGAAAGCCGGTGACGAAATTATTCAAGTGGGAGATGTCCTTTTGTCTGATTTTAAAGACGAGGCCTCTCAGCTTTTCAAAGGCACCAAAAACACCAAAATAGACCTCAAATACATCCGACAAGGAAAAGTACAAAGTACCCAGATTATCCTGGACGAAGTCGAAATCAAATCGGTGCCCTTTTTTGCAAAAATAGACGACAAGACCGGCTATATCGTATTATCGCATTTTAATAAAAAAGCGTCCTTGGAAACCAAAGAAGCCTTAGAACAACTCAAAAAAGAAGGTGCCGAACGCATTATACTGGATGTCCGAGACAATCCGGGCGGACTCTTGAATGAAGCCGTGAATATTTGTAATTTATTTGTTCCAAAAAACGAAATTATTGTTACTACAAAATCAAAAATAGAGCAACACAACAGCACATATAAAACAACTAAAGACCCTGTAGATACTGACATTCCTTTGATAATACTTGTTAACGGTCACAGCGCTTCAGCATCCGAAATCGTGGCTGGCGCACTTCAAGATTTAGATCGTGCTGTAGTGGTGGGTAGCCGCAGTTTTGGGAAAGGACTCGTGCAAAGACCGGTAGATTTAACGTATGGTACACAACTAAAAGTAACCATTTCCCGTTATTACACGCCATCCGGAAGATGCATTCAAGCTTTAGATTATTCACGAAAAAACAAAAACGGAATGGTTCTAAAAACAGAGGAGAAAAACTATAATGCCTTTAAAACCAGAAAAGGCAGAACCGTTTATGACGGCGGAGGAATTCAGCCGGATGTAGAACTGGAAGAAACTAAATTAAGTCCGATAGCAAATGCTTTGCTTCACAACGACGGGATTTTTAACTATGCCACGACGTATTATTATAAAAATCCAAATTTAGGAAATCGCATTCCTGTTATTTCTGATGTGGAGTATTTAGAGTTCAAACAGTTCCTAAAAACACAAAAATTCTCCTTTGACACGGAAACGGAATTGGCCTTGAAAAACACTTTGGCTATGGCCAAAAAAGAAAAACTAGAGGAATCTATTCTGGTAGAATATCAACAATTAAGTGTTGCGCTTCAAAAAAGTAAAAATGCCTTATTGGACAAAAACCAAAAAGAAATCAAAAACCTGATGGTCGATGAAATCATTAAACGCTATCAATATCAGGAAGGGCTGTATCAGTATTACATCAAAAATAATTCTGAAATCAAACGGGCCATTACTATTTTGAATTCCAATATGGAGTATCAGTCTATCTTAAAATGAAAAAATCGTTCTCCATAGTGCTATTACTTTTTTCGAGCTACGTATCAGCTCAGTGGCAACCTATAGAAACGGTTTATTTTGAATTTGACAAATTCACACTTTATAACGACCAAATACAAACGATAGTCGATTTTATAAAAAACACAGATACCTCAAAAGTAGAATCGATACAAATTTATGGGTATTGTGATGACCGGGGTGCTAACGATTATAATTATGAATTATCAAAAAACAGAGTAATTACGGTACAAAATATACTTATCCAAAATGGTTTCAGTAAAAACAAAATTGTCATTATTGAAGGCAAAGGCCGCGTGATTCTGAAAAAAGATATGATAGAAAACCTATCCGAAACCCGTTCTAAAAACAGGCGAGTCGACTTGTTTCTTGTCAAGAAAAACAGTTTTGGAAACGGCATTTACAATTCGTTTCAGAAGAAGCATAAAGTAGGCGACCGTATTTATCTGGAAAATATCCTTTTTCCACTTGGCAGCAGCACATTAACGGAGAAATCTAAGAAAGAATTAGACAAGATTGTGGTTCTTTTGCAGCAACAAAAAACGTTGGAATTCGAAATCAGAGGCCACGTTTGTTGCACGCCCAGTTATTACCTGGATGCCATAGATAAGGGAACCCGAGAACGCAAGCTTTCCTTGAACCGTGCAAAAAACGTCTATAAATACTTGATAAATAAAGGCGTAAACAGCCTTAGGATGCATTATATAGGAAGCGGAAACAAATTTCCCTTAGGTCAAGGAGAAGCATTAGACCGCAGAGTTGAGTTTCTGATCCTAAAAATTTAGTTCCCCACTTTTCATCTCAATATGCGGAATATCGTCTTCGAGATACATTTCACTGGTTTGCACAAAACCATGACTCTCATAGAATTTCTTTAGGTACAATTGCGCTCCAATAGTGATGTGGCTTTCGCCAAAATGATGCGCTATTCCTGCAATAGATTCCCGCATTAAGTCATGACCCCATTTTCTGTCGCGGTAATTTGAATCAACTGTTACTCGGCCAATTGAGGCATTGTCAAAACTGATTCCTGGTTTGAAAAGTCTGGAATGCGCTACAATTTTACCTTCAAATTCCCCAATAAGATGCAGAGCTAGTTTGTCCTTTCCATCTAGATCGAGATATACACAGTTTTGCTCCACCACGAAAATCTCGCTTCTCAATCTCAGCAGATCGTATAACTCATCCACAGAAAGTTCCTTAAACGACTTTATACTCCATTTTAACATTTTATTTTTTTTAGTTTTTATTAGACTGCAAATAAAAGAAAATAAAACTATTTTTTCAAAACCTCAACTGATTTTATGATGGCTTCTAACTCATGCATTAAGTCTCTTTTTTCTTTGGAGGGCGCATAACAAAAGCCTTCCAAAACTAAAATCCTGTTGTGCTCTGTATCCAGAATAGCATAATTAATAAAAGGGCCTGACATAAAATCGTTTTTCAATTCCCAAGTTCCTTTTGTTTCATACGTTTCCTTTCCGTCCAGACTGATCTTAAAAAAATAAGGCGAATAGCTTTCTCCGGTAATCATTACAGTATTATTCTCTTTTCCGCTGATGTAAAGATTGCCAATAGAATCCCTCATTTTAATAATATTCGTGATCAGATCTGTATCCTTTTTAGTGATGACATTTATAGGAACTTGATAAATCAACAAACTCGTGTTGCCGCTTATAATTTCATTTTTTAACCATATAAAATGCGGTTTATGAAGGACGTATTGATATGAAGAAGGAATATTAATCGAAATTTGAAATTTATTCTTGATGATTTTTGGATTAAGAATAGACTGTTTTATAATGCGTTGGTTTTCGGAAATTTCAGTTTCCTTAATAATTTCAATTATTTTTGGCGAATTTTGCGCTATTATTTCTAGAATATCTGCACTTGTTTTTCCGGAAATATGAAACACATTTTGGGGTGATGCGTATTGATTTTTTTTAATTTCAAATTTATTTTGCTCTTCTTTTTTGACTACGATAATCGTACGGCTGTCCGTCATAAATCCTTCTAAAATTTTAGTAGGATATTGATTTATCGTAAAAAGAGGTTCCTCCTCAGGCAATCCTATAACGGCGGAGGCAAATTTATTTCGAATACTGTCGCCAATCTCACCATTCCACAACTGGTCGTCTATGATAACTGAAATAGTATTAATTTTTCCTGTTGTAGCACGCGGTTGGGGATCCTTTTTTTGGTTGCAAGAACCCAGCAAAATGGCAGTAAGAAGCAATAAAAGAAGGGCTTTATTCATTGTATTTCAATTATAAAATAAAACCCAAATTTAGATAAGATTATTCTATTATCCGTTAATTTTAAGTTTCATTCCTGGTTTGAGTACTTCCCCGCGAATACCGTTCCATTTTTTCAGGTCAGAAATGGTTACGCCTGGATATTTTTTTGATATACTATACAACGAATCCCCTTTTTTTACATAGTAATCAACGGTTTCTTTCTGGGATAATCCGGAACCATTTATTTTTTTATTAAAGTAACTTATCGTTGCTTTATTTGTATTTATTACAGGTTCCTCTTTGGCGACAATCAAAGAACTCCCTAAAATAATTGTCTGCCCGGAAATTTTATTCCATTGTTTCAGAGTAGACGGAGAGGTGCCAAATTTCTTAGCAATGCGCTCTAAATTATCTCCTTTTTGAACTATATAATACGCCTTGCTTTCAGTAGATGCTACAGCTGCGTTTGCCTCTAATGAGGCGGCAACTTGCTTCTCAGAAAGGGCTTGTATTGGATCTGAATTCTTTATTACTTCATTAGAAACAACCGCTTCGTTGCTACTGATTTTTAGGTTTTTACCATACGCGATAACATTGCTGCTTAGCGCATTCCATTGTCTTAAATCAGCAATGCTAACATTGTATTTACTGGCAATAGCTCCCAGATTATCTCCTTTTTTCACCTTGTAATACTGGGTTGTCCGGGATTGCGCTATTCTTTGATTGCCAGTATCTTCACGTTCTTTTTTGGGTGTTGTTTTTGTGGCAAAATAGGGCTTCTCTCGTTTGCTGGATTCGTATTCTGTATAGGCATAAATCGGACCTTCATTAGAGGCAAAAACAGCAATTTTTTCTTGTGGCAATCTCAAATAATGATTTTGATCATGATAAAAAGGAATTATATCAAGCTTGTAGGAGGGATTTAAAACCTGCAATTGAACTACTGGAACATCAAGTAAATCTGATATTTGCTTGAATGTAATTTGCTTCTTGATCAGGATAGTATCCGTAGTAAAATGCTTTATGGTAGCCCGCTGGGGCACGATTCCGTGTTCCTTATGGTATTCATAAAGATACATGGTTGCTAAGAAAGCAGGTACATATCCTTGGGTTTCTCTGGGAAGATTTTTCCTGATATTCCAATAATTTTGCTGACCACCGGAACGTCTGATAGCTTTGGAAACATTTCCCGGACCAGAGTTATAAGAGGCCAAAACCAAATCCCAATCTCCAAATATTTTGTACATATTGGTCATATATTGCGCTGCTGCCTCGGTAGCTTTTAAGGGATCGCTGCGTTCATCCACATACGAATCAATTTTCAACCCATATTGTTTTCCGGTTTGATACATAAATTGCCACAGTCCAGTTGCTCCCATTTTTGAAACTGCTTTTGGATTTAAAGCAGATTCCACAACGGCTAAATATTTTATCTCCAAGGGAATATTTTGTTTGGCCAAAGCCTCCTCAAACATGGGGAAATAATATTCCGAAGTGGCCATTAATCGTTCAAAAGATTTTTTTCGGTATTTTAAAAATGATTTAATAATGTTTTCCAGACCTTGATTGTACGCAATATTAAACGGCGATTTTGCATTCATTGCCGCCAATCTTTCTTTCAGCAGTGCTGTTGGTAACTCATAATCTACTTTTTCATCTATATTTATATTTTCGATGTCTTCTGTAAGATCATTATATAAATCTAAGTTGGTCATTTCATTCATCCATAAACTGTCTACACAAGATGCCAGATCATATTCAACAAAGGAATTCTTAATGGAATCTAAATAGGATAATTTTGCATCAATTTTTTCAAATGCTTTGTTTTCAGTTGCTTTCTGCGAAAATAAATGAATTGATAGCAACAGAAAAAACGATAATGTGGTATTTTTTATAGTCATATTTAAAAGATCAAAGACCTATAATCCAAATGATTAGAAGTCTTATTTTTACAAACTTAAGAGGTTAAAACTAAAATTTTCTTTAAATATTGTTAAAAATATAGTTTTTCAGTCCTTGGTACTGAATTTCTAATCGTTTGTGGGTAAAATTACTTTAAAGATCCAATTGTGAAACTTAAAAAAAACCTCAGCGATACATAAGGTATCGCTAAGGTTTTTATACATGTGATAAAACAGCTGTTTGATTTGAATGCTATTTAGATATCAAACGGCTTTTATTTTAATTTTACTGCATTTATTAGTCTAAAATAGCTGCAATTCCGGGTAACACTCTGCCTTCGAGCATTTCCAGCATTGCTCCTCCGCCTGTAGAAACATAACTCACTTTATCTTCCAGCCCAAATTGTTTTACAGCTGCCACTGAATCCCCTCCACCTACAAGAGAGAATGCTCCGTTTGCAGTAGATTCTGCAATAAAGTTGCCCAATGTAATTGTTCCGTTAGCAAAATTTTCCATTTCAAAAACACCCAATGGACCGTTCCAAAGAATCGTTTTAGAATCCATGATTACTTTTTTGAAGTTTTCCAATGATTTTGGTCCAGCATCCAATCCTTGCCACCCGTCAGGAATTGCTTTGACATCCACAATCTGGGTTTGAGCATCATTTGAAAAAGCATTTGCCGCTACAACATCAACCGGAATATGGATTTGAACTCCTTTTTCTTTGGCTAATCTCAAGATTTCCAAAGCCAATTCTTGTTTGTCATCTTCACAAATTGAATCTCCAATTTTACCGCCTAATGCTTTCACAAAAGTAAAAGTCATTCCGCCACCAATAATCATGTGGTCTACTTTATCCAGAATATTCTCGATTACGGTAATTTTAGAAGATACTTTTGATCCACCAAGGACTGCTGTTACTGGTTTTTCGCTGTTTTTTAAAACTTTGTTCAAGCTTTCTATTTCTTTGGCCAATAATAATCCAAAACATTTTTCGCTTGGAAAAAACTGCGCAATAATTGTAGTCGATGCGTGCGCTCTATGCGCTGTACCAAAAGCGTCGTTTACAAAAATATCACCAAGTGACGCCAGTTCTTTTGCAAAAGCAACATCACCCGCTTCTTCTTCGCTGTGAAAACGTAAATTTTCTAACAATAAAACTTCTCCAGCCTGCAATTTTTCAGCTGCAGCTTTCGCCTCTGAACCAATACAGTTTGAAGCGAACTGAACCGAAACTCCAAGAATTTCAGCAGTTGTTTTCAAAATGTGTTTCAAAGAGTATTTTTCTTCCACTCCTTTTGGCCGACCTAAATGCGACATCAAAATCACGCTTCCGCCTTGCGCAAGAATCGCGTCAATAGTAGGTTTTGCAGCTTCAATACGCGTGGCATCCGTTACATTGAACTTTTCGTCCAAAGGCACATTAAAATCAACCCGAATTATGGCTTTTTTATTTGCAAAATTGAAATCACTTATGGTTTTCATCAGTCTGTTTTTTAGTTTATTTTTTTTGAAAGAGTAACAAATATAGAACTTTTAAATTATTAATAAATTAGAGAAAATCATATAAAATCAATTTTTAGCAACGAAATCGATGTAAATTAATAAATAATGCTTTTATTTATCAATTTGTCTAGATATTATTTTAGATAAAGGCCTGTTAAATTTTAAAAATAAAACATAAATTGACACTTCTATAAACTAGCTTCTGCTGAAACTTTGCCTGCTAAAATTTTAGACTACACCATTTTCTGCTATCTTTGCTTCATGCAATTTTCAGAAATTTTAGGACAAGAACACATCAAAAGTCATTTGACAAAAAGTGCTGATTTGGGCAGAATTCCCCACGCACAACTGTTCGTAGGTCCGGAAGGCAGTGGCACTTTACCCATGGCGATTGCGTATGCACAATACATCATTTGCAGCAATCAAAACGGAGAGAATTCCGGTTCAAATGAAGCGTGCAACCTGAAATTTCAGAAAACTTCCCATCCTGATTTGCATTTTATTTACCCGACTGTCAGTACTGAAGAAGTAAAAACAAAACCCAAAAGCATTGATTTCATAACGGAATGGCGACAGTTTATAGAACAAAATCCGTACGGAAGTTTGTTTGATTGGTACCAAATGCTAGGTGTTAAAAACAAGCAAGGAGAAATTAGGGTCGATGATGCGCAGGAAATCTTGAAATCGCTGGCTTTAAAATCTTATGAAGGCGGATACAAAATAATGATTATTTGGATGGCTGATAAATTGAATATCGCTGCTTCTAATAAATTACTGAAATTATTGGAAGAACCTACAGACAGAACGGTTTTTATCCTGATTTCAGAAAATGAAGAAGATATTATTCAAACGATTCGTTCCCGTTGCCAAGTACTACATTTTAATGGTTTGAGTGAAACTGTCATTGCGGAGGCCTTGGTTTCAAAAGAAAATACGGATTCTAAAATAGCTTTAAAAATAGCGCATCAGGCACAAGGAAATTTCAATAAAGCATTGCAATTAATACAACCGGACAGCGAATCAGTTTTTTTTGAAAAATGGTTTGTCGATTGGGTTCGTGCGGCTTTTAGAGCAAAAGGAAACGCCGCTGCCATTCAGGATTTGATCCAGTGGAGCGAGCAAATTGCTGGTTTGGGAAGAGAAACCCAAAAAAAGTTTTTACATTTTTGTATTGATATGTTTCGTCAGGCCTTGTTGCTCAATTACCAAACGCCAAGTTTAGTCTACATGGAACCACAAGTGGAAAAATTCAAACTGGAGAATTTTGCACCTTTTGTAAATGGCAACAACATAAATGATATTTTTAAAGAACTTTCAGAGGCAATGTATCACATTGAACGCAACGGAAACGCTAAAATTATTTTAACCGATTTATCAATAAAACTTACTCGTTTAATTCACAAAAAATAAAAAAATGAACAATATTACTTCTATTTTAATTTTAATTTTCCTGGCCATCACTTTCCTACAGTCCGGATACGACAAATTGTTTTATTGGAAAGATAATGTCGAATGGTTAAAAGGTCATTTCGCTAAAACACCATTAAAAAACCATGTACCTTTAGCACTACTAAATATCTTGATTTTAGAATTAATTTCCGGTATTTTATGTGTAGTAGGCTGTGTGGAACTGTTCGTGAATAACGGAAGAATTTTTGGTTTTTACGGAGCCGTTTTCTCTTGTATCACGTTGTTGATGTTGCTTTTCGGACAGCGATTGGCCAAAGATTATGATGGAGCCAGAACAATTGTTATTTATTTTATCCCTGCAATATTGGCCGTTTATTGGTTAAACTAGACTTTACAACTTATTATTTTGAACAACTCCTTTTTAAATAAAAAAATGACACCAAAACACCCTTCAGAATCCCTGACGATATTAACTGATTTGGTTTTACCAAGCGAGACCAATCCTTTGAACAATCTTTTTGGTGGCGAATTATTAGCCCGTATGGATCGCGCAGCAAGTATAGCGGCACGCAGACATTCCCGAAGAATTGTAGTTACAGCATCCGTAAATCACGTTGCATTCAACAGAGCCATTCCGTTGGGAAGTGTCGTTACTGTTGAAGCTAAAGTTTCCAGAGCTTTCAAAAGTTCAATGGAAATATTCATTGACATTTGGGTTGAAGACAGAGAATCCGGTAATAAAACCAAAGCCAATGAAGCGATCTATACTTTTGTAGCAGTAGACGATACGGGAAGACCCGTTGAAGTACCCCAAATTGTTCCGGAAACCGAAATAGAAAAACAACGTTTTGAAGCTGCATTGCGACGCAAACAGCTGAGTTTAGTTTTAGCCGGAAAAATGAACCCCCATGATGCAACCGAATTAAAAGCATTGTTCGTGTAAGAAGCAAAATACAACTGACTATTTTTAATTGATAAATAGATTTAAAATATTCTTGAAAGAGAAAATTTTAAATCAAAAAAGAAGTATTTTTACAAAACATATATTCAATATACAAATGAAATTATGGGATAAGTAATCATCCTGTCAGTTTCTTACAGTTATAAACCAATACAAATAGATGAAAGAAAAGGTAAAAGAGAAGATGAGTTCAGAGAAAGAATCTAAATTAAAAGCGCTACAACTTACGCTTGATAAATTAGACAAAACCTACGGAAAAGGGACAGTAATGAAAATGGGCGACAAAGCCATTGAAGAAGTAGAAACTATTTCTTCCGGGTCTTTAGGAATCGATTTGGCATTAGGAGTTGGAGGCTATCCAAGAGGTAGAATTATTGAAATATACGGTCCGGAATCTTCTGGAAAAACCACATTGACGCTTCATGCTATTGCTGAAGCTCAAAAAGCAGGTGGAATTGCAGCTTTTATTGATGCAGAACATGCTTTCGACAGAAACTATGCGGAGAAATTAGGTGTTGACATCGAAAACTTAATCATATCACAACCTGATAATGGAGAACAAGCGTTAGAAATTGCGGAGAACTTGATTCGTTCCGGAGCAATTGACATTGTTGTCATTGACTCGGTTGCAGCTTTGACTCCAAAAAGTGAAATTGAAGGCGAAATGGGAGATTCTAAAATGGGATTACACGCTCGTTTGATGTCTCAAGCATTGCGTAAATTAACGGGAACCATCAGTAAAACAAATTGTACAGTTTTCTTTATTAATCAATTAAGAGAGAAAATTGGTGTGATGTTTGGAAATCCAGAAACTACAACGGGAGGAAATGCATTGAAGTTTTATGCTTCGATTCGTTTGGATATTCGTCGTTCTACTCAAATTAAAGATGGAGATAACGTCCTTGGGAACAGAACCAAAGTAAAAGTGGTGAAAAACAAAGTCGCTCCGCCATTTAAAATCGCGGAATTTGACATCATGTATGGGGAAGGAATTTCAAAAACAGGAGAGATTCTTGATCTTGCTGTTGAGTTTGAAATCATCAAAAAAGCAGGATCTTGGTTCAGTTACGGTGAAACTAAATTAGGACAAGGTCGGGATGCTGTTAAGTCTTTGATTAAAGACAATCCGGAATTAGCGGATGAATTAGAAGAAAAGATTAAAGCCAGAATAAAAGAATTGGCAGAAGCATAAAAAGTAAAACCCGTCTCGTACCTAAAAAACGAGACGGATTTTTTTATTTTTACACGCAACCTTTTGTTGAAATTTTGATCTTTTGCAAAACAGCTTAGAATTCAATTAAGAAACTGAATTGTATAAATTTAAAAAATTAATAAATGAAAAAAATTGTGCTTTTTATTCTGTTCATTACAACCTTGACCGGATGTTCCATTGATAATGACAATCAAGATTCTTATAGCTTTGAAGTGCTGCCTATAGATAGCTATACATTACCCGAAAAATTCATATTGGGAAATACC
The DNA here is from genome assembly GCF_003984825.1 of Flavobacterium sp. RSP46. Lineage (NCBI taxonomy): Bacteria > Pseudomonadati > Bacteroidota > Flavobacteriia > Flavobacteriales > Flavobacteriaceae > Flavobacterium > Flavobacterium sp. RSP46. The sequence continues at coordinate 97,764 of NZ_RYDM01000001.1, forward strand.
TATGAGATAAAATTAAAATATACAAGACCAACCGAATGTCATTTATTTCAAGGGATTTATTATGACAAAAATTTGAATGTAAGAACCATAGGCATTCAAACGGCAGTGAATACTAGTCAAGTTTGTACGCAACAAATACCATCACCATCAGAGGTTTCTTTTAATTTTTATGTAACCAATACCGGTTCTTATATTTTTAAATTTTATAAAGGAGAGAATGCTAATGGAGAAAATATCTTTGAAGAAGTAGAAGTTCCTGTCGTTATTAATTAATTCTTGAATAAAATTGTGCGGTTAGACCAATAAATTATTGACTGTAAAAAGCTATTAGGAGCTTACTTGATACATTCGAGTAGTTATCCGGATGCCGAAGAAAATTTACAGATTTGAAGCAAATCCATTTTAGCACTAATGTGAGTACCGGCTTTAAATACCGAATTGTAAAATCATTTCAGATTAATTTTGAACCTATGGTAAAGTATCAAATAAATACTTTTTCAAACAACTCTAGAGACTTTAAACCGCTATTTATTGAGTTGTATTCCGGGATCAGTTACAGTTTTTAAAATTTATTTAGAGTCGAAAGCAACTAATTGCTCGTAAATGATTTCGCGTACTTCTTCGCGAATTTGTTTCCTGTCTGCCCCTGTTTTTCCAAAAGTTTCCACATGAGAATGTATTTTTACCCGCATAAATCCTGGACTTCCTCCCCAAAAAGCATATGGAAATCTTTTTTTATTGTCTCCAAAAGTAATGGGAACAATGGGTATTTGATGCTCAATTGCCAATCGGAAAGCACCATCTTTGAAAGCGTCCAGCAAGACTGATTCATCACATGGAACGCCACCTTCTGGAAAAATACAGATACTCAGTCCTTGATTAATTCTTTTTTGAGCGCGATTAAAGACTTCCATTTTACTTTTTGAAGAATTTCTATCCACCAAAATACAGGTTCTTTTATAGAAAAAGCCAAACAACGGAATTTTTGAAAGTTCTTTTTTACCTACAAAAACAAACGGATTTCTTGTCAGGACAAGCATCAGCATAATATCAGCCATGGAGGTATGATTCGCAACAATCATGTAACTTTTTTGGTACTCCATTGCTTGTGTTCTATCTATTTTATAATGAAAACCCATGCCAAAAAGAATGAATTTTGCCCAAATACGAGCCATCTTAAAAAAATAAGGATACCCGTTTTCCGTCAAAATAGACAGCACCAGAAAAGGAAACATCACCAATATAGGAATGGTCATCAAAATATAAAACCATATACGCCATAGCGCCCAGAAAATAATTTTTAATGCTCTCATAAGTTCAAAAGTAAGAAATCGGATGTTATGATACTCAAAAAATATTCTTGCGTTTTTCAACATATAAGTATTATAAGTTTTCATTTACTGCTCAACTATAATATCTTCGTTTAACCATCAAGGTTTTATTGACTTAAATGTCTGATATGGTTAAAAGAAATTACTAACACGATTTAAAGTAACTTGATTTTTATAATTTGCAAATTTGCGGTAAAAAATAAAAAACTTTGCGAACTTTGCGGTAATAGTTAAAAATCATAATGGCAAAAATACTTACAGGCGTTCAAAGTACCGGAACTCCGCATTTAGGAAACTTACTTGGTGCAATCATTCCCGCAATAGCACTATCAAATAAACCGGAAAACGAATCGTTTCTTTTCATTGCTGATTTGCATTCAATCACGCAAATAAAAAACGGCGAAACTTTAAGAACAAATACTTACAGTACTGCTGCTGCTTGGCTTGCCTGTGGTTTGAATGTAGATAAAGTCGTTTTCTACAGACAATCAGATGTACCGCAAACAGCAGAATTATCCTGGTATTTAAGCTGTTTTTTTCCTTTTCAACGCTTGACATTAGCGCATTCTTTCAAAGACAAAGCGGATAGACTGGAAGATGTCAATGCTGGTTTGTTTTCGTATCCAATGCTGATGGCGGCAGATATTTTATTATACGACGCCGAGTTTGTACCCGTAGGAAAAGACCAATTGCAGCATGTTGAAATCACTCGTGATGTAGCGTCCCGTTTCAACCACCAAATGGGAGAGACTTTCGTACTTCCCGTAGCAAAAATTCAGGAAGACAGCATGCTGATTCCCGGAACTAACGGCGGAAAAATGAGTAAATCAGCTAATAATATTATCAATATATTCTTGGATGATAAGTCCTTACGCAAACAGGTGATGAGTATTGAAACCGACAGCACGCCGCTGGAAGATCCTAAAAATCCGGATACGTGCAATGCGTTTGCCATTTATAAATTATTGGCAAATCAACAACAAATAGCCACAATGACCGCCAATTACTTAAATGGAAATTACGGTTACGGTCACGCCAAACAAGCGTTGTTTGAGTTGATTATAGAAACTTTCAAAACAGAAAGAGAAAAATACAAGTATTACATGAACAACCTTCCTGAAGTAGATGCTTTACTAAAAATTGGTGCTCAAAAAGCAGCTGTTGTTGCCAATGGAGTTTTGGCAAGAGTGAGAGAGAAATTAGGATTTGAGGTTTAAACAATCGATTTTTAAAACATATAAGTCATATAAGTTTTTTTTAAGTTTAATACTATTTTATTAAAGCTTTCATGACTTATATGTTAAAATCAAATCGCCTCAAACAATTTCCCCGGTAAAGGCCGTATCACGCCTTTCAATTCCATATTTAATAGCATTCCTGAGATTTTATAAATAGGAAAATCACAGCGCAAAGCAATAATATCCATTAGTTCTTTGCCTGTTTTAAGGAGGTAGTCGTATACTTTTTGTTCGTCTTCCTCTAAGCTTACAAACAATTGTTTTTGTATGGGTTTGGATTCCTTCTGAATGTCCCAATTCAAAATATAAACTAAATCAGCGGCACTAGTCAATACATTTGCTTTTTGAGTCTTTATGAGGTTGTTGCAGCCTTGGCTATACTTATCTGTAACACGACCCGGAACCGCAAAAACATCACGATTGTACTCATTCGCCATGTTTGCAGTGATTAACGATCCGCCTCTATCGGCAGATTCAATTACAATGGTCGCTTCAGACATTCCTGCAACGATCCTGTTTCTTCGCACGAAATTTTCTTTATCCGGATTGGAGGAACTCCAAAACTCAGTCATAAAACCACCGTTTTGCTCGACTTTAGCAACATATTTTTTATGGGTTTTCGGGTAAATTTGGTTTAAACCATGAGCAACAACACCAATGGTTTGTAGGTTATTTTCCATTGCCAATTGATGCGCCACAATATCGACACCGTAGGCAAAACCACTTACGATTATAGGATCGAGTGGAGCCAAATCTTCGATCAGTTTTCTACAAAATTCAGTACCGTACGAGGTAATTTGGCGCGTTCCTACAATGCTGATTATTCTTCTGTTTTTTAAATTGATATTTCCAGATGTGAATAATAAAAGTGGTCCGTCAATACAATGTTTCAACCGATCTGGATATTCTTCGTCCTGAAAATAAACCGCATTGATTTCATTTGCTTTTATAAACTCCAGTTCCTGAGTCGCTTTTTCGAAAACTGATTTATCTTTTAAATTTTTCAGCAAAACAGATCCTACTCCATCAATAGCAGCGAGTTGCGATGCTTTTGTATTAAAAACCGCTTCTGCTGTTCCAAAATGGGTAAGCAGTTTTTTGGCTATGATGTCGCCCACGCCCTCTATTCTTTGCAATGCCAATAAATAAAATAAATCCTGCTCTTTCATATGTAGATAATACTTGTTTTTTATTGGAATATGGAATACGCCAGTTTAAAAAAATCTTTATTTATGTTTGTATAACGATTAAACATGGCTATTTCATGCTAATTATTTGAGGGTGAAATGTATAAATTTTTATGCGGATTGTTAATAAAAATTGTAAATAAAATTTTGATACCTGTTTTCGTTGTATAACTTTGTGAGTATGAAAATCGAACTATACATCGCGCAGCTTTTATACCGTTATCAATGTGTAACCGTTCCGGGTTTCGGAGCTTTTTTGACCGAAATTCAATCGGCTAAACGGAACGAAAGCACGAACTCGTTTTCTCCTCCCAAAAAAATGATCGCTTTCAATGCTAATTTGAAAAACAATGATGGTTTATTAGCCAATCATATCGCTTTAGCAGAGAAAACGTCTTATGAATACGCCGTTAGTGCCATTCAATATGAAGTTTTTACTTGGAAAAAAACATTAGAAGAAAACGAACTTTTTTCTATCAAAAATGTAGGTGATCTTCATTTGAACGCGGATAAAAATATAGTTTTCACTCCATACGACCAAACGAATTACTTAACCAGCTCTTTTGGGTTGGCTCCCTTTGTTTCACCACTTGTAAAAAGAGCAATCTTCGAAAAAGAAGTAGAAGCAATTGAAGAAAAAGCAACCATCACTATGGTTCCTGAAACCAGAACAGCGAATCCATATTTAAAATACGCCGCTATTTTTGTGTTAGGATTAGGACTTGCGGGAAGTGTTGGTTATCCAATGTATCAAAATCAAATTGCCTCAGAAACGATTCTTGTAGAAACTGCCGTTCAAAAACAAGTTCAAAATAAAATTCAGCAAGCCACATTCTTCATCGAAAGTCCGGTTCCTGCTGTTACACTATCCGTAAAATCGACTATCGAAGCAAAAATGCCGTATCACATTATGGCCGGAGTGTACAGGGAAGAAAAAAATGCGGATAAAACACTGCGGATTTTAAATCGCTTAGGATATGATGCCAAGCGAATCGCTCCTAACCGAAACGGTTATTTTCCGGTTTTGTATGGCAGTTACGCCACATTTGCTGAAGCAGAAAAAGCAAAAAAAGAAATCAATGAAAAGCACAATCCAGAAGCTTGGATATTAATTCAGTCACTATAAAACAAAAACCCTATTCGTACCGAATAGGGTTTTTTAGTTTTAATACTTTCTTATTATTTAATTCAAACTCGCTTTGTACATTCTCGCTTCTTCCCAAGAAAATTTATGACCGTATTTCTCCATCAACGCATTCAGTGATTCTTCTTTATATCCTGCAAAAGCAGCTGCTAAATCCTGCATTTTATCCTCCGATAAAACCTCTGAAATTGAAACTGCTTTGGTTTGTATCAGCTTTACAAAATGGGTGTAAATCGTTTGTTTGGTCAGCACTCTGATAGTTGCAATATCCGCAATTGATTTCTTTTCGACCCACAATTCATAGGTTTCCTGCACCGTTGTTTTTTTAGGTACCGTTGTTTTTGCTTTTTTCGAAGTATAACGCTCTATGTCTTTATCATCGGTAATCAAGGTTATATTTAATTCCTTGAATTGATTTTGTATGGCTTCTGTCTTGCGGATGATGTAATTTTTTATTTCTGAAGAGGTCAATTTTTCTTTCGAAATGGCTTCTCCTGCCACAACGGTTTCTATCAATAATTTGGCCTTCATTAAGCGTAAAACGGCTTTGGTTTGCAATTCTTCCAGCACGATTAATTCATCATAAAACGTTTTTACTTTTTTGATGCGCTTTACTTCTTCAATTTTCCAAAGAATTTCAAAAACCAGCTCGTCCATTGGTTTTAGGAAATAACTGAAAGCGGCTTGAATGCGTTCCGATACGTGATTCAAATCGACCGTTTCCTGACCAAAAAGGGTATTCAACTGCGAAATGAATTTTTTGGATGGATCTAAAAGCTGTTCAATGATTTCTGTTTGCTTTTTGGCCCAAACAGCGTGTTTGGATTTCTCTGAAATTTCTGATTTTTCGTTATAACTGAATTTATGATTGCGCCATTCCTGAGCCAAATCGTTCCAATCAAAGGTGTTTGTCAGATAGTTATGGATGAAATTTTTGGTTTCAAAATGCAAGGCATTCTCTAAAAACGAATCCGAAGCTTTGTTTAATGAGTAATCCATGACATCCTGATCGTTTGAAATGCCATTCATACGCAACGGAGATAGTAAAATAAGCCCTTCTAGTGAGCGCAAACGAGATAATGCCACATAAGCCTGTCCGGGTAGAAAAACTTGCGAAACATCAAGTGCTGCTTTATCAAAGGTTAGTCCCTGGCTTTTATGCACCGTAATCGCCCATGCTAATTTGATGGGATAGTGCACAAAAGTTCCCAAAACCTCTTCATCAATTTCTTTAGTGGTTTCGTCTACTTTGTATCGAATGTTTTGCCATTCATATCTTTCAACTTCTATAGTTTTATTTTCTTCCGGAAAATGAACCAGAATTTCTTTACTCGAAAGGGATTTGATAACGCCCATTTTTCCGTTGAAATAGTGTTTATCAAAGGATAAATCATTTTTTACAAACATGATTTGCGCGCCCACTTTTAACTGCAATTGTTGTTCCACGGGAAATATCTTATCCGGAAAATCTCCGGTAATCTCCGGTTTATAAACCACCAGCTTTCCCTCCAGATCTTGTAAAGCCTGCGCGTTCATCGTATCGGCTTTGTTGTTGTGCGTGGTTAATGTGATGTATCCTTTATTTGCTTTTAAATCGAAATCGGGTTTTACATATTGGTTTAAGGTTTGAATGTCCTGCTGTGAAATCTCATTGTTGCGCAGGTTATTCAAAACCGAAATAAATGTATCGTCAGTCTGGCGAAAAATCTTGGACAATTCAATGTATAAAGGCGGATTTTGTTGCACGACGTGCGAATGAAAAAAGAATTTTCCTTTGTAATAGGTTTTCAGCGTACGCCATTCTTCGTCCCGAATGACCGGCGGCAACTGCAACAAATCACCAATATATAAGACTTGAACACCTCCAAAAGCAGTGTTGCGCTTGCGTACTGCTTGCATCATATAATCCATCGCATCCAGCAAATCCGCACGAAGCATACTGACTTCATCGATAATCAATAATTCCATATTGCGAATCACCGATTTCTTCAAACCACTCATTTTGAAATGCCTGCGCAAGGTAGCTTTGGTTTCAAATTTAGTACTTTCGGAAAATTGAGGTGATGAATTATCTGGAATAAATCCTCCAAACGGCAACTGAAACATGGAGTGAATCGTAACGCCTCCTGCATTTAACGCGGCAATTCCTGTTGGCGCCACCACAACGGTATTTTTGTGCGTGGTTTGGATAATTTCCCGTAAAAGTGTGGTTTTTCCCGTTCCTGCTTTACCGGTCAGGAAAATGGATCGATGAGTTTGATTGATGAATCGTATTGTATAAGCGGCGGCTTCTGAAATGGTTTGCATTAGGCGTGTATATATAAAGCTAAAGTATTGAAAATTAAAAACACTATTGGAATAATTGGAAAATATTTACGATTATAATTCGACTGTTTTTTAGCCCAGATAGCAGCGAAAATCCTCGAAATTTAGAAAAAACACTTGCTACACGAGAGATTACTTCACTATACTTTTATTTCAATTGGAGTTCAGTGAACTACGTTTATAGTGGATAACCGGGTATGGCTTCAAAAAAAAAGCCTTCAATCTAACTATAGACGAAGGCAATCTTTTGAATTAATAGTAAAAATTTATTTTTTAGCCGCTGCTGTTTCTTCCGTTTTTGCAGGAGCTTTATATTTATCGTTCAAGGCTTTGATAATTTCTTTTGTGATATCAAATTTATCTTCTGCGTATAAAATTGAGGCAGCGTCACCGGTTCCATAGATGTAGGCATATCCTTTTTCCTTACCGTAGGATTTAATAAATTTTTTCACACCACTCACCAGAGAATCCATTTCTTTTCCGCTTTCTTGCTGCAATTCCTGAGACAACGCTTGTTGTGCGTAGCTCAATTGTTGTTCTTTTTTTTGCAGTTCAGCTCCTTTTTGTTGTGCCCAAGCCTGCCCGTTAGCTTGTGCCTGAGCTTGGAAACCTGCTGCTTCTTGCTTGAATCGATTAATTTCAGCCTCTAGCTGTCTTCCTTTTTCTTCTGCTTTTGTCTTGTATTTTGCTTCAAGATCTTTGGCCTCTGTATATTCCTTCATTAATTCAGAAGTATCTACGTAAGCAGTTTTCACTTCCTTAACTTCTGCTGGTTTGTTACAAGCAACAATTGAAATTGATAATGCGATAATTACTAATGCTTTTTTACTCATGTTTTTAATATTTATTTTTTGGTATTGCGTTGCCAGTTCGCTAACGCTCGTGTCGTGAATCTTTGATTTCATTTTGATGAATTTCTAGTTTTGAGTATTGGTGACAAAAATATAAAAAAATAGATAGTATTGACATAAAGTTTGAAAAATGCTACTTTTTTATGATATAAGATTTTATTATTGTGATTCACAAATGCATAATCTATGACTATTAAAACCGAGCTTCATATCTTCTAAATAAACGAATTAGTTTAAAAATCCGATAATCACCTTCGATTTCATTAAAAAACACGCTTAAACACACTTAAAATGATTTTTAGGTGTTTTTTAGGATGTAAATGTGTGAGGAATACTCAGAATTCTTCTTCGCTTCCCAATTTGATTGCAATCCAACAAAAAAGGCTTTTATATAATTCATTTTTCCGGTTTTGTATTTTTCCGAAAGCAAAGCAACATAAAACGAATCAAATTTCATGGGAAGCACTTGTACCAATTTCATTTCTTCTTTCTCGAAAAGCATTTTTATAGCCGTTTTAGAAAAATGCCAAAAATGAATTGGCACATCATAAGCGGCCCAAAACGTTCCGTAATGTTTTGCATCGAAGGATTTAAAATTTGGAACAGCAATAATTAAAGTTCCATTAGGTTTTAATAATCGTTTGAGTTCTTTGATTTGGTTTTCCAAATTAGGAACGTGCTCCAAAACATGCCACATCGAAATGACTTCAAAAGAATGATTGTCTAACTCACTGGTTTCGCCAACAAATGAAACGCCTTTCTTTTTGGCAATTGCTTTTGCTTTTTCACTTGGCTCTACTCCTATGGCATGCCAACCGTTTTCTTTGGCAACATATAAAAAATCCCCTGTTCCGGCACCTATATCTAAAATACTCCCTTTGTTGGATTGCAATGAATTAATTAAATTCAATTTATTTTTAAGTGCAATAGTTTTTATAAAATGATATGCTTTTTCAAACAAGGATCGCTTACTGTCTGTATGGGAAATGTAATCCACACTTTCATAATACTTCCCTAAATTTTCTAAACTGGGTTGTGGAGACGTAATCAGCATATCTAATTTGGCGTCATGATACAAGTTAAAAACCTCCTGAGAAACAGAATAATCTTTAACGGTTAAAAAAGGCTGTTGGTTTGAAATGTTCATTAATTAATAGTGCTTTTATATTTTTAATTTTAAACAAAACCCTGAAAACACATACGAATGCTTTCAGGGCTGAATTATTTATTTTTATGATTCTTTAATAATTCCAAGGCTTCACAGCGTAGTTTCACGTGGAACAAATTTTAGTGTTCCGTGTTCAGAGGCGGTATTCAGTATAAATCGACAATTAAACTGATCACTATAAACTGAATACTGATCACTTCCTAACGTCCCATATAAATCAACAACACCGAAACATCACTTGGTGACACACCGCTGATTCTTGATGCTTGCGAAATGGTAACAGGACGAATCTTGCTTAGTTTTTGTTTGGCCTCAATTGACATGGACTTAATTTTATCATAATCAAAATTTTCAGGGATTTTAACATCTTCTAAACGAAGTAACTTATCAGCATTATTTCTTTCTTTTTCTATGTAACCAGAATATTTCACTTGGATTTCGGCTTGTTCTAAAATTTCTTGATCCACATCATTGGCGGCAACATAAGCTACTACTTTCTCGAATTTCATCATGTCCTCTAAATCAATTTGCGGACGTGAAAACACTTTGAACATCTTATCCCCTTGCGAAATCAGCGCCGTCTCTTTTGCTTCTAAAACAGGATTTGCTTCCGCAACCGAAACACTCGTTTCTTTGAAGAAAGCCACCATTTTTTCGGATTCATTTAGTTTGTGTTCCATTCTGCGCAAACGTGCTTCTGAGGCCAAACCTATTTCATGTGACATGGGAGTTAATCTAAAATCGGCATTGTCCTGACGCAACAGCGTTCTATATTCTGCTCGAGACGTAAACATTCTATATGGTTCTTCAGTTCCTTTCGTAATTAAATCATCAATTAAAACTCCGATATAGGCTTCGTCTCTTTTTAAAATTAAGGGTGCTTTTTCATGCACTTTCAAATGCGCATTTATTCCGGCCATCAGTCCTTGAGAAGCTGCTTCTTCATATCCTGTAGTTCCGTTTATTTGACCAGCGAAATACAATCCTTCAATAAGTTTTGTTTCCAAAGTATGCTTCAATTGTGTCGGCGGGAAATAATCATATTCAATTGCATATCCCGGACGAAAGAATTTTACTTTTTCAAATCCTACAACAGAACTCAATGCCTTGAATTGAATATCCTCAGGAAGCGACGTTGAAAATCCATTCACATAAACTTCACAAGTATTCCATCCTTCTGGTTCTACAAACAGTTGATGTCTTTCTTTATCCGCAAAACGATTAATTTTATCTTCAATCGACGGACAATATCTTGGCCCAAGACTTTTTATTCTACCGTTAAACATTGGCGAACGATCAAAACCTTCTCTCAAGATATCGTGAACTTCAAGAGAGGTATAGGTCATATGACACGATTTTTGATGAATCAACGGTGAGGTCACATCTGAATAGGAAAATTTATCCGGCTTCGCATCTCCTTTTTCTTCATTCATTTTTGAATAATCCAAAGATCGTCCATCAACTCTTGGAGGCGTTCCTGTTTTCATTCGTCCTGATTGAAACCCAGCAGCAACTAAATCTTCAGTAATTCCATGTGCAGCACTCTCGCCTGCCCTTCCACCACCAAATTGTTTTTCGCCAATATGAATCAATCCATTCAGGAAAGTTCCATTAGTCAACACAACCGACTTAGACCGAATCTCTACTCCTAGAGAAGTTCGGATTCCTTTTATTTTTCCGTTTTCAATAATCAAACCTTTCACCATTTCCTGATAAAAGTCAAGATTTGGAGTTCCTTCAAGCATCATTCTCCACTCCTCGGCAAAACGCATTCGATCACTTTGAACACGCGGAGACCACATTGCAGGGCCTTTGGATTTGTTCAGCATCTTGAACTGGATTGCAGTTCTATCCGAAACAATTCCAGAGTACCCCCCAAGCGCATCAATCTCGCGTACAATTTGTCCTTTAGCAATTCCACCCATCGCTGGGTTGCATGACATTTGGGCAATATTCTGCAAACTCATTGTTACCAGTAAGGTTTTAGAACCAAGATTTGCAGCAGCGGCAGCAGCCTCAGAACCGGCGTGTCCTGCGCCCACAACTATCACATCATATTCATTTAAAAACATCTTCTTTTATAATTTAATCCGTATTAAGGATTGTGATTTTGAAATCTATTTTATTGTTCCACGTGAAACATTATATACTCAATTTTCAAATCTAAACTAAATGTTCCACGTGAAACACTTTAGATTAAAATAAAGAAAACACTATTATTTCACCTAAAACATAGCGATTTTTTCATCTTCTTTACTACGCATTAAAAGCTCCTCCGACTCTCCTTTGTCTTTGTAGCCACAGTAATGTAAAATTCCGTGAACTAAAACGCGCTTTAATTCTTGCTCAAAAGAGACATTGAAATCAGCGGCATTGTCTTTCACTCTTTCGACAGAAACAAAAATATCACCGTGCAACTCATTACCCATAGAATAATCAAAACTAATTATATCTGTTAGCGTATCATGATTCAAATATTCTACATTGATTTTATGTAGATACTCATCATCACAAAAGATGTAATTAATCTCTCCTTCTTTCTTGTTTTCTGAAGTAATAACATTTTCCAACCAAGCTACAACAGCTTCTTCGTTGTCTAAATTAAAGTCGGTTTCGTAATTAAAATTGATCATTTTTTATTAAAATATTCTTGAACTTTTTGATTAAAATTCGAGCGTAAAGGTAAGGATTGTCTATTTAATATTTCTATGCTATTCAAATAATCTAATAAAGCTGCCGGAAGCACATTAGATGGGTTTTTAAACTCCTTTTTATTGGTTTCGGATTGGCGTTTGTTTTCTTCACCTTGTTGCTGAATAGCGGAATTTAATTTCAACAATTCCTGTTTCACATTCAATATCTTTTGAAGCGTTTCGTTCTTAAAACCTTTGTTTAATAATTGCTTTTCAATTTGCTTCATTTGTTGCAAAGCGCTTTGTCCATTACCAACCAATCCTTGTTTATTTAATTCGTTTTGCAATGCTTCCCTTAATTGCTTTTGTTCTTTGTAAATTTCCATTATAGCTTGTGCATCACCTTCTCCGCCCTCACCCTTTTGTCCCGGTTTTCCTTGATTTCCTTGTTTACCATTTTGTCCTTTTGGACCGTCCCCATACTTATCTCCTTTCTTAATTCCGTCTTTCATTTTCTCGCCAAGACCTTCTTGTTTTTTAATAATATCCGGCAATTGCATTCCTTGTCCTTGACCTAGCTTCGGTTTCCCAGAACCCATTCCTGACATTTGCATTTGCATATTGTAAAGCATGTCACTGAGAAAATCTGCTAGTTTGTTAGCCGATGAAATCGAATATTGTTGGTGAGACAAACCTTTTGGAACTTGAGCGTCGGTTAAACTGGATAACGATTTGTCGACGTTGTAAACTACATTACCAATTTCTTTGGTAATATCCTCCGCAATTTTAGGATTACGCAAGGACATCGCAAATAAACTATCGTCAACATGCTTGAACTGTTGCTTTAAATCCTGTTGAATTTTTATGTTTTTATTGAACGCTGGAGACCCTGATTTATGCCTTTTGAACTGATTCATCAAATCTTCCTGTGACAAAGAAAAAGCTAATAAATTATCTACGATTTGTCGCAACATGACAACATCTTCCTGTAACTGTTCCATATCTCCTTTATCCAAAGTTTGCGCCATTTTTTGCGCCATCTCTTTCATCTTTTTAGAAGCACTTTTTTGGTTTGGTTTGGCTTTATCCTTTTTATCTTTCTTCAATTCCTCAGAAGCTTTCTTTAAATCATCAACAATGCTTTTTTCTATAGCATCATCTTTTGGTAAATCCAATGGTGATTTTAATTCCTTATTTTCTTTTTCCAAATCATTTAAATCTAATTGAATTTTATCAAACTCCGCATTAATATCTTCCTGTTTATCCAGTTTATTTTCATTGTCATCATCAGATAATTTGTCTAGTTTTTTAGAAAGCTTGTCCAGTTTTTCACCTAACTGTTCCGCTTTCTTTTCAACATAAAATCTCTTAGTCAACTCTACCAACTGTTCTAAATTCTTAGTTTGGTTTTTACTGTTTTGTTTAAAATTATCCAACTTGGTCAACAACTCTTCATTCTGGATTTTATCGTTCAGTTCTTTCAACTCGTCTAAAAGCTTTTGGTTTTTTTCCAATTCTTTTTCCGATTTGTCCATTCGGTTTTGAAGCACTTCTTTTAATTCATCTTTTTTATCCGTTTTGAATTGCTCCAAATTGTCATTCATTTTTTTTGTAAATTCTTTCATCATCTCGTCCTGTTTCATTTGACGCTTGATAAAATCATTTACTTTTTGCTGATCTTTGAAATCCAAATTTTCTTTCTCTTTTCCGGTTTTTTGCAACTTTTCTATATCGGCCATTTGCTTGTCCTGGTTTTTTAACGACTTCTCTAAACTGTTAATGTTGTCGTTTTGCTGCTGCAAAATTTGATCTTCCTTTTCTTCATCTGTGGAAACACGATTAGTGAAGACCATAGACTTCGTACTTTTAAAATTGTGAATCGCATCATTATCAAAAACTTCAAAATAATACTCATAAGAAACCCCTTGCTCCACCGGAAGATTACTTGGAAACGAAAACACGAATTGGTCAAAAGAACTTTTCTTAATAGCAATTGTTCCACGTTTTACGGTTTGTGGTTTTTCTATTTCGTAATAAACAATCTGAAGTCTAGACAAACCATAATCATCCGTGATTTGGCCTAAAACATAGTTCTTAGCAATCTTCAAACTGTCCGGTGTATTGTTCACATTGATCGTTGGGAACTGATCTTTGATAACTGTAAGCTGATAATTGAGTTTTTCGTGGTTTTTTACCTTATCATTTGAAGTGAATATTTGATAATCTGTATTTTGAAGTATATTTTTAGATAAAATAAAGGAGTTTTCTGTTTTCGAAAAAGAAGATTTGGAAATTCCGCTCATCCACGCAATATTTTGGGTCGATAGAGTTTCTATTTTCCAAGTTACACGCGTTCCTTCAGGAATAACAGCATTTCCAGTTCCATTTATAGTTTCTGCTTTTTTATTCAAATATGAAGGAAAGTTCAATTGCATTTCGAAATTAGCAATCAAAGGAACGGTTATCACTTTCAATTCATAATCCGGAGAAGAAATAGCATTTCCCTCCACGTGAAACAAAATATTTCCTGAAGGCTTTGCCATCTTAAATTGAAATTCTCCAGCTTTCAATGATTCCATGAAATAACTTTCATCGCCAATGAAAATCATTGCATTCTCCGGAGCTATCTTTCCTTCGGTTTTAATGCGAAGGATAAAATCCTTTCCTTGTTCGGTTTGTAAATTCGAATTTAAAACAACGAATTTAAAAGGAGCCGGTGGCAGAAAATCCGAATTGAAATGCACTACTCTATTCAAACTTTGAGAAATCATGCTGCTGTTTCCAGAAAAATAAAAGAAAGCAAATAACAAAATTGGAATTAAAGCAAAAGGAAAATATTTCCTGTTAACATTATAATTTATGGCGTTCCCAAAAGGGATTGGTTGCAATGCATTGGCTTTTTGTTCAATCGAAGCACCCAATAATTCCGATTTATTTTGATGAATATCCGAATCTGCCAATTGTAAGAAATTTGTCAACTTATCACTCACTTCCGTAAAATGATTTCCAATAATTTCCGAAGCCTGATTGTAATCGATTCCTTTTTGAAGTTTGAATAATTTAAAAATAGGAAACAAAATAAAACGGAACAACAAATAGAATTCTACTCCAATGAAAGTCCAAAATAAAATGGTTCTTCCTATTGGCTTGAGCCAAAGAAAATATTCGACAAAAAGCGTAAAAAGGAAATACAATAATCCTAAACCGACAAAGAAAATAGTTCCCCGTATCAATTCGTTGGTATAAAACTTCCTGATGAAAGCTTCTAATTTTAGATAAATAAATTCCTGAGTTTCCAAAATTTATGCTTTGTTTGTTGTAACCAATAAAAGTAATAATTTATATGCTGGCAATTATCCAAATTCCAAAATATCTGAATCAAAGATTGAAGTCTCTTGGCAAACAGAATCAACGTTTTTACCGCTAATTCGCTAATTTTTATAAAAAAATCTATATTAAATAAACCACTTGATGTAGAATTGCACTAATTAACATCCTAAAATACAAAATTTAGTTTTTCTAAAAATAAATTTGCGGATTTGCGGTTCTTTTAAAAACTGATGTGTTTGCCTACTTGAATTTGTATCTTTGCAAAAAAAATACAGCAATGTCTAGACAAGTTCGGGTGCGTTTTGCACCAAGTCCAACGGGACCTTTACATATTGGCGGAGTTCGTACCGCATTATTCAATTATTTGTTTGCCAAAAAAAACAATGGTGTCTTCTTCCTGAGAATTGAAGATACGGACCAAAATCGTTTTGTTCCCGGAGCCGAAGAATATATCATGGAAGCGCTAGAATGGTTAGGAATTGCACCCGATGAGACTATTGGTAAAAATGAAAAATTTGGTCCATACCGTCAAAGCGAAAGAAAAGAATTGTACCAACAATATGCTGCTGAATTAATCAATTCTGAAAATGCGTATTATGCTTTTGATACAGCCGAAGCATTGGATTCAGCAAGAAAATTAGAAGAAGATCAAGGGAAAACTTTTATTTACAATCATACTAACAGAGAGAAACTAGATACCTCCTTAGTGATTTCTGCAGATGAAACTGCTAAAAGAATTGCTGATGGAGAACATTATGTCATCCGTTTTAAAACTCCAGTGAATGAAACCTTGCATCTGAATGACATAATTCGTGGCGATGTGAAATTTGAAACGAATCTTTTAGACGATAAAGTATTGTTCAAAAGTGACGGAATGCCAACGTACCATTTGGCTAATATTGTGGATGATCATTTAATGGAAACATCACATGTAATTCGCGGTGAAGAATGGTTACCATCAATGCCTTTGCACGTTTTGTTGTACAGAGCATTTGGTTGGGAAGCACCGGAATTTGCACATTTACCATTGATTATGAAACCTGTTGGGAACGGAAAATTATCCAAGCGTGACGGTGATAAAATGGGATTTCCTGTATTTCCATTAGATTGGAAAACTACAGAAGGCATTTCATCGGGTTACAGAGAAAAAGGATTTTTCCCGGAAGCCGTAATCAACTTTTTAGCATTATTAGGTTGGAACGATGGAACAGAAAAAGAATTATTCTCGCTGGAAGAATTAGTGGAAGCATTTGACTTGAACAGAGTTCATAAAGCTGGAGCTAAATTTGATCCAGAAAAAAACAAATGGTTCAATCACCAGTATTTAATCAAGCAGGAAGATGCAACTTTGGCGAAAGCCTATACTCCTATTTTAGCTGAAAAAGGTTTCTCGACTTCACTCGAAATGACAAAGTTGACCAAAATAGTTTCTTTAATCAAAGAACGTGCGGATTTCGTTTCAGAATTTTGGGAAATGAGCGATTTCTTTTTTGTGGCTCCAACAGCCTATGATGAAAAAGCAAGCAAAAATTGGAAAGCAGAAACTCCGGCATTGATGCAAGAATTAATTTCTGTTATAGAAGAAATCACCGATTTCACTTCGATGAACACAGAAACAATTGTCAAAGATTGGATGACAAAAAATGAAATTGGAATGGGAAAAGTAATGCAACCGTTTCGATTGAGCTTGGTTGGCGCACTGAAAGGTCCTCACCTATTTGATATCGTTGAAGTAATAGGAAAAGACGAAACGATTAACAGAATTCAAAAAGCAATTGCTACTCTTTAAAACTAATAAAGCTTCTAGTCTCTTGTAGGCTAGAAGCTTTATATTTTATACAATTCACAAGTAAAATTTTACAAATAAATTATCATATTTCCGTTTAGTATTCCAGGATTTCCTTTGAAGTTGACTCCTAAATTCTTGTTGTTCCATTTTTAAAGCATATTATTGACTCCATATTTATAGGAAACATTAGCTCTAAAATGACGAACGCCAAAAGTGATTCTAACAGTTGGATAACAATTAAAATTTGAAATCTCCCTAATATCTTTAGCTAATAAAGTTATTCCGCAAATAACATTGTTTTTCTCCGTGTTATTTGTATTTAATTTTCTATTTACCGTGTAACACGGGTCCAAACTCAATACTCAAATGATTTTCAATAAGCCTGTAACACATTTGTAAAGACACTTGAGCTCATGCTAATTTATAATTTACATCTTCATTAACTGAAGATAAACTGTTTGTTGCTACAGAAAAATTATTTTCGCTAAACTGAATTACATACACCATATCCCAATTATTATAAAAATTTCCTCGAATAGAAAATTCTGCATTCCAACCCAGTCCTTATTTAGTTTAAAATTATTTGTGTTAAAGGTAAATTGATTCTCTCCAAAAATAATCCCTACTCTATTGGAATCCCGGTATTTGTATTGGGCAAAAGTGCTTATTGAAATAAAAACACAAGCTAAAGCAAACAAAATCTTTCTCATATTATTTAAAATTTACAAGAACAAACCTAAAGATTTTTTGTAAATTGTCGGATATTTATTTAACTAAAAAAAACATTATGAACATTCCATTAATAGTACTCTTAGTAGTTGGATTTTTTATTTTACTTTCCTCTTTTTTTACGGTCAAACAGCAAACAGCTGCAGTAGTAGAACGATTTGGAAGGTTTTTAAACATTAGACAATCAGGTTTACATCTAAAAATTCCTTTAATCGACCGAATTGCCGGTCGCGTTAATCTTAAAATACAGCAATTAGACGTCATAATTGAAACAAAAACCAAAGACAATGTTTTTGTGAAACTAAAAGTTTCGGTTCAATTTATGGTTATCAAAGAAACCGTTTATGATGCTTTTTATAAACTGGAATATCCACACGATCAAATAACATCTTATGTGTTTGATGTGGTTCGTGCCGAAGTTCCAAAGCTAAAACTGGATGATGTTTTTGAAAGAAAAGACGATATCGCCATTGCTGTAAAAAGAGAATTAAATGAAGCCATGACTACGTATGGTTATACGATTATCAATACATTGGTAACAGATATCGATCCGGATATTCAAGTGAAAAATGCGATGAACAGAATTAATGCAGCTGATAGAGAGAAAACTGTTGCAGGATTTGAAGCTGAAGCCTCCAGAATTAGAATTGTAGCTAAAGCCGAAGCCGAAGCCGAAAGTAAACGATTACAAGGACAAGGTATTGCGAACCAAAGAAGAGAAATTGCTAAAGGTTTAGTAGAGAGTGTAGATGTTTTGAACAGAGTTGGTATCAACTCCCAAGAAGCTTCGGCATTGATAGTGGTTACACAACATTATGATACGCTACAAGCGATTGGAGCAGATTCTAATTCTAATTTAATTTTATTACCCAATTCACCTCAAGCAGGAAGTGACATGCTGAATAACATGATTGCCTCTTTCAGCGCTTCCAATCAAGTGGGTGAAATGATGAAAAAAGGTAATAGAAAACCAAATCCTAAAAAAGAAAATAAAACGGATTATCAATTACCTGAAAAACCAGAAGCTCCGGAAACGGAAGAATAATTTAAATTCAAATCATAAAAAAAGAGGCTCATCAGCCTCTTTTTATTTTTTTTATCCACTTAATCACAAATGGTAATGCAATGGTCAATAGCGATCCGTACGAACCTGAAAATGCATTTAAGGATGATCCTATGACACCACTCACAATATTTGAGGGGGTTAAACTCTCTTTTGTTTTTTGAAAACCATACGCTAATTTTTGATAACTGATTTCTTTTTCAATCCTTAAAATTTCCAGTTCTCTTTCAATTTGAGCATAGGATGAATATTTTTTGGTTTCCATAAATTAGTCGTTAAAAAAGATTTCTGAAAATTTCTCTAAAATGGGTCCTTCAATAATTCTATCTTTAATAGTAAATAAAAGCATTGTCAGTACAAGATAAATTCCACCAACTATTAAAAACCCATAGGCATAACTATCTAAAGCTATTCCAATAGCAAATGCTGCCGCAACAGAACAAAACAATAAAACCATACTAAAGCAAAGTAAAATCAAAGACATTTTTATGATCATTGTCGTTGATTTCATTGCAAGCTTAAAGCCTCTTAATTTATAATAAGCAGCGGTAGCTTCCAAATATTCTTTAGCCTGTTCTTGAATGTTTTCTGTGTTTTCTTTTAGTTCTTCAAAAGCCATGTACTTATTTTTAGATTTTAATACTAAATTAAATCAAAATTACTTTTGAAGTTTGGCGTTTTGAGATTTTAATTCCGCCAATTTTTCTTCTAAGAAAGAAATGACATCATCCGTCTTGTGACTCATATTAGACACTAGCTCCTCATAAGTTCCTTCCAGATCGTATTTAGCAAGCGAAAACTTATCTTTCAATTCTAAAGATACACTATCAAATCTGTTTTTTAATTCATTTTTAGCATCCTCAAAACCATCTTTAAATTTTTCTCTAGTTCTAGAGCCTTTATCCGGAGCGAATAAAATTCCTACTCCTGCACCTATAGCTACACCTGTTAAAAGAGCCAATACTGTATTTCCTGTATTATTCGACATGATTCTTACTTTTATACGTTCGTTTTATAAAGATACATATTTATAAACAACAACCCGTTAACAACTCGTTAAAGTGTAATTATACAAGACCAAAAGCAAATAAAAGCAAGCTCTTGTGTGTTTTTTTAAATTCTATAAAAGATGTTGTTTATGCTATAAAAGACGTTTAAAATCAATATATGGATGTTGTTTCCGATTAGATAAAAATATTAAAAATAGTATTTCTATAAAAAATTACTATACCAATCAAAAATCCTCTAAAAAGAGGATTTTTGATTGGTAAAACTATTTTAGCAATATGTTCTTAAAATGTAAGATCATTTAATACCTGTAGCACTTTATCGTTTTTTTCATTATTTTTCATTTCTGAAAGTTGTGATTGAAAAAGACTAAAATTACCGCCGTCCTTTTGTAAGTTTTCGATAACTAAAATTCGAACCGCTGCCAATTGGCTTTTCAATGACATCGAATATAATTTTGTTAAAGACTCTTCGTCAATATCTTTTATATTAACCTTATCAGAATGCAGTAAAATCAAATTAGAAAACAATAACGAGTTATTATCATTCTTAATATTTTTGACAATAGTCTGAATAATTAAACTGTAATTATCTATACTTTTTATATTAGTCACAATGTTGTTTAAAATCAAATTGGCATTGTTTTCATCCTTTTCTTTTACATATTTATTGATTTCTTTTTGCGTGTTCATCAATAAATTTTCTTCTTTTTTGCCCTTTTCTTCCCAAGCATCTTTTAATCCAACGGTTTTATTGAAGACAATTTTGCCTTCAGTTGAATCTTTATCCACATTGAAGTAACCCAATCGTTGAAACTGAAATTTATCTCCAGATTGTACCGTTGCCAAACTTGGTTCTACAAATCCTTTTACAATTTGTAACGAATCAGGATTCATAAATTCCAAGAAGTTTTTCTCTTTATGACTGTCTGGCGCTTCATCGATAAACAAGCGATCGTAGAGCCGAACTTCCGTCTCTAGAGCGTGTTGTATAGAAACCCAATGCAGGGTTCCGGCCACTTTTCGTTGACTGGCTTCGCTCCCGCTCCCGCTCCTGCTGTCTTCATCATACGTTACATGAATTTCAGTAATATTACCCGCAGCATCTTTTACAACACGCTCCCCTTTAATAATATAGGCGTTTTTAAGACGTACTTCTCTGCCTAAACTCAATCGGAAAAATTTGGCAGGAGCCTCTTCTAGAAAGTCTTCTTTTTCAATAAATAATTCTCTTGAAAAAGGAACTTTCCTAAATCCTGCACTTTCATCTTCCTGATTGTTTTCGGCATCAAGCCATTCTTCTTTGTCATCCGGATAATTTGTGATGACTAATTTTATAGGATCTAAAACCGCCATAACTCTTGGAGCGGTTTTATTCAAATCTTCACGCAGGCAAAATTCCAAAAGTGAAAAATCAATTATATTTTCTCTTTTGGCAACACCAATACTATCACAAAACTTACGAATAGAAGCTGCGGTATATCCTCTTCTTCGCAATCCTGAAATTGTTGGCATTCTAGGATCATCCCAACCGTTTACAATATTTTCCTGTACTAATTGCAACAGTTTTCGTTTGCTCATTACCGTGTAGTTCAAGTTCAAACGGGCAAATTCATATTGTTGTGGTCGTACTTTTGAGTCATCATAAATTTGGGCTAAAAACCAGTTGTATAGTTCTCGGTGCATTACAAATTCAAGCGTACAAATAGAATGCGAAATTTGCTCGATATAATCGCTTTCTCCGTGTGCATAATCATACATTGGATAAATATTCCATTGATTGCCTGTCCTGTGATGGTGACGGTGTAAAATACGATACATCAATGGATCACGCATCAACATATTAGTAGATGCCATATCAATTTTCGCACGTAAAACATGACTTCCTTCCGGAAAATCTCCATTTTTCATTCCTTCAAATAAAATGAGATTTTCTTCTATAGTACGGTTTCTGAAAGGCCCATCTACACCTGCTTGTGTTGGCGTTCCTTTTTGCAATGCCATCTTTTCCGAGGATTGGCTGTCTATATATGCTTTTCCCTTTTTAATCATCAAAATTGCCCAGTCATACAATTGCTGAAAATAATCAGAAGAATACAATTCCTCGGTCCAGTTAAATCCCAACCATTTTAAATCTTCTTTGATGGCGTCTACATATTCCTGCTCTTCTTTAGCAGGATTGGTATCATCAAAACGCAAGTTAACCGGTGCATTGTACTTTAATCCTAAACCAAAATTCAAGCAAATTGATTTAGCATGACCAATATGTAAATAGCCATTAGGCTCCGGCGGAAAACGAAAACGTAATTTATCTTTAGGAAAACCGTTAGATAAACTGTCTTCAATGATTTGTTCTATAAAATGGAGCGATTTTTCTTCAGTTGACATTTTTTTGTTTTATTTTAGCAAAGATAAAAAAAGTTTGAGGTTAAAGGTTTAAAGTTTCCATAGAAACCTTTGAAAAATTAGCGATTCCTCTTTACATTATACGCTTTACACACAAAAATAAAATAATGGGAATTATAAAACTTAAAAATATCCGCACCTACTCCTACCACGGTTGCTTGATCGAGGAAGGAAAAATTGGGTCAGACTATATTGTAAATTTAGAAGTTAAGACTGATTTGAGAAAATCCAGTGTCACAGATGATTTGAAAGACACGGTGGATTATGTGCTCTTAAATCATATCGTTGTAGAAGAAATGGCGATTCGTTCAGACTTATTAGAACATGTGGCACACCGAATCTTAACGCGAATCTTTGAAGAAATTCCGGAAATTTCCAGAATTATTGTGGCGGTTTCTAAACTAAACCCTCCTATTGGTGGTGATGTTGAAGCAGTTACTATTGAATTGGAAGAATATAGAAGCTAAATTAAAAATATTTTTTAAAACTTTTAAACTTTAAACTTTTAAACTTTAAACTTTTTGAGTACTTTTGCCGTCCATTCAACAGGGCGTCGTGGCCGAGTGGCTAGGCTGGGCTCTGCAAAAGCTCCTACTCCGGTTCGAATCCGGACGATGCCTCTAAAACCTTCAAAGCAATTTGGAGGTTTTTTTTATGTCTAATTTTTAGGAAAAATTAAATAAATATAGGGTTCGAATCCGTCCTG